>CAKTJM010000046.1 GCA_934567745.1 uncultured Eubacteriales bacterium | reverse complement strand
GTTCAGGGGCTTCCAGTTGCCGAAGATCATGACGGCCAGGGCCAGGAAGCCGAACCCGGCGACGTCGCCGTTGGAGGTGCAGTTGGCGGTGGTCAGGGAGTAGACGAAGCCGCCCATGCCAGCCAGCGCACCGGAGATGGTGGTACCGGCGTAGCGCATCTTATAGACGTTGATGCCGAGGGAGTCGGCGGCCTGGGGGTTCTCGCCGCAGGCGCGCAGACGCAGACCGAACTTGGTCTTGTAGAGCAGGATCGACAGGATCAGGAAGAGGAGGATGCAGATGTAGGTCGCCAGATACACCTTATGCAGGAAGGTATTCCCGAAGAAGCCGAGGTCCGCGTCCTTGTCGAAGCCCAGGGTGGACTTCTTGATCATGAACCAGCTCGCCGCGTCGCCGGTGGCCATCTGCAGGGTGTTCTGGTTGGCGATCATGCGGATGAAGAAGAGGACCAGCGCGGGGGCCAGGAGGTTCAGCGCGGTGCCGCCGATGGTCTGGTCCGCCCGCAGGTTGATCGAGGCGAAGGACAGCAGCAGCGAGAAGATCGCGCCCATCGCGGCGGCGACGAGCATGGCGAGCAGCTCCAGCCCCTGGAGGGTGCCCCAGTCCCCTGCCGCCTTGGCGGCGAGGAAGACCTCGTTCCCCTGCATCGTGCGGACGAAGAGAACGCCGATGAAGGCGCCGAAGATCATGATGCCCTCGAGGGCCAGGTTGATGATGCCGCTGCGCTCGGCGAAGACGCCGGCCAGGGCGACGATCATCAGAGGGATGGCATAGATGAGGGTCTGCTGGATCAGGAAGGTCATGCGCCCTCACCTCCCTTCTTGGTGTCGGCATCGTCGGCAGGCGGCGCGGCGGCGATGGCCTTGCGCTTCTTCCTGCGGCCGCCGAGCCAGAGCTTGATGACCAGCGAGAAGGCGCTCAGATAGACGATGGCGGCGATGATGACGTCGGTGATGTACTCGTTGTAGGCCGTGAGGTTCGTCAGCTGCAGGCCGGAGATGTCGAGCATCGACATGAAGCAGCCGGTGAAGATGACGGCGATGGGGTTGTTCACGGCGAGCAGGGCCACCGGGATCCCGTTGAAGCCCGTGGCGGGCAGGGACTGATAGGTGGACCAGAAGAACTCGGTGTTGCCGGAGAGGTAGTACAGCGACGCGCCCGCGCCGGAGAGTGCCCCGGCGATGGCCATGGACAGGACGATGTCGCGCTTGTCGCGGATGCCGGCGTAGCGGGCCGCGTGGCGGTTCGCGCCGCAGGCCTTGAGCTGGTAGCCGAGCGTCGTCTTGTTCATGATGATGTACATGAGGATGGCGATGCCGATGGCGATCAGGATGCCCGCGTTGACCTGGGAGTGCGGGAAGAGTTTGTCCAGGCCGAGCTTGGCGGTGGCCACGTCGTTGTAGGTGGTCTTATAGATGTAGCCGGACTTCGTGCTCTCGATGGTGTTGCGGAACCGGCTCCCGTCGAAGACCCAGGTGACGAGGTTGGCGGCGAGCCAGTTCGTCATGATGCACGCGAGGACCTCGTTGATGTTCAGGAAGGCCTTCAGCATGCCGGGGATGGAGCCCCACACCGCGCCTGCGACGCAGCCGCCCAGGAAGGCGATGAGCCAGACGAGCCCGCTGGGGACGGAGGACGTGGGGATGCTCAGCGCGAGGACCAGGGTGGTCATGGTGCCCATGAGGTACTGACCGGGCGCGCCGATGTTGAACAGGCCGGTCTTGAACGCGACGGCCACGGAGAGACCGGTGAGGATCAGCGGGGTCGCGCGGAAGAGCATGTTGCCGATGTTGGTCGGATTGAAGCCCCAGGTGAGCTGGCCGCCGGCGCCGCGCCCGGTGCTGAACAGACCGCCGAAAAGGATGCGGATGCCGTCCCAGGCGCTGTTCATGGACAGGGACTTGCTGGCCGCGGCGACGACCACGATGATGACGCAGCCGAGGATCAGGCCGACCAGGATGGACAGGACGGAGGCCAGGATGGACCGTGTCACCTCACGCTCGAGCAGGGGGGAGCCCTTCTTTTCGTTCATGCGCCGGTCGCCTCCTCTCCGCTGCGCTTGGCACCGGCCATGTACAGGCCGAGCTCCTTGATGTCCGTCTCCTTCGGGTCCAGCTCGCCTACGATCTCGCCCTCGTACATGACGAGGATCCGGTCGGACAGGCTCATGACCTCGTCCAGCTCCAGCGAGACGAGCAGGACCGCCTTGCCGCGGTCGCGCTCGGCCACCAGCTCCTTGTGGATGTACTCGATTGCGCCGACGTCCAGGCCGCGGGTGGGCTGGACGGCGACGATGAGGGCCTTGTCGCGGTCGAGCTCGCGGGCGATGATCGCCTTCTGCTGGTTGCCGCCGGACATGCTGCGGGCCACGGTGACGGGGCCCTGTCCGCTGCGGACGTCGTACTGCTCGATCAGCCGTTTGGCATAGGCGCGCACGGCGTCGCGCTTGATGAACCCGTGCCGCTGGAACTGCGGCTCCTGGAAGCGCTGGAGGACCATGTCCTGCTCCAGGGTGAAGTCCAGCACCAGACCGTGCTTGTGCCGGTCCTCCGGGATGTGGCACATGTCGCGGGACCGGTCCCGGATCGAGGCGTGGGCGATCTCCCGCCCGCAGAGGGTGATGGACCCGCCGGTGCACTTCTCCAGGCCGGTCAGGCCGTAGATCAGCTCGGTCTGTCCGTTGCCGTCGATCCCGGCCAGGCAGACGATCTCCCCGGCGCGCACGTCGAAGGAGACGCCGTGCACGGCGTCCTTCTTGTGGAGCCGGGAGGGCACGGTGACGTGGTCGAGATGCAGGACGACGTCCGTCGGATGGGCCTCGCCCTTGGTCACGACGAGTTGGACCGGGCGGCCGACCATCATGTCGGACAGCGCCTGCTTGTTCGTCTCGCGCGTCTCGACGGTGCCGACGTACTTGCCCTTGCGCAGGACGGTGACGCGGTCGGAGACGGTCATGATCTCGTTGAGCTTGTGGGAGATGAACAGGATCGACTTCCCCTCCGCCGACAGGTTCTTCATGATCTGCATCAACTCGTCGATCTCCTGCGGGGTGAGGACGGCGGTCGGCTCGTCGAAGATGAGGATCTCGTTGTCGCGGTAGAGCATCTTGAGGATCTCCACGCGCTGCTGCATCCCGACGGTGATGTCCTCGACCTTCGCGTCGAGGTCCACACGCAGGCCGTAGCGCTCGGACAGCTCCGCGACCTTGCGGCGCGCCTCCTTCTTCTGGAGGAAGCCGAGCTTGGTCGTCTCGGCGCCGAGGATGATGTTGTCCAGGACGGTGAAGACCTCGACCAGCTTGAAGTGCTGATGCACCATGCCGATGCCGAGGGCGGTCGCGTCGTTGGGGTCGTCGATCCGGACGGGGGCCCCGTTCTTCCGAATCTCGCCGGACTCCGGCTGATACAGGCCGAAGAGGACGGACATCAGCGTGGACTTGCCCGCGCCGTTCTCGCCGAGCAGGGCGTGGATCTCGCCCCTGCGGAGCTGGAGGGTGATGTCGTCGTTGGCCTTGATGCCGGGGAACTCCTTGGTGATATGCAGCATTTCGATCACGTACTCAGGGTCGTGTCCCATGCCTCCACCTACTTTCTCTCTTTTCTCTTTCCTGATGGGCAGGCTATCAGCACTATTATAGCGGATCTGACGATGCTTTGCAAGTTTCGCGCGCCCGATCATGCGATCTTCTCATAAAAACTGCCCCGGACCATATCGGTCCGGGGCAGTGCGTAGGTGAGTTTGGAGCGAGACCTGTGCAAGAGTGTTTCGTGGGGCGACCGATCAGATGATGTTCAGGGTGACGTGATCGGTGCTGTCCAGGTTGGCGTAATCGCTGTCGATGGTCAGAGTGCCGTCCACGATGGACTGGAACAGGGTCTGATACTCTTCGACGGTCCAGCCGGTGAGGGACCAGGTGTCGACGGGCAGGCCGACTGCGTCGTCCTTGGCGCCCAGAGCGGTGGCGACGCCGCCGATGTCGGCCCAGGAGCCGTCATAGGCCTTGCCGACGGCCCAGGAGGCAGCCTCACCGACGCCCTTCAGAGCGGAGGTGATGACGGTGTCGGACTGATAGGACTGGTCGACGTCCACGCCGATGACAGCGGCCTCGTTGGCGGAGGCAGCGGCCGCGATGGACTCGAACATGGTGCCGCCGCAGGCGAAGATGACCTCGGTGCCGTTGGTGTACCAACCGCTGGCCATGGTCTGCAGCTCGGGGGAAGCGCCGAAGGAAGCGCCGTACTGCCAGGAGTAGTTGATCTCGACCTGGACGTCCTTCGCAGCAGCAGCCGCGTCAGCGCCCTGGACGAAGCCGTAGCCGTAACGGCAGCAGGCCGGGTTCTCACCGCCGCCGCCGCCGCAGAAGCCGAGCTTGGTGTAGCCGTCCATGACAGCAGCATAACCGGCGAGATAGCCGGCCTGCTCTTCCTGGAAGGCGATGGCCGCGACGTTGGTCAGGACGGTGCCGTCATCGGTGGAGACGGGGGTGCCGTCGATGAAGATGAAGTCCACGTCGGGATACTGAGAGGCGGCCTGCTTGAGGGCCTCGGTCTGCATGAAGCCGGCGCAGACCACGACCTTGGCGCCGTTCTCGACGGCGGCCTTCATGGCGTCATAGCGGTCGTTGTCGGTGGCCTCGGAGCCGTTGGCGGGCTGATAATACTTGTAGGAGAGCTCGTTCTGGTAGGCATAGAGCTTCACGCCGTTCCAGGTGCCCTGGTTGAAGGACTTGTCCTTCAGGGAGCCGACGTCGGTGACGAAAGCGATCTCGTACTTGCCGTCTTCGGACGTCATGTTGTCGTCGATGCTGTCCGCGGTGATCTCGGTGTTGGTCTGGTCATCAGGGGGGGGCGTTTCCTGCTGGTCCTGACCGCCGCAGGCGCACAGGGCGACTGCCATCAGGCCGGCGAGGAGCAGAGCAAGGATCTTCTTCATTTCATGTCCTCCATTCCAAATGTGGTGGTAGGTCTCGTTGCGGGGACGATACGCCGTCCCCATCCGCCGGGATTATACCATTTCTCTACACATCATGCAAGCATCGGAGCGAAACTTGTCCATATTTTTCACATTTGGAACAGATCTGGGCGTCTTCCTATGTATGATCGTGCGCCGCAGGCGGACAGCAGCGCCGTTCGATCCCGCGCTTGCGATCGGACGGTGGGTGTGTTAGAATATATCTGTATCTGTATGTCTCGGAAAGGACGGCGGCGCCGATGGCCAAGCTCTATTTCAAATACGGTGCGATGGGCAGCTCGAAATCCGCCCAGGCCCTCATCACCCAGTTCAACTATGAGGAGCTGGGGATGCGTGTCTGGCTCATCAAGCCCAGCATCGACGACCGCGACGGCGCCGACATCATCCGCAGCCGCGTGGGCCTGGCCCGCCGGGCGGAGGTCATCGCCCCGGAGGACGACGTCCGCGCCCGGTACGAGGCCGCCGGTCCCTTCGACGTCATCATCGCCGACGAGGCCCAGTTCCTCACGCCGGAGCAGATCGACCAGCTCCGCGAGCTGGTCGATGAGCGCGACCTGCCCGTGCTGTGCTTTGGTCTGCGGACGGATTTCCTGACGCGGCTCTTCCCCGGCTCTCAGCGGCTGATGGAGCTGGCCGACTCGATCACGGAGATCAAGAACGTCTGCGCCTGCGGGTCCAAGGCGACGGTCAACGCCCGTCTGGACGCGGACGGCAGGATCCTCACCGAGGGCAGCCAGGTCTTCCTCGGCGGCAACGACAGCTACATCGCCATGTGCCACCGGTGCTGGCGGAAGAAGATCCGCGCACAACAGAGCACCGACCAAGGCCCCCAAGACACCTGAGCACGGCCGGCGTCCGATACGCCGGGCGGACATATGATCGCAGGAGGACGATGCGCCCATGAAATGCCCGTTTTGCGCCACCCTCGACAGTAAGGTCGTCGATTCCCGCCCCGCCAACGACGGCACCAGCATCCGCCGCAGACGCGAATGCCTGAAGTGCCACAACCGCTTCACCACCTATGAGACGGTGGAGGTCCTGCCGATGGTCGTCGTCAAGAAGAACGGCAGCCGTCAGGCCTTCGACCGGAAGAAGCTCATGACCAGCATGCTCAAGGCCTGTGAGAAGCGCTCCGTCTCCCTGCCGGTCCTCGAGAAGGCCGCGGACGAGATCGAGAAGGAGCTGCAGAACGAGCTGGGCGGCGAGGTCACCAGCGACCAGATCGGCGAGCTGGTCATGGAGAAGCTGAAGGTCCTCGACGAAGTCGCCTACGTCCGCTTCGCCTCCGTCTATCGCCAGTTCAAGGATATCAACACCTTCATGGAGGAGCTGAACAAGCTCCTCGACAGCAAGAAGGACTGATCCCCCCGCTCAGAACAGGTTCTCGAGCGTGAGCCCCTCGCTCTCGCGCAGCGTCTCCATCTTCCCGGCGGCCTGTGCGAGCGCGGCGCGGCACGCCCCGGCGTCCCGCACCGCGAGGTAGGCCCCCGCCTCCTCCAGGTGGGTGGCGATCTCCCCCACCGCGTCGTGGCACTGCACGAGGTGGAGGTACCGCCGTTCGGCCGTCCAGCGCGCCTGCACGGCGTCGATCCGCTCCTGCGCCCCGGCCCAGTCGCCCACGCGGACGGCCTCCGAGGCCACGCCCAGCTCCGCCGTGAGCGGCGCGACGGTCTGGCCCAGGTGGACGGCGTTCCAGCTCAGGACCGCGACCATCACGGCCAGGATCGCCGCAGAGATGCCTGCTCGTTTCATCGCTTCCCCTCCCGCTGCGCCAGATAGACGCGGTCCTGCTCGTCCACCGTCATGAGGAAGACGTCCCGCACGTCCGCGATCCCGCGGCTGCGGAGCTGGTCCAGGAGCCAGCCCTCGCTCAGATGGCGGATCGCCAGGTTCTCGGAGAGCATCCGCCCGTCGCTCACCACGATGAGCGGCAGGCCGGTCTCACGCGGGCGCAGGCCCATCTGCCGGGCCGTGACCGGCTGCTCGTCCGCCGTGAGCAGGACGGATATCCGGCCGGTCGTCTCCAGGACGGCGTATTTGACCGTCTTGAGGTCCGTGACGCCCGCCACGCGCAGCTCCTCCATCAGCTCGTCCACGGTGAAGCAGTTCTTCTCCATTTCCCGGGTGAGGATCCGCCCGTCCTGGACCACGATGCTCGGGCGGCTGCACAGGAGCGCCCGGAAGCGGATGCTCCGCGCCGCCGCGGCCGAGAAGACGGTCGAGAGGCACAGGAGCGTCAGGATGGGGATCGCCCCCATGAGCAGCGGGATGCCGAAGTCCTGCATCGGCACGGCGGCCAGGTCCGCGATGAGCAGGGACAGGACCAGCTCCGACGGCTCTAGCTGACCGATCTGCCGCTTCCCCATGAGGCGGATGCCGATGATGATGAGCAGGTACAAGATCGCGGCGCGCACGATGGCGGTGAGCATGACCTCTCCTCCTTTTGGTTGGTCTCTCCCCTATCCTGCCCGTGCACACGGCGATCATACGACCCAGTAGGCTATCCGGGACCGCCCGCCGGTCCCGCCGACCATAGAACAGAGTAAAAGATGAGAAAGGATGTCCTCCCATGAACCATGAGCTTGTCCTCGTGCTGGATTTCGGTGGCCAGTACAACCAGCTGATCGCCCGCCGGGTCCGCGAATGCGGCGTTTACTGCGAGGTGAAGCCGTACACCACGCCCCTCTCCGAGCTGCGCGCCATGTCCCCCATCGGCATCATCTTCACCGGCGGCCCGAACAGCGTCTATCTCGAGACCTCTCCCCAGGTCGATCCGGAGATCTTCACCTGGGGCGTCCCGATCCTCGGCATCTGCTATGGCTGTCAGCTCATGGCGCATAACCTGGGCGGCCTGGTCACGCCCGCGCAGGAGGACACCGCGCGGGAGTACGGCAAGACCCAGACCTTCTTCGACACGGCCTGCAAGCTCTTCGCCGGTCTGCCCGCCGAGGGCATCTCCTGGATGAGCCACGGCGACTACATGGCCAAGGTGCCGGACGGCTTCGCCCTGGTCGCCCACACGGAGATGTGCCCCAACGCCGCCATCGCCGACGAGGCCCGCGGGTTCTACGGGGTCCAGTACCACCCCGAGGTCAACCACACCGAGCACGGCATCGACATGATTCGCAACTTCCTCTATGAGGTCTGCCGCGCGAAGGGCGACTGGTCCATGGAGGACTACTGCAAGTCCGCCGTCGCCGCGATCCGCGAGAAGGTCGGGACCGGCAAGGTCCTGCTCGCCCTCTCCGGCGGCGTGGACTCCTCCGTCGCCGCGGCCCTGCTGGCCGAGGCCGTCGGCCCCCAGCTCACCTGCGTCTTCGTGGACCACGGCCTCATGCGCCTGAACGAGGGCGACGAGGTCGAGGCGGCCTTCTCCAAGTGGGACCTGACCTTCATCCGCGTCGATGCCGAGGAGCGCTTCCTGGCGAAGCTCGACGGCGTGGACGACCCGGAGCGCAAGCGCAAGATCATCGGCGAGGAGTTCATCCGTGTCTTCGAGGAGGAGTCCAAGAAGATCGGCGCGGTGGACTATCTTGCCCAGGGGACGATCTACCCCGACGTGATCGAGTCCGGCGCCGGGGACGCGGCGACCATCAAGAGCCACCACAACGTGGGCGGTCTGCCGGAGCACGTGGACTTCAAGGAGATCATCGAGCCGCTGCGGATGCTCTTCAAGGACGAGGTGCGCCAGCTCGGCCGCGAGCTGGGTCTGCCGGAGTATCTGGTGAGCCGCCAGCCCTTCCCCGGCCCCGGTCTGGCGATCCGCATCATCGGCTGCATCACCAAGGCGAAGGCCGACACGCTGCGGCTGGCCGACTTCATCTTCCGCGACGAGGTCGCCAAGGCGGGCCTCCAGGGGACGATGGACCAGTACTTCGCCGCGCTGACGAACATGCGCTCCGTGGGCGTCATGGGCGACGGGCGGACGTACGACTATGCCATCGCCCTGCGCTCCGTGACCACGGACGACTTCATGACCGCCGACTGGACGCGCATCCCCTACGAGGTGCTCGACCGGGTCAGCGTCCGCATCGTCAACGAGGTCGCGGGGATCAACCGCGTCCTGTACGACATCACCTCCAAGCCGCCCGCAACGGTGGAATTTGAATGATCCTATGACAGCCTCTGTCGGCCGCGCTCCGCCGCGTCCGATGGGGGCTGTCCCTTTTTGAGAGAAACGAAAGATGAAGAGAAAGAGAGATGGTCCCCATGACACGCCGCCTGTTCGCGCTGTCCCTCGCCCTGCTGATCGGACTCCTGCCGCTCCTCCCCGCCACCGCTTGGGCGGAGGAAACGGACGCAACGATCACATTGGATGGATACAGTTTCACTTATAATGGTTATCCACATCATCCAGAAGTCACTTCTGTCCGCTTCGGTGATGCTGTCCTAAATCAAGGCGAATATGAAGTCTCCTATGGAGAGGACCTCTATCCTGGCGAAGGCACCGTGACCGTCACCGGTCTTGGGACCTACGAGGGAAAGTCCGCGACCACATCGTTCACGATAGAAAAGCGGACACTTGACGACTTCGCCATCGAAGACTATGTCTACGCCAAGTCGTATGATGGAACGACGGACGCTTCCCCGAAGATTGTGGTGAACAGCGGTGTCCTTTCAAGGGACAGCATCTCTGTGCGTTGCACTAGCGCTTACTTCGACGATCCATATGTTGGCTATGGGAAGACCCTCACACTCACCGGACTCTACCTAGAAGGTCCGTCGCAGGACTATTATCGTGTCCCGGATACAGTAAAGATCGAAGGCGCGGGGCAGATCACGGCCTACGTCCCCATCGTCTCTGGGACTGCGACCCTCGCGATCGGTGGGAACGAGCTGGATTTGACCACGCTCGTGACGGGTGTGGACGAAAAAACGCTGAGCTTCACTCTGCCAAAGGATGCCCTCGGATGTACGCTGGAGGGATCCACTCTGATCTCCGGCGACACGATCGGGACCGTTAAGATCCAGGTCAAGGCGCTCGAATCTGACCTAAACGGGGACAAATACCCGGAATATCTACCCGGTAGTGGCACTCTCACCATCACCCTCCAGGAGAAGGAACCGCAGGGCGGCGGAACGACGGGCGGAGGATCGACCGGCGGGAGCACGACCGGCGGCGGAACGACCGGCGGCGGCTCGACCGGGACCACCCCCAACGCGTCTCATGGCGCCTTCACCCTCGTCTGCGACCGGAAGAGTTTGACCTATGGCGAGACGCTGGCCCTGCGCACCACCGGCGGCTCCGGCAGCGGCGCGGTCCGCTACACGGTCGACACCAGCCTCGGCGGCGGGGCCACCGTGGACCAGGACGGCGTCCTGACGGCCACCAAGGTCGGCGACGTCGTCGTCTCCGCGACGAAGGACGGGGACGACCGCTATCAGGCGGCGTCCTCCCAGACGGTGGTCCTGAGCATCCAGCCCGCGACCATCACCATCCAGGTGGGCGACAGGACCGTGCAGGTCGGCGACGCGGCCCCCGCCGCCGCGGACCTCGGGTATACCGTGAAGGGCCTCGTCGGGCGGGACACGCTCGCGAAGGCCCCCACCCTCGCCTATGTCGCCAAGCCGAACATGGACCGCGCGGGCACGGCGACCGTCCGGGCCTCCGGCGCGAAGGTCCCGGACGGCGGGAACTATGTCCCCACCATCACCTACCGCGACGGGACCCTGACGATCCGCGCGGCCGTCCTCTACGCCATCACGGTCGAGAAGCCGACGAACGGTACCCTCACCGTAGACCGCACCACCGCCGCCGAGGGCGACAGCGTGACCGTCACCGCCACGCCCGGCAAGGGCTATGTGCTGGACCGGCTCACCGTGGAGACGGACAGGGGCGGTACGGTCCGCACGACGCAGAAGAGCGGCGATCGTTACAGCTTCACCATGCCCGCCCGGGCCGTGACGGTCTCGGCCGCGTTCCGCGCGGCGGAGCAGCTCCCCTTCACCGACGTCCGCACGGGCGACTGGTGGTACGGGAACGTCCTCTACGTCTATGAGAAGGGCCTGATGACCGGCACGAGCCAGACGACCTTCTCCCCGCAGGCGACCACCACCCGCGGCATGATCGTCACGATCCTCCACCGCCTGGCGGGCAGCCCCGGCGCGGGCGGTGCGCCCTTCACGGACGTGTCGGCGGGCCAGTACTACGCCGTCCCCATCGCCTGGGCCGCGAGCCATGGGATCGTGAACGGCTACGACGCCGCCCGCTTCGGGCCGAACGACCCGATCACCCGGGAGCAGATGGCCGCCATCCTCTACCGCTACGCCGGTCGGATGGGTTATGACACCACCGCACTGGGCGATCCGTCCCAGTTCCGCGACAGCGGCCGGATCCACGCCTACGCGTGGACGCCGCTGGCCTGGGCCAACGGCCGCGGTCTGATCAACGGCAAGGGCGATGGGGTCCTCGACCCCATCGGCCAGGCCACCCGCGCCGAGGTCGCCGCGATCCTCCAGCGCTTCTGCGAGGGCTTCCTCAAGTGACCGAAAGCCCGGCGGAGCGGGCCGCCGCTCCGCCGGGCCAACTTTTTTGAAAAAAGCGCAAAATCGTGCTTGACAAATCGAAGAACGGTGATATAATAAGCTTTGTTCTCACGGAGAACGAAACGAAATAGCGGGATTGTGTAAAGGTAGCACGACAGACTCTGACTCTGTTTGTGAGGGTTCGAATCCTTCTCCCGCTGCCATGACGAGTGTTCTTATAGCATTTGAAAAGCTGTAAGAACACTCGTCTTTTTTTGTTTTCATCCGGCAATCTCTGCTGGGGCATAGTTGACGAACACGCCCTTCCGGGTATTGACGGTCACATCAGGGATTGGCAGGGGCAGCATTTTAGGGATTGTGATTTCTCCCACGCAGTTATAGTGGATGCGAAGCCGCTGCTCCCACACACCATCAATTTTCTCCGCATTGTAAACTTCGATCTTCTCAACCAACTCGTTGAGCATCCGGGGCGTGAGCTTGCGTGCGCGTGTGTACTTTCGCACCAAAGAGATGAACATATCCGTGGTCATGGCCTGGCTGCTGTGCTTCTCGATTTCGGAGCGGAGCTTTTTTATTTTCTCCGCCAGCTCCTTTTGCTCATCCTCATACCGTCTGGACATTTTCGCAAAACGGTCGTCAGAGAGTTTGCCGGAAACATTGTCCTCATAGATGCGTTCAAACAGCCCGTCCAGTTCCTCGTCGCGTGTAAGCAGGGCTTTCAATTCCTTCTCCTTCAGCTTGCGGTCGGTCTCCGCCGCTTGCTGGGAGTGCCCAATCACCGCTTTCAGGAATTCGTCCTCATAGAGGCTGGCGAACTTCGTCAGGCGCCGTATCTCGCCAAGCACAACCTGTTCCAGAAAATCCACTCGGACATAGTGGGTGGAAGTACAGCTCCCACGGTTGCCCTTATAGTTGGAGCAGTTGAAATACTTGATCTCCGGGTTACCCTGATTGAAGTGGAAGTGAAGATTGCTGCCGCAGTCGGCACAGACCAGCAGACCAGAGAACATGTTGTGCTCGCCTTCGTTGGTGCGACGCTTGCGGATTTTGCCCCGCTTCTGCTGCACCTGCTCAAATACGGACCGCTCGATAATCGGCTTGTGGACGTCCTTGAAGATGACCCAATTTTCACGGTCATTCTCCAACCTCTTTTTGTTCTTGTAGGATTTAGAATAGGTCTTGAAGTTGAGAATGTCGCCGCAATACTCCTGCAAAGACAGGATTTTGGTCACAGTGGAACTGTTCCACTTGGTAGCGGGCTGCTGCTTGCCCTTTCCGGGGCGCTTGATGCCCTTCTTTAGCCAATAGGCACGCGGGGTGAGGATTTCGTCTTTTTCGAGCTGGGCTGCAATTTGTTCCGTCCCGTAGCCCTCCAGGGTCATGCTGTAAATCCGCCGAACCACTTGGGCGGCTTCGTCATCTACGATCCAGCGTTTCGGATTGTTGGGGTCTTTGATGTATCCGTAGGGAGGCTGGCCCATCGGCTCGCCCGCATTTCCCTTGATCTTGTTGCTGATACGCCGCTTCTTGCTGATGTCGCGGGCATACCACTCATTTGTTATATATTGCGTTTCAACGGTGTTCATCAACGGTGAAAAAACAGCATACTGACACAGATTTTAGAGCGGTTTTA
>CAKTJM010000045.1 GCA_934567745.1 uncultured Eubacteriales bacterium | reverse complement strand
GTCCAGTACGGGGCGGACCCGCTGGCGAACGACGATTACGGCACGATCGTGAACCGGAAGCATTTCGACCGTCTCTGCGGTCTGATCGACCCGGAGCGGGTGGCCTACGGCGGCCGGACGCGGCCGGAGTCGCTGCGCATCGCGCCGACGATCATGACGGACGTGACGTGGGACGACGCGGTGATGGGCGAGGAGATCTTCGGCCCGGTCCTGCCGGTGCTGACGTACGACAGTCTGGCGCAGGTCATCGAGACGGTCAACGGGATGGACACGCCGCTGGCGCTGTACCTCTTCTCGTCGGACAAGGCGACGATCCGGCTCGTGACGGAGCGGATCGCCTTCGGCGGCGGCTGCATCAACGACACGCTGATCCACCTGGCGACGAGCGCGATGGGCTTCGGCGGCATGGGGCCGAGCGGGATGGGCTCGTACCACGGCAAGCGGGGCTTCGACACGTTCACGCACGAGAAGAGCATCGTGGACAAGAAGACGTTCCTGGACCTGCCGATGCGGTACCAGCCGTACACGAAGCTGCACCAGAAGCTGATCCGCTGGTTCGTGCGGTGAGGTTTTTCAGAACGTCTCCGTCCGCCCGCCCGCACACCACGTTGGTCCGACCTGCTCCCACCGTGCGCCCTCTCAGTCACGGCTCCGCCGTGCCAGCTCTCCCAAGGGGAGAGCTCGCTGCGCGTCCTTCTCCCGATGCGTCGCAAAAAAGCCGCCCCGCAGGGAGCTCCCCCTCTGGGGGAGCTGGCCGCGGAGCGGACTGAGGGAGAGACCGGTAGAAGGCTCTGCTTCCAGGCTACGTCCGCGTATCTCTCCCTCCGTCTCGGCTATCGCCGATCCACCTCCCTCGTCAGAGGGAGGCATTTTGTAAAAAAGAGCACGCCGATCGCTCGGCGTGCTCTTCGTTTTCTCTGATATCAGACCCGGTACGAGACTCAGGCCTCTTCCTGGATGGCCTTCGCGTCGTCGATGGCCTTCTGCTGGGCAGCGGGAGGAGCCTCCTCATAGCGCACGAAGTGGAAGGAGAAGGAGCCGCGGCTCTGGGTGATCGAACGCAGGTCGATCGCGTAGGAGGTCATCTCGGCCATGGGGACCTCGGCCTCGAGGATCTGGTCGCCATCGGGCGTGGGGTTCATGCCCATCACGCGGCCGCGGCGCTTGTTCAGGTCGCCCATGACGTCGCCCAGGTAGCTGTCGGGGATGGTGACCTTCAGCTCGCCGATCGGCTCGAGGATGGTGGGGTTCGCCTTCGCGATGCCTTCCTTATAGGCCAGCTGCGCGGCGGTCTTGAACGCCATCTCGTTGGAGTCGACGGGGTGATAGGAGCCGTCGTACAGGGTGGCCTTCAGGCCGACCAGCGGATACCCGGCGAGGACGCCCTTGCGCACGGCGTCGCGCAGGCCCTTCTCGACGGCGGGGAAGAAGTTCTTCGGGACGGAGCCGCCGAAGACCTCCTCGGCGAAGATCATATCGTCGGACTCGTCCTGCGGCTCGAAGCGGATCCACACGTCGCCGAACTGGCCGGAACCGCCGGTCTGCTTCTTGTGGCGGCCGTGGGCCTCGACGGACTTGCGGATCTTCTCACGATAGGCCACGCGGGCGTTGGACAGCTCCGCATCGACGCCGAAGCGGCTCTTCAGACGGGAGACGAGGACGTCGAGCTGGATGTCACCGGCGCCGGAGAGGACGACCTGGTGGGTCTCGGCGTTGTTCACGATGGTGAAGGTGGGATCCTCTTCGTTCATGCGGATCAGGCCGGAGGCGACCTTGTCGTCCTGGCCGCGGGTCTTCGGGGAGATGGCCTTGGAGAAGCAGGGCTCGGCGAAGGGGATGGCGGCAGGCTTGACGGCGAACTTCGGGTCGCACAGGGCCTCGCCGGTCTTCAGACGGTCCATCTTGCCCAGGGCGCCGATGTCGCCGCAGACGATCTCCTTGACTTCCTCGTTCTTCTTGCCCTTCATGGTGTACAGGCGGCCGAGCTTGTCGGTGTTGCCGGTGGTGGTGTTCACGAGGGCCATGTCGGAGGTGAGGCGGCCGGAGAGCAGCTTCACGAAGGAGTACTTGCCGTACTGGTCGGACACGGTCTTGAAGACGAAGGCCACGGTGGGGCCGTTGGGGTCGCACTTGATCTCGACGGGCTCGCCGTCCAGCTCACCGGCCACGGGGGCGGCCTCGGAGGGATCGGGCAGCAGGTCGATGATGCAGTCCATGAGGAAGTTGGTGCCCATGCCGCTCACGGCGGAGCCGCAGACGACGGGGGCGATGCTGGCTTCCTTCACGCCGGCCTTCAGGCCGCGGATGATCTCGTCGGCGGTGAGCTCACCGGCGTCGAAATACTTCTCCATCAGCTCCTCGTCCACACCGGCGGCCGCTTCCATCAGCTCGGCATAGGCGGCCTCGACGTCGTCGGCCACGTCGCCGGGGACGGCGATCTCGCCCTTGGCGTCATACGCCTTCTTGTGGAGCAGGTCCACGAAGCCGGTCACGATGTTGCCCGCGCCCATGATGGGGTAGACGATGGGGGTGACGGCCGCGCCGAACTTGTCCTTGAGGGCAGCGACGGTGGCGTTCATGTCGGAGTTCTCCTCGTCGCAGCGGGAGATGTAGATCAGGCGGGGCTGGTTGCGGTCGCGCAGCATCTTCCAGGCGCGGTCGGCGCCGACGCTCAGACCGTCCTTGGCGGAGCAGACCATGACGCCGGCATCGGCGGCATAGAGAGCGGAGCAGACTTCACCGGCAAAATCGAAGTTGCCCGGGGTGTCCAGCACGTTCAGCTTGTGATCGCGATACCGGACCGGGGCGCTGGCCATGGAGATGGAGATCTGGCGCTTGATCTCTTCGGGATCGTAGTCGCAGGTGGTGTTGCCGTCAACGGTCTTCCCGAGGCGGTCGATGCCGCCGGTCAGGAACAGCATGCTCTCGGCGAGAGAGGTCTTGCCGTTGCCGCCGTGGCCCAGCAGGCAGACGTTGCGGATCTTGTCGGTGGTGTAGCTCATAACTGTGTTCTCTCCTTATTCAAAGTGGGGGCGGGCGAGCGGCCCGCCACTGGATCGCGCAAGCAGAAAGACCCCTGAGGGGATCTGATGGCTCTATCCAGACAAGTATACAACATGAGCGCGGCTCTGGCAACAGGAAAATAGAAAAAATCACTAAAAATTTGCGGTTTTGGCCCTTATGATCTTCCATACGGGCCGACGAAGGGCCAAAAAACGCCCGCACCGCGCCCCACGCGGGGCCGATGCGGGCGGTGAGAGAGGGTGGGATCCTCTTCGGCGGAGGCGGTGGGCGCATCTCGGTGGTGTGCTCCTTCCGCACACCACGCTGCGGTCTCCGCCGCGTAGGTGCGCCCTCTCAGTCACGGCTGCGCCGTGCCAGCTCTCCCAAGGGGAGAGCTCGCTGTGCGGCCCTTCCCTGATGCGTCGAAAAAAAACGCCCCGCAGGGAGCTCCCCCTCTGGGGGAGCTGGAGACTGTCGAAAAACTCCTTCGGAGCTTTTCGACGGAGGGGATGCAGCCCCCTGCGCAAACGCACCGTCCGCCTGCGGCGGACGATTCGCACACTTGTGGGCTGAGAAGTATTTTCTCCGACGCACATGTCGCCGGAGAAAATGATTTGGCTTTATTTCGCGCTTCCGAGCGCGAAACTCTGCGAGGCTTTTTTGACACGCTGAGCTCCTCCTCTGGGGGAGCTGGCCGCGGAGCGGTCTGAGAGGGCGATCGGGCCTGTCTGAGGTCCCCCGCGCCGTGTGCGGGACGACCCACAGGGCAGAGGGAGGCTCATTCGTTCCCCGTCCCCTCCTCGGTCACGGTCCCGTCCCCGGCGTCCACGGAGAAGGTCCGCCCGTCCAGGGCGAAGCGCCAGGCCCCGCCGTCGTCGGTGGTCCCGAGGGCGGTCAGGGGCGCGTCCTCCGCGCCGAGCCAGGCGCGCAGGGCCGCCGCCGCGGTGTCCTCCGTCAGCGGCTCCGCGGCGCTCTGTCCGCCGATGGTCTGGCCGTCCGGCCCCGTCGCGCCGGTCTTGTCGTCGCCGTCGCCGGCGCCGTTCGTCTCGCGGGGACCGCTGCCGCCGCCCCCGCCGCCTGCGGCGGAGACGGTGTCCCCGGACTGGCCGTCGGTCGTCGCCCGATCGCCGCCGTCCACCGGGGCGCTGCCGTCGTGGGCCGCGGGCCGCTGCTGCTCCTGCTGCGCGGGGCGGCCGCGCTGGCCGTCCATGGCGACGGACGGCGTGTCGGCGTCCGCCGTCTTGGCGTTCCCATCGCGCTCCGGCTTGGCGGACGCGCTGTCCTCCCTCGGGGCGTCTTCGTCGTCCCCGATCGTCTGGGCCTGGGCCGCGAAGGGCGCGGTCTCGCAGGCCTCGTCCCCGGCCGCCGGGAAGAGCGACAGCCCGCTCCCCGCGACCAGCACCAGGGCGAGCACCGCGGCGCAGGCCGCGCCCCACAGGGTGCGGTGCGGCCGCCGCCGCAGCGGGACGACCTTCTCCGCGTCGATCCGTTCGCGCACGCGGGCGGTCAGATCCACCGGCGCGGCCCCGGCCAGGGACCGCAGCGCCGCATCGACCTCCGCCAGCTCCGCGGCGGTCCGGCGGCAGCGGGGGCACCCGGCCAGATGCGCGTCCAGCGCCGCCCGCTCCTCGTCCGTCAGCGCGCCGTCGAGCCGCGCGGAGATCAGCTCTTCGTGATCCTCGCAGGTCCTCATGACCGTCGTCCCCCCTTTCGTTCCTTCGTTCCTGTCTCATTAGACGCAGGATCCGCGAAAAAGTTCCCGTCCTCCGCCAGGATCTCGCGCAGCCGCAGCCGCGCCCGGGCGAGCCGGGACTTCACCGTCCCCTCGGTCAGCCCGAGCCGCGCGGCGATCTCGTCGTACCGCAGCCCGTCCACCGCCCGCAGGAGCAGGATCGTCCGGTGCTCCTCCGACAGGGCGGCGAGGGCCGCGTGCAGCGCGTCCTCCTCCGCCCGGCGCTCGGCCCGCTCGGCGGGCGTCGGGGCGCGGTCGATCGGCGGCGGCAGGTCCGGGTCGTCCAGCGAGACGACGGCGCGGTCCCGCCCCGCACGGCGCAGATGGTCCGTGCAGGCGTTGGCGGTCAGCCGGTAGAGCCAGGTGGCGAACGACGAGCCGCCGCGGAAATTCGATAAGCCCTGCCACGCCTTCAAAAAGGCGGTCTGGGCGACCTCCTCCGCGTCGTGGTGGTCGCCGAGCCTGCGCAGGGCCAGGGCGTACACCATCTGCTGGTGCGCCGTGACGAGCTGGCCGAAGGCGTCCGCATCGCCGTCGCGGGCGCGGGCGATCAGACGCTGCTCCTCATCCCTCATCGCTCGGGTCCCTCAGCTCGCGGGCGATCCCGGCGGTGATCCGGCGCACGTCGGCCAGGGTGGCCAGCTGGGCGATCTGGCTCTTCCAATAGCTCGCGTGCGGGATGCCCTTGAGATACCAGTTGTACTGCTTGCGCGCCTCCAGGCAGGCGATCCGTTCGCCCTTCTGCTCGGCGGCGAGGAGGATCTGCCGCTCCGCCAGGGCGCAGCGCGCCGCCAGCGGGGGCCGTTTGGGGATCGGCTCGCCCGCGAGGGCGGCCTTGGCCTGCTGGAAGATCCACGGGTCCCCGAAGGCCCCGCGCGCGATCATCACGGCGTCCGCCCCGGTGTAGCGCAGGATGTGTACGGCGTCCTCGGCGGAGAACACGTCGCCGTTGGCGACGACGGGGATGGACACCGCCTGCTTGAGGGCGCGGATGGCGTCCCAGTCGGCCCGGCCGGCGTACATCTGGCCCTTCGTCCGGCCGTGGAGGGTCAGGGCGGCGATGCCGAGGCTCTCCAGCATCCGGCCCAGCTCCAAATAGACGAGGTGGCCGCGGTCCCAGCCGGTGCGGAGCTTGACGGTGACGGGCAGGCCCGCCGCCCCGGCGAGGACGGCCTCGGCCACGCGGCAGGCGCGGTCGAGATCGCGCAGCAGGCCGGAGCCGTCGCCGCTGTTGGCGATCTTGGGCACGGGGCAGCCCATGTTGATGTCGATGAAGCTCGGGCGGGCGTCCTCGGCGATGATGTGGGCGGCCTCGGCCATGCAGGCGGGGTCGCTGCCGAAGACCTGGACCCCGGCGGGGCGCTCGTCCGGGCCGAGCTGCATGAGGGGCCGCGTCTTGCGGTCCTGATAGCACAGGGCCTTGGCGCTGACCATCTCCGTGACGGTGCAGCCCGCGCCCAGCTCGCGGCAGATCTGGCGGAAGGCGAGGTCGGTGACGCCCGCCATGGGGGCCAGGATCAGGGGGGTCTCGATGCGGACGGAGCCGATGAGCATACGCCGCACCTCCTCTCGTGGTGGTCCCCCCATCATACCATAGCCGGGGACGGAGGACAAGGGGCGAAAGCGAGCCGATCCGTCTTGACGGACATGGGCCGGATGCAGTATCATGACAGGAGGACCGGAAGGGGGGACCACCCATGATCTATCAGCTCAAGCTCTTCGACACACCGCTCATCACGTTCGACGCCACGGAGCACAGCGACGTCCCGGACGTCACGATCGTCTCGCTCGACGAGGAGCGGCGGGCGCTGCTCCCCCTCGACCTGGTCCCCACCCCCGCCGGGCTCGCGCGGTGGCTGAAGAGCCGCACCATCCCGAAGGACCGGGCCTATGTCCGGAGCTTCCTGGCCAAATGCGGCCTGAACGTCAACCGCAGCCTGGACATCATCCGCGTCTGCCGCGGCCTCTCCCTGAACGACTGCTACTGGGTCGTGGAGGAGGGCTTCACGGGGACGTTCGCGGGATGCAACCTCTATGACGACCCCTTCAGTCAGGTCCTGGCGTGGCTGGCCTTCACGGGCTACGGGAGCCAGGTGCGGTCCTCGCTGACGTCCAGCCCGGAGTTCACGACGAACGGCGCCCTGCCCAAGTGCTGGCGGCGGCGGAACGGCCAGATCCTGCTCTACAAGGGCGGCTCCGTCGGGGCCTCGAACTCCGGGAACGAGCCGTATTCCGAATACCACGCCGCCCAGGTCGCGGCGGCGATGGGGATCGACGCGGTCGAGTACGGCCTGTCGCGGTCCAAGGGGCGGCTGTGCTCCACCTGTGCGCTGTTCACGAGCAAGGAGCGCGCCTTCCTACCGGTCGGCCGGATGGTGGGCTCGGGCGGGCTCCCCGCCGTGCGGGCCTACTACGCAGAGCTGGGCCTCGGGCACGAGGAGGCGCTCGCCGACATGATCGTCTTCGACGCCATCATCTGCAACGAGGACCGGCATCTCGGCAACTTCGGCTCCTACGTCGATACGCGGACGAACCGGATCGTCGGTCCCGCCCCCCTGTTCGACCACGGCATGGGCCTGTTCTGCTTCGCGGGGGCGGACGACCTGCGCTCGGCGGAGGCGCTGGACGCCTACGTCTCCACGCTGCGCCCGCGGACCTACGACGATTTCCTCGACGAGGCGCGCCGGGTCATGACGGACCGCCACCGGGCGATGCTCCGGCGGCTGCTGACCTTCCGCTTCACGCGCCATCCGTCCTATGACCTCCCGGCCAAGCGGCTGCGGCTGATCGAGGGGCAGATCCAGAAGCGGGCGCGCCTGCTGCTCGGATCGAGCGGATCTCCCTCTTGACGATCGCCCCGCCCCGTGCTATACTGCCCGTGAACAAAGGCCATCCAGATGGCCCACATACCGGGGAGCTGACGCCAGTCGGCTGAGATAGGGCGTGATGCCGCCCTGACCCATCGACCTGATCCGGATAATGCCGGCGTAGGAAAGTGCGCAAGACCGACCGACCGTGTTACCGAAGAAGGGCAGCACGGTCTTTTGTTTTGCCCTCTTTTCTCGAAAAAAAAGGAGGAACCTACCAAATGGAAAAGAATCTGAACGTACGGATGCTCTGCGAGGGCGCGATCATGCTCGCCGTCGCCCAGATCCTCGGCTTCCTGAAGCTGTGGGAGATGCCCTGGGGCGGGTCCATCTGCCTGAGCATGCTGCCGGTCCTGCTCTTCGCGGTCCGCTGGGGCCTGAAGTGGGGCCTGGTCGAGGGCTTCGCCTTCGGCTGCCTGCAATTCATCTTCGACGGCGGCTTCGCGCTGACGTGGCAGTCCATCATCGGCGACTATCTCGTGGCCTTCACCGTCCTCGGTCTGGCCGGTCTGTTCTGCGGCAAGCGCGGCGGCATCTTCCTCGGGACCCTCGTGGGCGGTCTGGACCGGTTCCTGGTCCACTACGTGGTCGGCGCGACCGTGTGGGCGGAGTACATGCCGGAGACCTTCTTCAACATGACCATGACCACGCCGTGGTTCTATTCCCTGCTGTACAACGGCTTCTACATGGCGATCGACATCGCGCTGTGCCTGGTGATCTTCGCCCTGCTGCTCAAGCCGATGCACAAGTACCTCACCGGCGAGGACGTCGCCGCCCTGCGCGCGGGCCGTCAGGCCCACGCCCACAGCTGATCTGCTCACCCTTCTCTTTATTTCTTTTATGTGCAGATGCGCCCCCGGTCCTTTTCTGGGCCGGGGGCGTGTCGTATTTCAAATCAAAAGATGGTCCTTCCGCACACGGCGCGAGAGAGCACTGCCGCGCTGCATCGCTCTCTCAGTCTGCTTCGCAGCCAGCTCCCCCAGAGGGGGAGCTCGGGAGACGTCCGTTCTCTCCCCCTGCGTTGGTGGGGATCGCCCGCCAAAAGTGCTCTCCCTCTGGGAGAGCTGGCACGGCGCAGCCGTGACTGAGAGGGCGCACAGACGGTGCGGAGCGATACCACGTAGTGTGCGGAATGGCACCGCAACAGAGGGAGACGGAGGGGTCAGTCCCTCACCCCTCCAAGCACCGCACCTGCTGGTCGATGTCCCAGCTGAGCGCGTCGGTCGCGACCCAGCCCTCCTGGCCGCCGGGCAGGTAGACCTTCGTCCAGTCGCCGTCCCGCGCCTCGATCGAGGCCAGGCTGTCCACGTGCTCCTCCGCGACCGTCTCGCCGCGGTCCTCGTACAGCGTCGCGTCCGTCAGCTCGACGAACTCGCCCTGCGCGATCAGCGCCGGGTCGAAGCTCACCGCGTCCCGCTCGACCCAGCCGTTCACGTAGCACGGCGCGTCCAGCGCCGGCTGCGCGACCAGATAGCGCCCGTCCCGCTCCTCCAGGACCCAGACGGTCTGCGCGTTCAGCGGGTACGGATCCTGATACCGCAGGACCACGTCGTTCCCGTCGCCGTCCGTCGTGAGGAAGTAGGCGTCCGCCAGCTCCACCGCGCGGCTGAGCATCGCCGTGCGGCCCTGACGGGTCCCGATCTGGGACGGATCGACCGGCACGGCTGCGGGGTCCCCGGCCTCCGGGTCGCTGGACTCGATCCGCTGCGTGCACCCGACCAGACCGGTCAGCGCCAGCACGCACGCCACGGCCAGGACGACCACCGCCCGGCCCTTCTTCTGCGGGCCGAAGCCCAGGATCTCTGTGAATCTGCGTTCCATGATGTCCTTCCCTCCCTGGAAGCTCGTCGTGAGCGCGTCCCGACGGCAGCCCGCCGCCAGGCCCGCGTAGACCGTCTCGGCATACCGCCGCCGCGCGGCACGGTCCGCTCCGCGCAGGGCGAGGTCATCGCTGGCCAGTTCCATGTCCCCGGCCGCCGCCCGGGCCATCCAGTGGACCAGAGGGTCGTACCAGTGGACCGCCCGCGCCAGCAGGAGCAGGCGCTTCGTCCACAGGTCCCCCCGGCGCAGGTGCGCCCGTTCGTGGCGCAGGATATCCTCCCGCACCGCCGGATCCAGCTCCGCCGTCGGCAGGACGATCATCGGCCGCAGCAGGCCCAGGCTCACCGGCGACGGGACCGCCGGGCTTACGTACACGCCCGGCTCCCCGGCCAGCGGCACGGCCGTGCGCCGCACGCGGCGGCGGAAGCGGGCGTACCGCCCCAGCTCCCACGCCAGCAGCGCCGCACCACCCGCCGCCCAAACGGCCGGCAGGACGGTCAGGGGCGTGAGCGTCATGGCAGGAGTGCTCCCTTGCTCCGCCGTCGCCGGATCCGGCTCGGCCGCCGCAGGCTCGACCGCTGCGGGATCGGCTGCCGTCGGCTGGACCAGCACCGCGGGCAGCGGGACCTGGACCGGGGCCTGGGGCAGCTCCGGCAGGACCGGGCACAGCAGCCACAGCGTCAGCAGCAGCCACAGCACGCACCGCCCCTGCGCCCGATACCACCGCCGCAGATGCGGCAGCAGCGCCAGCAGGACCGCCAGCACCGGCGCGGCCATCAGGCCCATCCGCCCGTAGTGCAGGAAGAGGTCAGCCATCGCGCCGCTCCAGCTCGTCCAGATAGGCGCGCAGCTCGCCCAGCTCCTTCGGCCCGATGGACCGACTGTCGTATAAGCTGGCCACGAGGTCCGGCAGCGAGTCGTTGTACACCCGCCGGAAGATGCTCCGCCCCGCCTCCTTCTGGAAGGTCTGAGCGGAGATGACCGGCTGGTAGTGGTTCACGCGGGTCGAGCGGTCGCACTCGATGTACCCCTTCTGGCACAGGCGGTTGAGCGTGCCCATCACGGTCGAGAGCGACCACGGGCGGAAGCTCGCCATCGCGTCCTGCACCCCCCGTGCCGTGATCGGCTCCTTGGCGGCCCACAGGATCTGCATGATCTCCAGCTCCGCTTCTCCTAGCGTCTTCAAGTCCATGACGCATCCTCCTTTCTGGTTTCGTATCACATTATACCACGGTATAATAGAATGTCAAGAGGAAGACCGCAGGGATCTTTCCTGCGGTCTTCGGTCACGCTCAACCGGCGTAATTGTTGAAGTAGTTCTGGATGACGATGAAGGGGGTGCCCTTGTCGCCGGAGCCGGAGGTCAGGTCGCACAGGGAGCCGAGCAGGTCTGTGTACTGCCGGGGGGTGGTGCCCTCGGAGCTCATGTCGCCGACGAGGTCCGCGTTCTTCGCGCGGATCTGCTCGCGGATCGCTTCCTTCAATGCGTCGCCGGAGAGCGCGGCGAAATCGTTGTCCGCCAGGTACTTGAGCTTCAGCTCGTTCGGGCGGCCCGCCAGACTGGCGGTGTAGGCCGGGGAGACCACGGGGTCGGCCAGCTCCCAGATCCCGCCCACGGGGTCCTTGAACGCGCCGTCGCCGTAGACCATGACCTCGACGTGCAGACCGCGCTCGGCGGCGATGCGGGCCTGGATGCCGTCCACGACGGGCTGGCAGTCGCGCGGGAAGAGCTTGAGCTTCTCCTCGGTGGCCTTGTTGGAGCCGAGCATGCCGTAGCGGTCGTGATAGCCGCTGCCGTCCACGGGGCCGTCCATGATGTCGGTCAGGGTCAGGACGCGCTTGGCCAGCGGGGCCAGGATCGCGCGGCTCTCCTCACGGGTGTGGATGTCGCAGCAGAGGACCTGGTCGCAGGCGGTCGTGATGTAGCGGCAGTCGTTGGAGAAGAGGAAGGTCGCCTTCGCGCCCTCCGCCTCGATGACGGAGCGGTAGAAGTCGATGTAGTCCACGCCGGTGAAGGGGTGGACGGGCGCACCGAAGGTGGCGCGGAACGCCTCCTCGTGGAACTCGGTCCCGGCGTCGCGGTGGGCCAGATAGGAGGACCGGGCCATGAGGGGATTGCCGACCTCGTCGTTGGGGAAGCTGAAGAGGATGACGACCTCGTCCATGGCGCGGGCGATGCCCTTGAGGCACATGGAGAAGCGGTTGCGGCTGAGGATCGGGTAGACCAGGCCCAGCTTGCCGCCCTCGAACTTGGCGCGCACGTCCTTGGCCACCTGATCGACGGTGACGTAGTTGCCCTGTGCGCGGGCGACGACGGACTCCGTGACGGCGATGACGTCGCGGTCCTGCAGGGCGTAGCCGTCCTCCTGCTCCGATGCGTACACGCTCTTGACCACGATATCGACGATGTCGTCGCCCTCGCGGATGATGGGGGCCTGGATGCCCCTGGAGATCACGCCTGCCATATCATTTGTCCTCCCATATATCGTTTGATGTCCCGCGCGGGGGGCGCGGGATCCGTTGGTTTTCCAGGAGATGGTCTCAGCTGAAAAAATGCCTTAGATATTATACAGGAGCCTGTCGGAAATGGCAAGACCAAACTCGCCCCCCGGCGCGGTTTTTTGACGGCGTGGACCGCGCGTCCTGTCGGGACCGACGGTTGCGCCGCCCCCCTCCCCCATGCTATAATAGGGAGGAACAGCGCTCACATGAGCAAGAAAGGAGATGGGACCTTGCAAGAAAAGGAGACCCAGGGCTTTGAACTCGGCCCCATTCGCCCGCCCAGCGAGGCGTACAGCCTGCTGCTGCGGCTCAACCGCGGCTGCGGCTGGAACAAGTGCCGCTTCTGCGGCTTCTACCGGGACGTCCCCTTCGCCATCCGCAAGCCGGAGGACGTGAAGGCGGACATCGACCTCATCAAATATTGGATCGACGTCTTCGAGGACAGGACGCCGGGCCGCCCGCTCACGTCCGACGCGGACCGCGAGGCGTGCTACATGGCGTGGCACTGGCACCAGAGCGGGATGAAGTCCGTCTTCCTCCAGGACGGCAACAGCATCCTCATGCCGCCCGCCGACATGGTGGAGATCCTGCGGCACCTGAAGGAGACCTTCCCCCAGATCCGGCGGATCACGTCCTACGCCCGGGCGGACACGATCAACAGGATCTCGCTCGACCGGCTCAAGGAGTACCGCGCGCTGGGGCTGGACCGGTTCCACATCGGGCTGGAGACCGGCAGCGACCGGATCCTGCAGCTGATGCGCAAGGGCTGCGACAAGGCCGCCCAGATCGCCGCCGGGCGCAAGGCGATGGCGGCGGGCATCGAGATCAACGAGTTCTACATGCCCGGCATGGGCGGCCGCGAGTGGGCGGAGGAGAGCGCACGGGAGACGGCGGACGTGATGAACCAGGTCGATCCGAACTTCATCCGCATCCGCTCGATGGCGCTGGACCCGAGCCTGGAGATGTGGGCGGACTACGAGTCGGGCCTGCTCACGCGGCCGAACGACCTGGACACGATCCGGGAGATCCGGCTCTTCCTCTCCAGTCTGGACGGCATCCACAGCTATGTGGACAGCGACCACATCCTGAACATCCTCCTGGAGCTGAAGGGCCAGCTCCCGCAGCACAAGCCGCGGATGCTGGACCTGATCGACCGGTTCCTGGCGCTGCCGCGGCGGGAGCAGGACATCTTCCGTCTGGGGCGGCGGCTGGGCCTG
>CAKTJM010000044.1 GCA_934567745.1 uncultured Eubacteriales bacterium | reverse complement strand
GCAAATTTTAGTGAAGGCACGGAAAATATCGAAAACACGCTGATCCAGTCCTCAAAAGGCCGCGAGGACAAGGTTTTCCGTGTCCATGTTATCAGCAACGGCGACCCCCTGGAGATCTTCACGAACAACGAGGGCGGCGTCGTCTTCAAGAAATACTCCCTCTTGGGCGGGCTGGAGGACTTCTCCGCCCAGCTGTGCGACTCCCTCCACAAGACCACCGGCCGGATGGTCGCCATCACCGACCGCGACAGCTGCCTCGCCGTGGCCGGGGCCGCGCGGAAGGAGCTGTCCGACAAGGACATCTCCCCCGCCCTCGCCCAGCTCATGGAGGCCCGGCAGCTCTACCAGCATCAGGAGGGCCAGCCCACCGTGCCCGTGAGCGACTACACGGACCGCTACGTCATCTCCACCGCCGCGCCGATCCTCGCCCAGGGCGATGTGCTCGGCTGTGTGGTGTTCCTGTGCGCACGCGACCAGCTCGACGTGAGCGCGGACGAGCAGAAGCTCGCCCAGACCGTCGCCGGGTTCCTCGGGCGGCACATGGAGAGCTGACCGACGGTCAGGACAGCAGACACACGAGAACGGCAGGCCCGGATAGCACGGCCTGCCGTTCTTTTTCCCCGCGCCCGCTCATAGGATATGGCACAGGACACGGGGGGAGTGGTGGAGCTTGCACACCGACATCGAGGAGCGCGCCTGCGATCTGGCTGTGTACATCATCGAGCACCGGGCGACCGTCCGCGCGGCGGCGAAGCAGTTCGGGATCAGCAAATCGACCGTCCATAAGGACCTGTCCCAGCGTCTGCCCACCTTCGACCGGCCGCTCTATCTCCAGGTCAAGGAGATCCTCGAGGTGAACAAGGCCGAGCGCCACATCCGGGGCGGCATCGCGACCAGGCGGAAGTACAAGGGCGGATAAGGCATGAAAAGGGCCGTCTCTCCAAGAGACGGCCCTTTCGTCAAGGCTCGCTGTGGGCGGCTCACTCCGCCGAGATCAGATAGTGGTACACCGGCTGACCGCCCTCCAGGAGGGTGATCTCCGCGTCCGGGCAGAGCGCCGCGAAGCGCTCCTTCGCCTGCTCGGCGTCCGCCGCGGAGACGTCCGCGCCGTAGAAGATGCTCAAAAACTCCGCGTCGCGGTCCGCGGCCGCGCGGCCCAGCTTGTCCAGCACCGCGTCGAGGTCCTTCTCCGTGTCGAAGAGCTGGTTGTCCACCAGGGCCAGGTAGTCGCCCGCCTTGATGGCGTTGCCGTCGAACTCCGAGTCGCGCGCGGCGTAGGTGATCTCCATCGTCGTGACGTGGGCCATCGCCTCCTGCATCGCGGCGGTGTTCTCCGCCTCGCTGGCGTCCGGATCGACCACGATCATCGCGGAGATGCCCTGCGGCACGGTCTTCGCCTGGAGCACGATCACCTGCTTCTCCGGGACCAGCTCCACGCACTGCTGCGCCGCCATGATGATGTTCTTGTTGTTCGGCAGGACGTACACGACCTCCGCCGGGGTGCGGCGGATCTGGCGCAGGATGTCCTCCGTCGAGGGGTTCATCGTCTGGCCGCCGCTGATGACGCCGTCCACGCCGAGGTCGTAGAAGACCTTCGCCAGGCCGTCGCCCGCGGCCACCGCCACGAACCCGTACTTCTTCTCCGGCGCGGCCACGGGCTCCTCGCCCTGCTCCATCCGCTCCAACTCCTCCTCGACCGCGTCGAGGTCGTCGGTGCTCTGGGCCTTGCATCCGGCCGCCAGCTCCTCCGCCTGGGTGCGCATGTTCTCGATCTTGGCCAGCTCCAGGGTCCCGAACTCCTGCGCCTTCGTCAGGGCCTCGCCCGGGATGTCCGTGTGCACATGTACCTTGAACTGCTCGTCGTCCTCGCCGATGACCAGGCTGTCGCCGATGCTCTCCAGGTAGGTGCGGAACTCGTCCAGCGGCTTGCCGCCGGTGCGGCGGACGATGAACACCGTGTCGTAGGTGAAGGTGATCTCCTCCATCCCCACGGTCGCGAAGTCCGCGCTCTCCTTGACGGGGGCCGCGTCCTCGGCGGGCATCTCCTCGCCCTTCAGCTCCGCGAGCATCCCCTTCAGGATCACCACGAAGCCCATGCCGCCCGCATCGACCACCCCGGCCTTCTTCAGGACCGGGTTCTGCTCGACCGTGTCGGCCAGCGCCTCCTCCGCCCGCTCGATCGCGGACGCGAGGACGTATTCGAGGGCCGTGTTCTCCTCGGCCGCCCGGCCCGCGCGGTCGCCCGCCAGACGGGAGACCGTGAGCACCGTGCCCTCCGCGGGCTTCATGACCGCGCGATAGGCCGCGATCACGCCCGCGTTCAGGCCGTCCGCCAGGTCGATGCCGTCCATCGTCTCCTTGTCCTTCATCGCCCGGGAGAAGCCCCGGAAGATGAGCGACAGGATGACGCCGGAGTTGCCGCGCGCGCCGCGCAGCATGGCCGAGGCGTTGACGGCCGTGGCCTGGCCGACGGTCGTCGGCTTCTTCTGCTGCAGCTCCGTCGCCGCGGTGCCGATGGTCAGGCTCATGTTGGTGCCGGTGTCGCCGTCGGGCACCGGGAAGACGTTCAGCTCATTGATCTTTTGCTTCTCTGCGTTCAGAGCGGCCGCCGCGTGGACGATCATCCGCGCGAACTTCGCTCCGTCGACCGACTGTACCATTGCTCTCCCCACCTTTTCAACCGATCTCCATGGAGTCGATGTAGACGTCCACCGACTGCACCTTCGCGCCGGTCATCTGACCGACCTCATAGCGCACCTCGTTCATGATGGAATCGCTCACGGCGGCGAGGTTCACGCCGTTGTCCACGATGATGTGCAGCTCGATGGCCACGGTGGCGTCGTCCAGGAAGGTCACCTTGACCCCCTTGGCCATGGACTCGCTGCGGAGCAGGTGGACCAGCCCGTCCTTGCGGGACCGGGCCGCCATGCCCTTCACGCCGAAGCAGCGCGTGGCGACTGCGCCGGTGATGGTGGTGAAGACCTCACTGCTGATCTGGATCTCGCCCTTCTCGTTTTTCAGACGCATAGTATCATCCTTTCTGTCGCGGCCGCCGCAGCGGACCTGGCTGGATGGGAGAGAAAATTTTCTCCTCTGGATTGTATTTTGCTCCTGTTTCCGGTAGAATACAGTATGGTACCCACGTGGGACATCAGGAGGTGTTTACGATGAAGATCACTGCTTTCATGCTCAAGGTCGCGGCGCTGGTGCTGGCCTGCGCGGCCGTCCTCTGCCTCGTCCTGGCGCATATGGACAAGCTCTCCGACTATCTGGCCTGCTTCCTGGCCAAGGTGCAGGAGAAGAAGGAGCT
This sequence comes from uncultured Eubacteriales bacterium, assembly GCA_934567745.1. Classification (GTDB taxonomy): domain Bacteria; phylum Bacillota; class Clostridia; order Oscillospirales; family Oscillospiraceae; genus Evtepia. The sequence continues at coordinate 10,031 of CAKTJM010000044.1, read as the reverse complement.
CCTGTGCAGCCGGATGGAGGTCAGCGACGACGACGATGAGTTCGAGCCCTGGAAGGGCCACGACTTCTGAGCGACACATGGCCCTGCGGTCCCGTCTCATGACGGGGCCGCTTTTTTCGTGGCTGGGACCACCCGCAGACGTCCCGCACGGGCCGCCAATCCCTCTGCCGCGCCCGATCGCCCGCTCAGAACCGCAGTCCGTCGTGCTACGGCGGCACGATGATCGGCTCGGTCTCCTTGACCACCGCGAAGGTGAACAGCGCCGTCGTCACGAGCGCGCCCGCGTCGTTGCGCTGCTCGACCGACACCACGCAGATGTTCTTCCCGACCTTCACCGGCGTCGCCCGGCACAGCAGGTACTCCCCCGCCGCCGGGCGCAGGAAGTCCACCGTGCTGCCCTGGGTCACGCACATCTTGCCGTGCGCGGCCAGGCTGTGGCCGCCGATCGTGTCCGCGAAGGCCACCAGGATGCCGCCGTGGACGGTGCCGTACTGCTGCCGGTTGCTGTCGTCGATCATCATGATGCCCTCGGCGCAGTCTCGCTCCGCCCGGATCAGGTGCATCCCGTTCTCGACCGCCCAGGGGTCCAGCCCGCGGATCTTGCCCAGGGCCGGATGCTCGCGGACGTAGAAGATGCCCTCCTTCTCCGGCCAGCGGCGGCCCTTGCCGTCATCTAAGGAAACCATTCAGGATCTCCTCCTCGGCCTCCTGCTCGGTCAGGCCGAGCGTCATCAGCTTCAGGATCTGGTCCCCTGCGATCCGCCCGATCGCCGCCTCATGGATCAGCTGCGCGTCCGGGTGGTTGGCGGTGATGGCCGGGATGGACTTGATCTTCGCCTTGCCCATCAGGATGGAGTCGCACTGGACGTGGCCGAACCCGGCCGCGTCGCCGATCATGCGGGGGTAGAAGACCTGCTCCGACGTGTCCTGCGCGACGGAGCGGGAGATGACGCGGCCGTTCGCGCCCGTACCGGCGAGGATGATGTCCATCTCGGACTCCGCCTTCTGCCGGTCGTGGGTGAGGAGCTTCTCCGTGACGATGGCCTCGGCCCCCTCCTTCACGACGACCTTGGTGTAGCGCTTGGTCGAATCGACGCCGCGCAGCTGGGTCGTGTCCATCTTCAGGAACGCGCCCTTCTCCAGATAGGCGATGGTCTGGGGGTTCATGACCCGCTCGCCGGTGCCCTCGCCCTCGCCGTAGTGCTTCTCGACGTAGTGGACGCGGGCGTTCTCCCCGATATAGAAGGTGTGGATGCCGTCGTGCTTGGTCTCCTCGCTGCCCTCGTTGTGGATGCCGCAGCCGGCGACGATGACGACGTCGCAGTCCGCGCCGATGTGGAAGTCGTTGTAGACCAGGTCGTCCAGGCCCGTCTCGGTGATGATGACCGGGATGTGGACGGACTGGTGCTTCGTGCCCGGCTTGATATAGATGTCGATGCCCGGCTTGTCCGTCTTGCTCACGATGTCGATGTTGGCGTTCGTGGCGCGGGAGTCGAGCTTGCCGTTCTTGCGGATGTTGTACGCGCCCTTCGGGGTGCCCTCCAGGTCCGCGATCTCGCGCAGTAAGTTGATGTCTACCTTGTCCATGGCTCAGTCCTCCTTCTGACGACAGGAGTCGCCGGTCTGGAAAAAGCTGCACACGCTGCCGGTGCTCGTGAGGATGTTGGGCATGATCTCACTGCGCGGCCCGTGGCTGACCACCCGCCCGGCCGAGATCATGACGATCTCGTCGGCCAGGTCGATGATCCGCTCCTGGTGGGAGATGACGACGATCGTCGCGTCGCCCTTGTCGTGGAGCAGGCGGAAGGTCTCGGTCAGCTTGGCGAAGGACCACAGGTCGATGCCCGCCTCCGGCTCGTCGAAGATCAGCAGCCCGCCCGGCCGCGCCAGCAGGGTGGCGATCTCGATGCGCTTGACCTCGCCGCCGGAGAGGGAGGCGTCCATGTCGCGGTCCACGTAATCGGCCGCACAGAGGCCGACGCGGTTCAAATAGGAGCAGCAGGCGTCGCGGCTGAGCTTGCGGTCGCCGGAGGCCAGCTCCAGCAGGTCCCGTACCCGCAGGCCCTTGAAGCGCGGCGGCTGCTGGAAGCCGTAGCTCACGCCCAGCTTCGCGCGCTCGGTGATGCTCATATGGGTGATGTCCGTACCGTTCCACAGGATCTGGCCGCCCGTGGGCTGCGCGATGCCCATGATCGCCTTGGCCAGCGTGGTCTTGCCGCCGCCGTTGGGGCCGGTGATGACGACGAAGCTGCCGTCCGGGATGGTCAGGTCGATCCCGCGGAGGATGTCCGTCTGGGTCCCGCCGCCCTCGACCTGGTAGGATAATCCTTTCAGTTCCAGCATAGTCTTAGCTCTCCTTGCCGTACCGGCTTTTTCGCACGGTACGCTCATGATAACACTGGATTATACCATGATCGCCGCTCTCTGGCAAGAGACGCCGCGATCTTTTCCCCCGCCGGACGAAAAGCCCCGCCGCGCGCGGGCGGCGGGCAGCTGCCGGGCGGTCCTGCATGAGATCCTTGCAGGACCGCGTTTTTGCGAGGGCTTCCCTGTCATCTTGCACAGGACGTTTTTCCCGCCTGCGATCACGCCACAGATTTTCCGTCGTTCCTTACAAAATATCGACGGCCTTATTGACTTTTCACACAAGGTCCGGTAGAGTAAGAGCCAACAGGAGGGCTTCCCGTTGATCGCACCGGGGCCCGTGAGAGAATGAAGGACAGAAATCGAGATCACAAAGAAGGGGAACTAGGATGATCGAAAAACTGGGGTTCGATAACGAGAAATACCTGGAGATGCAGTCCGAGCACATCCGCGCCCGGATCGGCCAGTTCGGCGGCAAGCTCTATCTGGAGTTCGGCGGCAAGCTCTTCGACGACCACCACGCCTCCCGGGTCCTGCCCGGCTTCCATCCCGACTCGAAGATCCGCATGCTCATGCAGCTGCGCGATCAGGTCGAGATCGTCGTGGCCGTCTCCGCCATGGACATCGAGAAGAGCAAGGTCCGCGGCGACCTGGGCATCACCTATGGCACCGACACGCTGCGGCTGATCGACGCCTTCCGCGGCTTCGGCTTCCGCGTGGGCAGCGTCGTCCTGACCCGCTTCAGCGGCCAGCCCGCCGCCGAGATCTTCCAGGCCCAGCTCGAGGCGCTCGGGCTGAAGGTCTACCGCCACTACCCCATCGAGGGCTATCCCTACGACATCCCCCGCATCGTCAGCGACGAGGGCTACGGCCGCAACGAGTTCGTCGAGACGGACAGCTCGCTCGTCGTCGTCACCGCGCCCGGCCCGGGCAGCGGCAAGATGGCCGTCTGCCTCTCCCAGCTCTATCATGAGCACAAGCGCGGCGTCCAGGCGGGCTACGCCAAATATGAGACCTTCCCCATCTGGAACCTGCCCCTGCGGCACCCGGTCAACCTCGCCTACGAGGCCGCCACGGCGGACCTGAACGACGTGAACATGATCGATCCCTTCCATCTGGAGGCCTACGGCGTGACCACCGTCAACTACAACCGCGACGTCGAGATCTTCCCCGTCCTCAAGACGATGTTCGAGCGGATCGCCGGCGTCTCCCCCTACCAGTCCCCCACCGACATGGGCGTGAACATGGCCGGGTACTGCATCATCGATGACGAGGTCGTCTGCGAGGCCTCCCGCGAGGAGATCCTCCGCCGCTTCTACGCGGAGCAGTGCCGCCACCGCCGCGGCCTGTCCGACGGCAACGCCGTCTATAAGATCGAGCTGCTCATGAAGCAGCTCGGCCTGACCCCCACCAGCCGCGCCGTCGTCTCCCCCGCACTGGCGGTGGCCGACCGGACCGGCAACCCCGCCGCCGCGATGGAGATGCCCGACGGCACCATCCTCACCGGCAAGACCTCCGCCCTGCTGGGCGCGTCCTCGGCCCTGCTGCTGAACGCGCTGAAGTACCTCGGCGGCATCCCGGACGAGGTGCAGCTCATCTCCCCCTCGGTCATCGCGCCGGTCCAGGACCTGAAGGTCAACGTGCTGGGGAACAAGAACCCGCTCCTGCACATCGACGAGCTGCTCGTGGCGCTGTCCATCTGCGCCGTGACAGACCCGAACGCCAAGAAGGCCGTCCAGCAGCTGCAGAAGCTGCGCGGCTGCGAGGTCCACTCCACCGTCATCCTGTCCGAGACCGACGAGGACAGCTTCCGCCGTCTCGGCGTGCGGCTGACCTGCGAGCCCCGGTACCAGACCTCCAAGCTATACCACGGCTGACCACCTACGTCATTTCAGTCCGAAAGGAGTTTTCATTATGTCTAAGACGAACATCCCCGCCGGTTATGCCCCCCTCCTGAACCTTTATGACACTCAGAAGGCCATCAGCCTGCTCAATCGGGTCTTCGAGGACACGCTGTGCGGCAATCTCCATCTGCGGCGCGTCTCCGCTCCGCTCTTCGTGGAGGCCTCCTCCGGGCTGAACGACAACCTCAACGGCGTCGAGCGCCCCGTCTCCTTCGACGTGCCCGCCGCCCACCGCGACGCGCAGGTCGTCCACTCCCTGGCCAAGTGGAAGCGTCTGGCGCTCTACCGCTATCACTTCCCCGTCGGCGAGGGCCTGGTGACGAACATGAACGCCATCCGCCGCGACGAGGAGCTGGACAACCTCCACTCCATCTACGTCGATCAGTGGGACTGGGAGAAGGTCATCGCCCCCCGCGACCGCACCCTGGACTATCTGAAGAAGACCGTCCAGTCCATCGTGGACGCCATCGTCACCGCCCAGAAGACGATCCAGTCCATCTTCCCGCAGCTCTCCGTCGTGCAGCCCGTCAGCCCCGTGCTCAGCTGCATCACCACCCAGGAGCTGGAGGACCTCTACCCCGGTCTGACCCCCAAGGAGCGCGAGGACATGTGGGTGAAGGAGCATCCCACCACCCTGCTCATGCAGATCGGCGGCAAGCTCAAGTCCGGCCAGCCGCACGACGGCCGCGCGCCCGACTATGACGACTGGGCGCTCAACGGCGACATCCTGGTGTGGAACGACGTGCTCGGCCGCGCCTTCGAGGTCTCCTCGATGGGCATCCGCGTCGATGCCGAGTCCCTGGACCGCCAGCTGAAGCTGGCCGGGTGCGACGACCGCCGTGAGTTGGCCTTCCACAAGATGCTGCTGGATAACGTCCTGCCGCTGACCATCGGCGGCGGCATCGGGCAGTCCCGTATGTCCATGCTGCTGCTGGGCAAGGCCCACATCGGCGAGGTCCAGGCGTCCATCTGGGACGAAGAGACCATCCACGTCTGCCACGACGCAGGGATCATCCTGCTGTAAGGCAGCGCCGTCTGAGAGAGAGAAAAAGAGAAGGCCCGGCCGCAGGCGTTGCCTGCGGCCGGGCCTTTTTCACTCCACCCCGAAGTAGGTGCGGATCGTCCGGCGGGTGCATTTGGCGGTCCCCTGGATCATCTCCGGCGCGCCGCCGCCGCGGCCCTCCAGGGCCGCGTTGATCTCCTTCGCCTTGGCGCGCAGATCCACGTGGCGGCTGCCGATCACGTACTGGAAGCCGGTCTTCTCGCTGCCCGAGAAGGCCGCGCAGACGCCGCCGACCCGGTCCATCGCGCCCGTCACCAGATCGCGCAGACCGGCCCCGTCGAGCACCGGCTCGAAGAGGACCAGGTTGCCCTCCGTCTCCCCGATCGCCGCCAGCTTCACCCGGATCAGCTCGCGCTGGACCTCGCCCAGCGTCCGCTTGCCGTCCTGGAGCTGGTCGTTCACCCGGACCGCCGCCGCCGCGGCATTCTCCGGCTTGGCGGAGAAGAGGACCGCCACCTGGCCCAGCCCGTCGTGCTTCATCCGATAGTCCAGCAGCGCGTCGCGGCCGCAGATGACCCGCACCCGGACCCCGCCGCGGTGCCGCGTGACGTCGAGGACCTTGATGACGCCGATCTCGCCCGTGCGCGCCACGTGCGGCGCGCAGCAGGCGCACTGGTCCACGCCGGGGATCGTCACGATCCGCACATCCTCGGTCAGGTCGAGCTTGCTGCGATAGTCCAGCGCCGCCAGGACCTCCGGCGCGGGGAACTCCGCCCGGACGGGCAGGTCCGCCCACACCGCCTCGTTGGCCAGCAGCTCGATCTCGGCGAGCTGCTCGGCCGAAAGCTCCACGTCGAAATCCAGCAGCATCCCGTCGTCGCCCATGTGGAAGCCGACGTTCGTCCCGCCGTGACGGCTGTGCACCAGGCCGGAGACGATGTGCTCACCGGAGTGCTCCTGCATCCGCCCGAAGCGCTGGCCCCAGTCCAGACGGCCCTCCACCTCCGCACCGACCGCCAGCGGCCGGTCCGTCACGTGGACGACGTCCTCCATCCCCTCGCGGGTGTCCAGCACCTTCGCCTCGCCGAGCGTCCCGGTGTCGCCGGGCTGGCCGCCGCCCTCCGGGAAGAAGGCCGTCCGGTCGAGCACCACGTGCCAGCGCTTCCCCGCCGCCGTGCAGCTCGTCACGGTCGCCGTGAACTGCGCCAGGTGGCTGTCCTCATAGTAGAGCTTCCTCGTCATCGCGTCCCCTGCTTTCGTTGGTTTTTCCTGCATTCTACCACAAAAGCCGGGGGCACGCAACGGCCTACTTGGCCGGCCCGAGCAGCAGCGGCTGGAGCTGCCGTCCCTCCAGCGCGGCCTCCACCGTCTCGGTCAGCCGGTCGAGGTCCGCCACGAGGGAGGTCGGCTTCCCCTCCGGGTCGTCCTGTCGGAAGGGCACGAAGTAGTAGTGCTTGCGGCAGAGCAGCTCCCCGATGTTCCGCGCGGCCCCGGCGAGACCGTCGTTCGTCGAGACCGCCACGACCACCGGCCGCCCGTTGCGCAGATGCGCCTTCGCGGCCATCGTCACCGCCGTGTCCGCCACGCCGCTGGCGAGCTTCGCCAGGGTGTTCCCGGTGCATGGCGCGATCACCAGCACGTCGAGCAGGCCCTGCGGGCCGATCGGCTCCGCGGCGCGGACGCTGTCGATCGCCCGCCGCTGGCACAGCTCCTCCAGCCGCGCCCGCCAGTCCGCCGCCCGGCCGAAGCGGGTGTCCGTCGCGGCGGTCGTCTCCGAGAGGATGGGCGTCAGGTCCGGATGCCGCTCCGCCAGGCGCTCGATCGCCCCCATCCCCTTCTCCAGCGTGCAGAAGGACCCCGTCAGGGCCACTCCGATCCGGCTCATGGCGTCTCCTCCCGTTCCCAGATGATGTGATAGACCGCGTCCCGGATCGCCCGGGCCGCCGTGACCGGCGCGGTCCGCCCCGGCAGACCGGGGGCCTGGAGCAGCCGCAGGCCCAGCTCCTGCGCGGCCTCGTGGTCCACCCCGCCGGGGGCCGAGGCCAGGTCGAGCAGGAAGGCCGCCGGGTCCACCCAGCGCAGGCGGCTGGCGGTGAGGACCTTGGCGGGGATGGTGTTCACGATGCAGTCGAAGCCGCCGAGCTGGCAGGAGAGGGCCTCCAGCCGCTCGGCGATGTACCCGTAGGCCTCCGCCCAGGCCAGGTCGGCGTAGTCCCGCGCGGAGACGGTCACCCGCGCGCCGAGCGCGGCCATCCGGTGGGCCGTGAGCTTCCCCACCCGGCCGAAGCCGAGGACCAGCACCCGCGACCCGTGGAGGGTGGTGGGCAGCTCCTCCATGGCGACCTGCACGGCCCCCTCGGCGGTGGGGACGGCGTTGGCGACCATGCACTCCTCGCGCGCGTAGTAGTCGCACAGGTCCAGCCCGCGCGCCCGCGCGAGTGCGGCGGTCTCCCGGTCGATCATCCCGCCGCAGACGAGCTGGCCCGGCCGCAGCAGGGCCAGCAGGTCGCTCAGCGCGATCTCCTCCCGCCCCAGCGGCGTGTGGATCAGCCCGCCCGGCCGCGTCACCGGCAGGGGCAGGATCACACAGTGGGCGAGGGCGATCTCCGGCCCCAGCGGCTCCGCACGCAGGCCCGGCCCGTCGAGGGCCACGGTGTGGACGGTGTGGCCGTCCTCCGCGAGGAGCCGCGCCAGGGCGCGCTGGCGCTTGTCGCCGCCCACGATCCAAAAATTACGTTCCCGATCCAAATGAAAAGACCTCCTTTCCACCCATTCTATTCTCTGGGCGAAAAGGAGGTCACTCTCCTGTGTGCGAGACGGTCAGAAGCCCTCGAACTGGCCCTTGCCGCCGTCCGGCAGGACCATATATTCCGGGGCATAGGCCGCGGTGTCGAACAGGGAGAAGCCGCCGCGCAGCAGGAAGTCGCGGATGGCGGTCTCCGCCTCGGTCGGATCGATGCTCTCGTCGTCGAACGAGGCGACGAAGGTGGTCAGCAGCTCCCACAGCCGGTCGGCCTCGTCGGTGTAGACCTGGTCGATGCCGTACTCCTTGTTCATCCCCGCGCGGAAGCGCTGGGCGGTGTCGTGGTCGTAGACCGGGGTGAGGAAGAGGCTGCACATACCGATGCCGTAATACTCATGGTAGCCGTTGTACCGGACCAGGTCCGCCGGGACCTTGACCTCCGGACAGAGGAAGGTGCCGTCGGGGATCTCCCCGTCGTTCTCCGCGCGCAGGCGCGCCTCCTCCGACGCGGGGACGCAGTCGAGCCCGCAGACGAAGCTCAGCCAGTGCTGGACCATGTCCACCGCCTCCTGCACCTCGTGGAAGCACTCGAACTTGGTGTACTCCCGCTCCGTATTGGCCGAATTGCTGGCCATCATCAGGACATAAAAACGCTCGCTCATTGGTTCCACTCCTTATCCTTCGTTCTCGTCGAGCCGGCAGCCGAGCAGCCGGACCTCCGGCTCCAGCAGCACGCCGGTCTGCGCCTGCACCCGCGCGCGGATCAGCCGGATCAGCGCCAGGACGTCGGCGCAGGTGGCCCCGCCGGTGTTGATGACGAAGCCCGCGTGCTTCTCGGAGACCTGCGCCCCGCCGACCGACGTGCCCTTCAGCCCGCACTGCTCGATCAGGCCCCCGGCGAAGTGCCCGACCGGCCGCTTGAAGGTCGATCCGGCGCTGGGGTATTCGAGCGGCTGTTTGGCGCGGCGGCGCTGGGCGAGGTCGGCCATCTTCGCGCGGATGGCGTCCGGATCGCCGGGCCGCAGGCTCATGTGCACGCCCACCACGACCCACGGGATCGTGTGGAAGACGCTGCTGCGGTAGCCGAAGGCCGCCGCATCGCGGCCGAGCCGATGGGCCCCGCCGCGCTCGTCGAGACAATCGACGTAGTCGATGACCTGCGCCAGCTCCCCGTCGTAGGCCCCGGCGTTCATGACCACGCCGCCCCCGAGGGTGCCAGGGATGCCGTGGGCGAACTCCAGCCCGGTCAGCCCGTGCTGGGCGGCGAAGGTCGCCGCCTGGGCCATCGTGACGCCGCTGCCGACGTAGAGCCCGGTCGCCCCGTCTCGTTCGAGCCGGTCCAGCCCGCCCGCGAGCTTCACGACGAAGGCGTCCAGTCCGCGGTCCGCGACGAGGAGGTTCGAGCCGCGCCCGAGGCAGACGGGCCGCACGCCCGCCGCCGCGCCCAGGCGCAGGACGGCCTGCAGCTCCTCCGGGCTGGACGGCAGGGCCATCAGCGCCGCCGGACCGCCCACGCGGAAGGTCGTGTGACGGCTCATCGGCTCCCCCTCGCGCAGGGCGAGCGAGGGCAGTTGCTGCGCCAGTGTGTCGCGCAGAGACGCGAGATCGGCCATGGGATCCCCCTTTTCGTTCCTTACTGTTTTCCTATTATAACAGGTCGCACGCGAAAAAAACATCTATTTTGTAAATTCGGACCGACCGATCTTCGCCGCGCCGGTCTCCCGCACACATCGTCCGGGCGGACCACAGCGTGGGGATCGCCCTCTCCGGCCGCTCCGCGGCCAGCTCTCCCAGAGGGAGAGCCCTTGGCAGGCCCTCGACGCATCGCGAGCTCCCCCTCTGGGGGAGCTGGCACGGCGCAGCCGTGACTGAGAGGGCGCACAGGCGGAGCGGCCCTCTCCACATCGTGCGCAGAAGAACGGCGGCCCTGGCGATATCCGACAAAAAAGGCCGCGGGCTTGCGTCCGCGGCCTTTTCGCGTGGGTCATGCTTTCGCCGGGATGGACCGGATCAGTCC
>CAKTJM010000043.1 GCA_934567745.1 uncultured Eubacteriales bacterium | reverse complement strand
GGAGGAGGCTGCGGCGGAGTACGCCCGCGGCGTCGGCCTGGCCTTCCAGATCCGGGACGACGTGCTCGACGTGCTGGGCGACGAGGCCGAGTTCGGTAAGCCGATCGGCTCGGACGCGGCCAGCGGCAAGGCGACCTTCGTGTCGCTGTGCGGGCTGGACGTGTGCGAGGACCTCATCGCGGAGCACACCCGCCGCGCCATCGCGGCGGTGGAGCGGTTCCCGAACAGCGGCTTCCTCTGCGACCTGGCCCGGACGCTGGCCGGGCGGACGAAGTGATGCGCCGTGAGGAGGGACAGGCTTTGAAGGACTGGGAGGAGTTCCCGTCCCTGCATGGGATCAGCGATCAGGAGGCCGAGGAGGTCTGTGACCGCCTGCGCCGCCGCATCCTGCGGGTCGTCTCGCAGACGGGCGGGCACCTGGCCTCCAACCTGGGGACCGTGGAGCTGACCGTGGCGATCCACCGGGTCTACGACACGGCGCGCGATCGGCTGGTCCTCGATGTGGGGCATCAATGCTACGGACATAAGATCCTCACCGGGCGCAACGGGCGGATGGAGACCCTGCGCAGCTTCGGCGGCATCGCGGGCTTCCCCAAGCCCGCCGAGTCCCGCCACGATGCGTGCATCTCCGGCCACGCCTCCACGGCGGTCTCGACCGCCCTGGGCATGGCGCTCGCGCGGACCCGGATGGGGGAGGACTATAAGATCGTGGCCCTGCTGGGGGACGGCTCGCTCACGGGCGGGCTGGCCTACGAGGGCCTGTCGATGGCGGGCCAGAGCGGGGAGCCGATGGTGGTCATCCTCAACGACAACGGCATGTCCATCGACGCGAGCATGGGCGGCGTGGCCCAGCATCTCGCCCAGCAGCGGCTCAAGCCGCAGTATCTCCGGGGCAAGGCGGTCTACCGCCGTGTCATGAACGCCACTGCCCCCGGGCGGTCGCTCTACCGGGTGATCCATAAGCTCAAGGAGGGCCTGAAGGCGAGCCTACTGCCGTGCAGCATGTTCGAGAACATGGGCTTCCGGTACATGGGGCCGGTGGACGGGCACGACGTGAAGGGCCTGACCGAGCTGCTGCGCTACGCGGCGACGGTGCCCGGCCCGGTGCTCCTGCACGTGAAGACCGTCAAGGGCAGGGGCTACGCCCCCGCCGAGCGGAACCCCGACGCCTTCCACGGCACCGCGCCGTTCCGCATCGACAGCGGCGAGACCCTGAAGGACCGGGCCGTCGAGACCTTCTCGGCCCGCTTCGGCAGGGAGCTGACCGCCCTCGCGCAGGACGACCCGCGCCTCTGCGCGATCACGGCGGCGATGACGGCGGGCACGGGCCTGACGCAGTTCGCGCAAACCTTCCCGGACCGCTTCTTCGACGTCGGCATCGCGGAGGAGCACGCGGCGTCGATGGCGGCGGGCCTGGCGAAGCAGGGGATGATCCCCGTCTTCGCGGTCTACTCGACCTTTTTGCAGCGCAGCTATGACATGCTGATCCACGACATCGCGATCGACAAGCTGCACGTGGTCCTGTGCGTGGACCGCGCCGGGCTGGTCGGGGAGGACGGCGAGACCCATCAGGGCCTCTTCGACCCCGGCTATCTCAAGGCGGTCCCGGGCCTGACGGTCCTCAGCCCCGCGAGCCTGGCCGAGCTGTCGGGGATGCTCCGCCGGGCGGTGCACGAGATCGACGGCCCCGTGGCGGTGCGCTATCCGCGCGGCGGGGAGGACGGCTATCACGACGACCACAGCGGCGAGGCCGCGAGCGTCCTCCGGCCGGGCCGGGACCTGACGCTGGTGACCTTCGGCGCGATCACGGGCAACGCCCTGCGCGCGGCGGAGCGGCTCGCGCAGGAGGGGATCTCCTGCGAGGTCGTGAAGCTGGGCCAGATCGCGCCCCTGCCGCAGGAGGTCGTGCTGGCCTCCCTGCGGAAGACCGGACGACTGCTGGTCGTCCAGGAGTGCGTGGACCAGGGCGCGCCCGGCGAGGACGTCCTCGCGGCGGCGGCGCTGGCGGGCATCGCCCTGCGCGGCGCGGCGGTCTGCTCCTGCGGGACGGGCTTCGTCCCGCACGGGAGCGTGGCGCAGCTGCGGCAGCTCTGCGGGCTGGACGTGGCGGGCATCGTGAAACGGGCGCAGGAGGTGATGGCGCATGGCGAATAAGAAACGGGTGGACGTCCTGATGGTCGAGCAGGGCCTGGCGGAGAGCCGCCAGAAGGCCCAGGCGATCATCATGGCGGGCCAGGTGTTCTGCCAGGACCGCCGGATGGACAAGGCGGGGGCCTCGCTCCCGGCCGACGCCGTGCTGGAGGTCCGCGGCCAGGGCCTGCGGTACGTCAGCCGCGGCGGGCTGAAGCTGGAGAAGGCGATGCGCGACTTCGATCTGCCGGACCTGACCGGCGCGGTGGCGATCGACGTCGGCGCCTCGACGGGCGGCTTCACCGACTGCATGCTGCAAAATGGCGCCGCGCGTGTCTACGCGGTGGACGTCGGCTACGGTCAGCTCGCCTGGAGCCTGCGCAGCGATCCCCGCGTGGTGTGTCTCGAACGCACGAACGCGCGGGAGCTGACGACCGAGCAGATCCCGGAGCCGCTGGATTTCGGCAGCGTGGACGTCTCGTTCATCTCCCTGCGGCTGATCCTGCCCCCGGTGCGGGCGCTCATGAAGCCGACGGGGGAGCTGGTCTGTCTCATCAAGCCCCAGTTCGAGGCCGGCCGCGAGAAGGTCGGCAAGAAGGGGGTCGTGCGGGACCGCAAGGTCCACCTGGAGGTCCTTGAGCAGTTCCTGCGCCACGCCGCGGAGAGCGGCTTCTATGTGAAGGACGTGACCTTCTCGCCCATCCGCGGGCCGGAGGGGAACATCGAATATCTGGGCCATCTGACCGTGCGGGAGCAGCCGCCCTATGAGGGCGACCTGGCCGCGCTGGTGGAGGCATCCCACGAACGATTGGAGGGAGACCATACGTGAAGATCATCCTGTGCCCGAACCCCTTCCGGGACAAGGGCCTGAAGGCCGCGCGCAGCGCGGAGAAGATCCTCGTCGAGGCGGGGGCGCAGATAGAGTACTGCTTCCCCTTCCCGGTGGAGCGCGCCAACGTGGGCGGCGACGGCGGACCGAAGATCCGCGAGATGAAGACGGAGCTGCCGACGGCGGACTTCCTGGTCTGCTTCGGGGGCGACGGCACGATCCTGCACGCGGCGAAGGACGCGAGCAGCTTCGGGGTCCCCATCGTGGGCGTGAACATGGGCAGCGTCGGCTTCATGGCGGAGCTGGAGCAGGGCGAGGTGGGCCAGCTCAAGCGGCTGCTCACCGGCGACTACGGTCTGGAGAACCGGATGCTGCTGGACGTGCGCGTCCTGCGGGAGGGACGGGTGCTCTTCCGGGCGACGGCCCTGAACGACGCGGTCATCACCAAGGGCGCGGTGGCGCGGGTGATCGACCTCCAGGTCTTCGGCGACAAGGCCCTCATCTCCAACGTCTTCGGCGACGGGGTCATCCTCGCCACGCCGACCGGCTCGACGGCCTATTCGCTCTCGGCGGGCGGCCCGATCGTGGAGCCGACGGCGGAGAACATCATCATGACCCCCATCAGCGCGCACACCCTCCAGGCGAAGGCGATGGTGCTGAACAAGGAGCGGCGGATCGACGTCACCGCCCCCAAGCAGAGCCGCAAGACGGCCTATCTCTCCGTGGACGGGGGGAAGGCGTTCAAGCTCTACGCGGGCGACACGGTGGAGGTCGTGCGGTCCCGGCGGTCCCTGTGCTTGGTGAAGCTGTCGGGCAAGAGCTTCTATGAAGTCATCAACCAGAAGTTGGAGAGGAGGAGCCGCGCATGAAGGCCAGACGACAGGCAGAGATCCTGGCGATCATCCAGGAGAACGACATCGAGACCCAGGATCAGCTCCTGGAGAAGCTGAAGGAGCGCGGCCTGCGCTCCACCCAGGCGACGATCTCGCGGGACATCAAAGAGCTGCACCTCGTCAAGGAGCTGACGGGGCACAGCACCTACAAATACGCCGTGAGCGAGCGCAAGACCTCGCTGAACGTGGCGGGGCGGCTGAACACCATCTTCCGGGAGAGCGTCACGTCGTTCGACAGCGCGCAGAACCTGGTGGTGCTCAAGACGATGCCGGGGCTGGCCTCGGCGGCGTGCTCGGCGCTGGACGGGATGCATCTGCCGAACATGGTGGGCAGCCTGGCGGGCGACGACACGGCGGTGCTCATCATGCGCACGACCCAGGACGCGGAGGAGCTGTGCCTGGAGATCGTGAAGATGCTGGAAAAGGACACGTGAGGAAGGAGGGGGCCGGATGCTGTCTCTGCTCCACATCGAGGACATCGCCCTGATCGAGCGGGCGGACATCGCCTTCGGACCGGGCTTCAACGTCCTGACGGGCGAGACCGGCGCGGGCAAGTCGATCGTCGTGGACGCCATCGGTGCGGTCATGGGCGAGCGCACGAGCCGCGACCTGATCCGGACCGGCGCAGGCTCCGCCCTGGTCACGGCGCTGTTCCGGGACCTGCCGGACCTGCCGTGGTTCGCCCAGATGGGCGTCGGGCCGGACGAGAACGGCGAGCTGCTCATCTCCCGCCGCCTGCGCGGCGACGGGCGGAACCTCTGCCGGGTGGGCGACGTGCCCTGCACGGTGGTGCAGCTCAAGGAGCTTGGCGCCCAGCTCATCGACATCCACGGCCAGCACGACGGACAGCAGCTGCTCGACGAGAGCTGCCATCTGGGCTATCTGGACAGCTTCGGCGGTCTGGAGGCACAGCGGGAGGACTACGCGGCGGCGTTCGAGGCGCTGGCGGCGGTCCGGCGGGAGATCGTCTCGCTGAAGATGGACGAGGCGGAGAAGGCCCGGAGGATCGATACCCTGAGCTTCCAGATCGCCGAGCTGGAGCGCGCGGCCCCCGTGCCGGGCGAGGAGGAGGAGCTGGAGGAGCGCCGGACGATCCTGCGCAGTGCGGATCGGCTCCTCACGGCGGTCGAGGGCGCCTACGGGGCCCTCTTCGGCGGGGAGGACCGCGAGGGCGCGGTGGACCTGCTGGCCGAGGCGTCGCAGGAGGTCGCGCGGGTGCGGGACCTCTCGAAGGACCTGGGCGAGCTGGCCGAGGTCCTGGAGTCCCTCCGCTGCGCCGCGGACGACGCGGCGGAGCGCCTGCGCCAGACGCGGGACGGGATGGACTTCTCGCCGCGCGCCCTGGACGAGGTCGAGTCGCGGCTGGACCTGCTCCACCGCTTGAAGAAGAAATACGGCCCGACGACCGAGGACATGCTCGCGCACCTCGACCGGTGCCGGGCGGAGCTGGAGCGGATCGGCTCCAGCGAGGAGGCCCTGGCCGCGCTGCGGCAGCGGCGGGGCGTGCTGCTCACGGCGGCGCGGGAGAAGGCCGCGGCCCTCTCCGCGGCACGCCAGGCGGCGGCCGGACGGCTCAAGGAGCGGATCGAGACGGAGCTGCGGCAGCTCGACATGCCGCGGGTGCGCTTCGAGACACAGTTCGGTCCGAAGCCGGGCAAGCTCGGCCTGGACGAGACCGGCGCGGACGAGGTGTGCTTCCTGATGTCGGCCAACGTGGGCGAGAGCCTGCGGCCGATCGCGAAGGTCGCCTCCGGCGGCGAGCTCAGCCGCATCATGCTGGCGCTGAAGAACGTGCTGGCCGAGAACGACAGCATCCGCACCCTCATCTTCGACGAGGTGGACGCGGGCGTGAGCGGCCGGGCGGCCGGGAAGGTCGCCGAGAAGATGAGCCGTCTGGCGCATACGTGCCAGGTGCTGTGCGTGACGCATCTGCCGCAGATCGCGGCGATGGCGGACAGCCACTTCTCCGTGCAGAAGGAGGAGCGGGACGGCCGGACCTATACGAGCATCCGCGACCTGGACCGCACAGGCCGGGTGGAGGAGCTGGCCCGCCTGACGGGCGGTGCGCATCGCTCCGCAGCCATATTGGAGGGCGCGGAGGAGCTGCTGCGCCAGGCGGAGGGCTATCGACAGAACGAGGAGGAGAGACCATGACACTGTATTACATCCGTTGCCTGATCGCCGTGGTGGTGGGCGGGCTGTTCCGCAAGTACCTGGGCCAGCGCCCGAAGGCGTGGCTGGCGTGGGCGGTCCCCGGCCTGTTGGGGATCCTGTTGGAGTTCTGCCTGGTGGAGTCCTCCTTCCGGTCGATGGCGCCGCTGCTGCTGTACCTGGCGGCCGGTGCACTGATCATGAGCTTCATCCTCAAACGGCATAAGGAGCCGGAGGAGTGACGTTTCGCGTCACGCGATCCGGATAGAGAGCACGGGGCATGCGACTGAAAACAGTTGCATGCCCCGCTGTTTCGTGGTAGGATAGCAGTAGGACGGGAAGGGGGGCGATGGCGCTGGGACAGAAGGAGAAGCTGATCGAGCGGCTGAAGGCGCGGCCCAAGGATTTCACCTTCGAGGACGCGGAGACCCTGCTCCGCTATTTCGACTATCGGCGCTCGAACAAGGGCCGGACCAGCGGGTCGCGGGTGATGTTCCTCTCCGGGAAGCACCCACCGATCATGCTGCATCGGCCGCACCCGCGCAAGGAGCTGCTGAGCTACCAGGTCAAGCAGCTCCTAGAGATCCTGGAACAGGAGGGGCTCCTATGAACAACACGATGGAATACAAGGGCTATGTGGGCAGCGTCGAGTTCTCTCCGGAGGACGCGCTGTTCTTCGGCAAGGTCCTGGGGATCCGCGCGCTGGTCTCCTATGAGGGGACGGACGCACGGAGCCTGGTCGCGGACTTCCACAGCGCGGTGGACGACTATCTCGCCCTCTGCGCCGAGGAGGGGACCGAGCCGGAGCGGGCCTATAAGGGCAGCTTCAACGTCCGCATCTCGCCGGAGCTGCACAGACAGGCCGCGATCGCGGCGCTGTCCCGGCAGATGTCCCTGAACAGCTTCGTGGAGGCTGCGATCGGGCAGGCGGTCCGCGCCGGACAGTGACAGACAGAAAAACGAGCGCGTGCTTCTCGAAGCACGCGCTCGTTTCGTGTCTGGGATCCGACCGTCTCAGCCCCGCTGGAGCGTCACCGGTCCGCCGATGTCGTACAGCGGCAGGGCGTCCCCGCTCACGGGCGTGAGGGTCAGGCTGGCGTCCCGGACCGTCAGGGAGAAGATCCCATAGCTGTCGTGGTCGGAGCCGCCGACCTGGCGCAGGTCGAGGACCACGGAGCCCTCCGGATACTGCGCGCTGTCGGTGATGACGTACCAGGTGCCGGTGAAATCCACGTCCGGGTCGATGGCGGTCTCCACGTGGAAGGTCAGGCTGTAGTCGTCCATAAAGACGAGCTGGCAGTCCTCGTTCTGCCAGGTCCCGAGGAAATCGACCGTGGGCACCTCGACGCCGTGGCCGTAGACCTCCGGCCGGGTGAAGTCATAGGCCCCCTCGACCGGCAGGGCGAGGGTCCCGTCGCACAGGCTCAGGCTGGGCGACCAGGCCATCAGGACCGTCCCGTCGGCCCCGGTGGCCGTGACCATGAGGTTCGGGAGGATGTCGCTCACGTTCCCGACGACCACGGCCGGTGCGCCCCTGCGCTCGTAGAGGGTCTCGCCGTAGACGGGGAGGCCGTCAGCGTCGTAGTCGCAGGTCTGGACCAGGATCGTGGTCCCGGGGTCGGCCGGGACGATGCAATAGGCCTCGGTCCCGATGTTCTGCGCGATCCGCTCCTGCGGGACGTCCCACAGGTAAGGATACTCCTCCCGGCTGTAGCCGAATTCGGTCAGCATGTCTTCGTAGGCGTTCGTGTCGCCGTCCGGCAGGATGCCGAGGTAGGCAACGGCGCACGCGGCCCCCTCGTCCTGCGCGGCCTCGCGCAGCGCGGTCAGGGCGATGGCGGCGGGGTCCGGGGTCCGGTCGTCCGTCGCGGGGGCTGGCTCCTGGCCGCCGCAGGCGGTCAGGCCCAGGCAGAGGAGCAGGCAGAGCAGGGTCAGGCGGATGGTCTTCATGGGGCTTCCTCCTTTTCGGTCTTGGTTGGATCGTTGGGGGATCAGTCCTGATGGGGCGCGGCGGCCTGCTGGGCCTCCAGCGCGGCGAGCTGGGCGAGGAGCTTCTCCTTTTTCTTCGCCTGCTTGGTGCGGAAGGGCCGCCCGACGCGCTCGGCGAAGCTGTCCAGGATGGAATAGAACACGGGGGTGAAGAGCAGGGTGACGAGGACGGAGATGAGCATACCGAAGATCATGACGATGCCGAGCGGCTGCATGATCTCGGAGCCCTCGCTGCCGATGCCCAGGGCCATCGGGATCAGGGCGAGGACGGTGGTCATGGTGGTCATCATGATGGGCCGCACACGCAGGGGGCAGGCGGCGAGGATGGCGGACTCGCGGTCCTGACCGGCGGCGCGGCGGACGTTGATGTAGTCCACGAGGATGATGGAGCTGTTGACCACCGTACCGGTGAGCATGATCAGACCGAGCAGGACGATCATGCTGATGTCCTGCCGCGTGATGGGCAGCCCGAAGAGCGCGCCCGAGAGCGACAGGGGCAGGATCATCATGACGATGACGGGCATGAGGAACGACTCGAACTGCGAGGCCAGGATGAAGTACACCAGGCCGATGGCGACCAGGAGGGCCAGACCGAGCTTGCCGAAGTTCTCCATCATCTGGGAGTAGGTGCCGCCGATCTCGGCGGAGTAGCCCTCGGGCATGTCGTAGCCGTCGAGCAGCTCCTGGATCTGGCGGCTGATCTCCGTGGCGCTGCCGCTGATCGTGCTGCCGGTGATCGTCACCTCGCGGCTCTGGTTCGAGCGGGCGATGGACTGCGGGCTGAGCTCCACGGAGACGTCGGCGACCGCGGAGAGCGGCACGCTGCCGCCGGTCGGGGTGGCCAGGGGCATGGAGCGCAGGGCGTCGAGACTCTCGGCGCTCGCGCCGCTGCCGCGGATGACCACGTCCAGCTCGGTGCCGTCGATGGTGACCGTGGTGGCGGTCACGCCGGTCAGCTCCGCGCGGACCGCGCCGCCGATCGTGGCGGAGGTCAGGCCGTACTGCGACGCGGCGCTCTGGCGCACGGCGACCTTGACGGCGGGGATCGTGTCGTCGAGGGAGCTCTTCACGTCGATGGCGTCCGGAAGGGCCGCGATCTGGGCGGTCAGGTCATCGGCGATGGTCGCGAGCATGTCCTGGTCCGCGCCGGTGATGGAGACGCTGATGTCGTCGGACGAGCCGCTCATGCCGCCGCCCATCATCATGCTGTAGTCGCTGACGGTGATGTCGCACCCGGCGATGTCGCGCAGCGCCTCGCGCAGGTCGTTGGCGATCTGCTTGCTGGAGCGGTCACGGTCGGCCTTCGGGCCGACGTCGAGCATGATCGTGGCCGACTCGGCCTGGTTGATCGCATAGAGCGTCTCGATCTCCGGGCACTCCTCCTGGGCGATGGCGACGATACGGTCGCTGTAGGCCTCGGTCTGCTCCAGCTCGGTGCCGGAGGGGGTGGAGACGGCGATGTTCACCGTGCCCTGGTCGGTGTCGGGCATGAGGACCATGTCGGTCGTCAGGCAGGAGAGCAGGAACAGGACTACGGCGGCCACGGAGATGAGGAACGCCTTGCCGCGGTGGCGGATCAGATAGCCGAGCGTCTTCATGTACCGGTCGGAGAGCCGGTCCAGCTTCGCCTGGAGCTTCGTCTCCGTCTCGTTGACGGTGAGCTTCTGCAGCCGGACCTTCGTCTCGTCGAGCAGGAAGTAGCACATGAGCGGGACGAGGGTGACGGCGACGACGAGCGAGATGAGGATCAGGAAGACGACGGTCAGGGCGAAGTCCTTGAAGACCATCCCGGCCATGCCGCCGCTCAGGCCGACGGGCAGGAAGACGGCGATGGTCGTCAGGGTGGAGGCGGTGATCGGCAGGACGACCTCCTTCGTGCCCAGGACACAGCTCTCGGTGCGCCCGCAGCCGTCCCCGGCGTAGCGGTAGATGTTCTCCAGCACGACGATCGAGTTATCGACCACCATGCCGACGCAGATGGCGATGGCGCCCATGCTGATCATGTTCATCGTGATGTCGAAGAGGTTCATGACCAGGATGACGGCGATGACGCAGATCGGCATCGACAGCGAGATGGTGATGGTCGCGCCGGGCCGCCGCAGGAAGAGGAAGACGACGATGGCCGAGAGCGCCACGCCCATGAGGATGTTCTGCATGGCGCTGGAGATGGTCTGCTGGATGTACTCGCTCGCGTCGTAGACCAGCTCGTACTGGAGCGTGGCGTCGTCCTTGGCCAGGCTGGCGAGGGCATCCTGGATCTTGTGGGCGGTCTCGACCTCGTTCGCGCCGGACTGCTTGTTGACCATCAGGACGACGCAGGCATCGTCGCGCACGCGGGCGGTGGCGTCCTGGACCTCGCCGTCGAGATAGACGGTGGCGATCTCGCCCAGGCGCACGCTCCCGCCCTGGGGCAGGAAGATGATGGCGTCGCGGACGTCCTCGACGGTCTGGAACTTGCCGTCGGTCGTGACGGTGAGCTTGGCGGTGCCGTTCTGCACGTCGCCGCCGGGATAGAGGACGTTGGCGGCGGCGAGGTAGTTGGAGATGCTGGAGATGCTCAGACCGTAGCCCGCCAGGGCGGCAGCGTTCGTCTCGACGGTGATCTGGGTGTCCAGACCGCCGTTGACCGTGGCGGAGGCCACGCCGTCGATGCGCTCGAGGGCGGGGATGACGGAATCCTCAGCGGTGGTCTGGAGCGCGCCGAGGTCGTCCCCGGCGAGGGAGATGACGGCCACGGGCATCAGATCGTTGATGTTGAAGTTCATGATGACGGGGTCCTGGCAGCCGTCGGGCAGGCTCAGGGCGCCGAACTTCTCACGCAGCTTGACGGCGGCCTGATCGACGTCGGTGCCGTCCTCATAGGTGATCATGACGATGCTGACGTTCTCGGAGGAGGTGGAGGTGATCTCCTCCACGCCCGTGACGGTGGCCACACAGGACTCCAGCGGGCGGGTGACCAGCTCCTCGACGTCCTCCGGGTTCGCGCCGGGACAGGTGCACATGACGTAGGCGGCGGGGAACTCCATGTTGGGCATGAGGGCCAGCTTCAGGTTGCTGTAGAAGACCAGGCCGAAGATGGTGACGACGATGAAGGCGAGGACGGTCGTCACCTTGTGCTTGATGCAAAAGGATGCGATGTCCATGGCTCAGGCACCTCCCGGGACGATGCGCACGAGGGTCCCGTCCTTGAGATAGGCCTGACCGACGGTGACGAGGGTCTCGCCGCCGACGAGGCCGGAGGTGATCTCGGTGACGCCGTCGCCGACGAGGCCGGTCTGGACCGCGACGCGGTGGGCGGTGTCCTTCCCATCGACGGTGAAGACGAACGAGCCGTCGCCGTCGGTCTGGATGGCCTCGGTCGGGACGATGATGGTGTCCTCCTGGGCGTCGGTGTAGAAGACGACGTCGGCGAACATGCCGGAGAGGACGCCCTCGGTGTAGGCGGCCGGGATCTTGAGGGTGACGCCGTAGAGGTGGGTCATCTGGGAGGGAGAGCGCTCGACGTTGTCGATCGTCGCGGGGAAGGTCAGCCCGAGGGAGGAGATGGTCACGTCGGCGCTGCCGCCCGCGTGGAGCTTGGCGACGAGCGACTCCGAGACGGCGGCGGAGATCTCCATGTCGCGGGTCGAATCGACCGTGACGACGGGCATGGAGGGGGCGACGTAGGCGTTCTTCGCGGCCGAGAGGGCGGAGACGGTGCCAGAGATGGGCGCGAGGACGTTGCCGTTGCGGTCGATGTTGACAAGGGTGCTCTCGAGCTGCTGGAGGGAGCTCTTGGCGTTCTGCACGCCGATCCGCAGCTGGCTCAGGGCGGAGTTGGCCGAGGCGCGGGCGTTGTCGCGGGTGAGCTTGGCGTTGTCCACCTCCAGCTGGGAGGCGGCGCCGATGGCGAAGAGCGCCTCGGTGTCCGTGACGTTCTTCTCCGCCAGGGCGAGCTGCTGCTCGAGCACGGCGGACTGGTCGGCATAGCTCTGCTGCGCGGACTCATAGCTCATCCGGGCGGTCTCATAGCTGGACCAGGTCGCGGCCATGTCGAGGGTGCAGATGACCTGCCCGGCGACGACGGGGTCGCCGACCTCGACGGCCACGTTGGTGCAGCGGGCGGAGACGGCGACGAAGACCGACTGCTGGTCGCCGGAGGCGACCTGGCCGGAGACGCTGTGCTCCGAGGAGATGGTGCCGCGCGTGACGGTGGCGGTCTCGACGGGGATGGTGTCCGGCTCAGTGGTCGTTTCCTCCTGGCCGCAGGCGGCGAGGGGGAGGAGCAGGCAGAGGGCGGCGGTGAGGATCAGGATGCGTTTCTTCATGTGGCGGGGGCCTCCTTGCTGGTGGATGTCGTGGACTGGGTCCCGGTCGCGGGACATCGCGGGCCATCCTAGGCGTGGGCGAGGTTCGCCGCGATCTTGTCTAGGATCGAACCGAAGAAGGCCAGCTCCTCCTGGGTCAACCCGGCGATCATCAGGCCGTTCAGATGAGAGAAGACATCGTACACGCGCGTCCCGATCGCCTGACCGGCGCCCGTGAGCACGAGCTTCTTCAGACGGGCGTCCTCCGGGACGGGGACGCGGGTGAGATAGCCCTTCCTCTCCAGGGTGGACGTCACGCTCGAGACGGTGGACCGGCGGAGCTTGAAGATGGTCTCCAGGTCGCGCTGGTAGACGTCCTGTCCCTCCATGAAGGTCAGGGTGGCGACGGTGGCCAGCTGCGGCATGGTCATGCCGGGCGCGAAGGTCTCGGGCGGGGTGGTCATGGCCAGCCGATGCAGCAGGTTCATGACCGACATGATCTGGGCGAGATGATGGGCCGGTCGGTACTGGTCAGCCATGCGGGCACCTCCAAGATGTTAGAATTCGGACAAACCGTATGATACTCCTCCCGGCCGTCCCTGTCAAGAGACCATGCGTCCGCAGACGCGATATCTGGCATTTTTTGCCTTGCATGGGGCGGCGAAACCACGTATAATAGGGAGACTATCGCTCCGGGAGGGATCGCCATGGCCCGCAGGCCCGACTACTATCGAAAGACACATCCGCTGAGGATCTTCCTCTCCTATTACGGTCCGCACAAGCACCTCTTCCTCCTGGACATGTGCTGCGCGCTGGTCATCTGCCTGATCGACCTGGCCTTCCCCTATGTCTCGCGGCAGGCGCTCAACGATCTGCTGCCGCAGGAGGCGTACCGGTCCTTCTTCCTGGTGGTGCTCTTCTTCGCCCTGGCCTATGTGGGCAAGGGCCTGCTGTACTTCGTGGTGTCCTATTGGGGCCACGTGTTCGGCGTGCGGGTGGAGGCCGACCTGCGCCGGGACCTGTATGCGCACATGGAGAGCCTGAGCTTCAGCTTCTATGACCACAACCGCACGGGCTCGCTCATGAGCCGGATGACGACCGACCTGTTCGA
>CAKTJM010000042.1 GCA_934567745.1 uncultured Eubacteriales bacterium | reverse complement strand
GCCGGAATCACGCAGGTTCAGAGCATGGGCGTGGCCCTGGGAGCCGTAGCCGATGATGGCGATCTTCTTACCGTCGAGCTGATGCAGGTCGCAATCCTTCTCATAATACATTTTTGCCATAGTTGAACTCTCCTTTTACCTTAGTGTCTTCGTCGATGGTGTATTTGCCGCGCTCGAGCGCGATGATGCCGGTGCGGACCAGCTCGGTGATCCCGAAGTTCGCCAGGAGCTCCTGGACGGCGCTGGTCTTCTTCTCGTCGCCGATCACCGACATGGTGAGCGTCTCGGTGGAGACGTCGATGATCGAGCCGCGGAAGATGTTGGCGATCTGGATGATCTCGTTACGGACCTCACTGTCGTGGGCCCGGACCTTATAGAGCACCAGCTCCCGCCGGATGGAGTGGGCGGGGGTCAGGAGCTTCACGGAGTGGACGGGGACCATCTTGGCGAGCTGGTTGCAGATTAGATCGGTGTGGTTCTGGTTGGCCATCAGCTCGATGGTCATGCGGGAGATGGTGGGGTCGTCGGTGGTGCCGACGGCCAGGGACTCGATGTTGAAGCCCTTGCGGGAGAACAGCCGGGAGACCTGGGACAGGACACCGGCCTCGTTGTCCACCAGGACCGAGAGGGTGCGCAGTTTCACTTCTTCCATGACGGTTCCTCCTTTAGCAGGTCAGCAAGAAATCGGTGATGTGGGTGCCGCCGTTGACCATCGGCCGGACCAGCTCGTTGGCGTCGATGGCACAGTCGACCACATAGCCGCGGCCCTCCTTGGCCTCCTCCAGCGCCTCACGGATGGCCTCCTCCAGCTCCTCGGGCTGGGTGACGCGGCGGCCCTTCAGGTGGAAGGACTCGGCGTACTTGACGAAGTCGGGGCCGCGCTCGGTGTTGGTCTGGCTGTAGCGGCCGTCGTAGATGAGCTGCTGCCACTGGCGGACCATGCCCAGGCGCTGGTTGTTGAAGATGAAGGTGATGACGGGGGTCTTGTAGAACTCCTCGGTGGACAGCTCGTTGCCGTCCATGCGGAAGCAGCCGTCGCCGGTGATGTGGATGACGGTCTTGTCCGGATTGGCGACCTTCGCGCCGATGGCGGCGCCCAGGCCGAAGCCCATGGTGCCGAAGCCGCCGGAGGTCAGCAGCTGGCCGGGATAGTCGAAGTGGAAGTGCTGGATGGCCCACATCTGATGCTGGCCGACGTCCGTGGCGACGATGGCGTCGTCGGGGACCATGCGGGCGATGGTGTCGAGCGCCTGCTTCGGGGTGAGGGTGCTGGTGTTCTCGTCGTAGGCCGTCTCGGTCGGGAAGGAGAAGACGTAGTCCTTCCACTCCTTGTGGTCGTACTGCGGGATCTTGCGGTTGAGCAGCTCGAGGACCTGCTTGGCGCTGCCGATGATGTGGTGGTCCGTCTGGACGTTCTTGTTGATCTCGGCGCGGTCGATGTCGATGTGGACGATCTTGGCCTGCTGGGCGAAGGTGTCGGGCTTGAGCGCGACGCGGTCGGAGAACCGACAGCCGACGGCGATCAGCAGGTCGCAGCCGTCGCAGGCCATGTTGGAGGCCACGGAGCCGTGCATCCCGATCATGCCGGTGGCGAGGGGGTCGCGGCCGGAGACGCCGCCGCCGCCCATCAGGGTGATGGCCACGGGCGCGTCGAGCCGACGGGCGAAGGTGCGGAACTCCTCGTGGGCGCGGCCGCGGACGACGCCGCCGCCGCAGATGAGGAAGGGCTTCTTGGACTCGGCGATCATCTGGACGAGCTTGTTGATGTCGTCCTGGTCCGGCTCGGGCATCTTCAGGCTGCTGGTGCTGGCCCGGCGGATCAGCCCGGCCAGGCGGCCGCTGGCGGTGTGCTTCTCGCGGGGGAGGTACTCATAGTCGCACTTGGCGGCGGTGACGTCCTTCACGATGTCGATCACGACGGGGCCGGGGCGGCCGGAGCGGGCCAGCGCGAAGGCCTCGCGGACCGTGTCGGCCAGCGTGGCCACGTCACGGACGAGGTAGGTGGACTTGGTGATCGGCATGGTGATGCCGGTGATGTCGACCTCCTGGAAGGCATCCTTGCCGATGAGGGTCTGGGGGACGTTGCAGGTGATGAAGACCACGGGGGACGAGTCCATGTAGGCGGTGGCGATTCCGGTGGTCAGGTTCGTCGCACCGGGGCCGGAGGTGGCGAAGCATACGCCGACCCGCCCGGTGGAGCGGGCATAGCCGTCGGCCGCGTGGGACGCACCCTGCTCATGCGCGGTCAGGATGTGCCGGATGCGGTCGCTGTAGCGATAGAGCTCGTCGTAGACGTTCAGGATGGTCCCGCCGGGATAACCGAAGACGGTGTCCACATCCTGCTCCAACAGACACTCCATCAGGATCTGAGAGCCGGTCATTTCCATGATGTTCTTTCCTCCTTGGATCGGTTTGTTGCGATGTGCCGCGGCACATCGGGATCTCGGATCTGGGTATGAGAAAAGGCTCTGCGGCCACACTGCAAAATGTGGGCCACAGAGCCTGATGGTTCACGCTCGATCCATTCTCCCCACCCACACGTTCTGCTCCTCGCCGGGACGTATGGAGGGCTGGTTCAAGATGCTGCGCGTTCCTCCCGCTTTCTGGACACGACATTCTGCATTATTTCCGGTACTACTACGACGAGTAGTACCCCAATAATGCGGATGGCGATATCCAGTTCCAGAGAGAAGAGCTGCATCATATCGTTCTGCCTCACTTTGCCGCCCGATGGGGTCGGCTTCGTTCGTTGTCCGTACCATATCACTTTGCCATGCCGCTGTCAATGGTCTACAGTGAATTTCAAGTTTTTGACGCTTTCCCCCGCAAATATCCGTCCTGGATCTGTTGATATCAACAACGTTCCGGGCAGCTCACCAACCGGCCTCCATCCCGCGGATCTTCTCCAGGAGCATGGCGTTGACGGGGACGGACATGCCGTAGCACTGCGCCAGGTCCACGACGGTCCCGGCAAAGAGATCCACCTCGGTCCGCCGGTGGGCCAGACCGTCCTGCCGCATGGAGGGCATGGCCTCCGGCGCGAGGCCGTCGATGATCGTGAGCGCGTGCGCCAGGTCCCGCTGGGTGACGAGCACGCCCTGGCATGCGCTGACCTTGCGCGCCTCGTTCATCGCGGCGACCATCGTGTCCCGCAGCGCACCGGGGACCTGCACCGCGCCGTAGGGGACCTCGTAGGCCATGCAGACCTGGTTGACGCCGACGTTGATCATGAACTTGCACCACATGCGGTGGAGGATGTCCGGCTCGACGGTCACGGGCAGGCCGGTCCGCCGCAGCAGGGCGGCGGTGGCCGCCAGCTTCTCCCCCCGGTCGAAATAGTCCTCCTCCGGGACGCCGAGGAAGATCTCACCGGGATGGACGCAGGTCAAACGATCCTCCTCGCGCACGGCGTCCATGCCCTGGACGACGGTGTAGAGCACCTTCTCCGGGCCGAAGGCCTGGGAGAGGATCTCCTCGCTCGACACGCCGTTGAGGACCGAGACGATGACGGTGTCGTCGTCCACGCAGGGGCGGGCCAGCTCGATCGCCTCCTCCAGGGCCGTGGCCTTGACGGCGAAGATCAGCAGCTCGGCCGGGCCGTCGGAGCCGTCGGAGAAGCGGAAGTCGCACCGATGCCCGTTGCACCACGCGCCGCGCTCCCGATACCGCGCCAGCCGCGCGCCGTCCGCCAGGAACCGGACCCTGTCCGGGCCGAGGGCCTCCACCAGCCTGTCCCCATACAGGATGCCCAGGGCACCCATGCCTACGATCGTCACACGTTCCATCGCGATCCCTCCTGCGTTTTTTCGCCATTCTACCACGATCCGCCGGAAAAGGGAAGCGGCCCGGGACGGCCCGCCGCAGCGGTCCGCCCCCCCTTTTGTAAGCTTTTGCCGTCCCCTAACGACGCTTTGCAAGGCTTCTTTGCTTCTTTTCCAAACTTTTGGTTGCAATCCGCCGGATTTCATGTATAATCATAAGGAAGACCCCCATGTCATGACAGGTTGTGAGGAATGCGTATGTATCAGGTAATCATTGTGGAAGACGATCCCATGGTCGCAGAGATCGATAAGCAGTATGTCGAGCACAACAACAAGATGGCCGTCGCCGGTGTGTTCCAGAACGGGCAGGACGCCCTCGACTTCATCCGGCACAACCCCGTCGATCTCATCATGCTCGACTATTATATGCCCGTGATGGACGGGCGCACCTTCCTGACCAAGCTTCGCGCCGAGGGCTTCCTGGCCGACGTCATCATGGTCACCGCCGCCAGCGAGGCGCGCCACGTGAGCGAGCTGTACTCCTACGGCGTGTCCGACTACCTCATCAAGCCCTTCGACTACAACCGGTTCCAGACCGCCCTGCAAAAGTTCGTCTCCCGCCGCGAGGCCTTCTCCGGCGACAAGGCCTTCAACCAGGAGGAGCTGGACAAGGTCATCTCCCCCGACAACCAGCGCTCCGGCCAGTTCGTGGACAAGGGCATCCACCCGGTCACGCTCGAGATCATCTGTTCCTTCCTCCGCGAGCACAAGAGCGAGAAGCTCTCCATCGAGGACATCGCCAAGAACGTCTCCCTCTCCCGCGTCACCCTCCGCCGGTATATGAACTACCTCATCGACAAGAACAGCGTCATCGGCGGCGTGGACTATTCCACCGGCGGCCGCCCCTCCGCGGTCTACACCTACATCGGCAAGTGAGCCGAGCGCCCCGCACAGCATACGGAACGCCCCCGCAGGTCACTCCTGCGGGGGCGTTTTTTCGTTCTCGTGCCGGACCTCAGAAGATCCCGCCGTAGTCGTCCACGTAGTACTTCAGGACGACCAGCTCCTGCACCTGCTCCTTGTTCGCCAGGGTGCCGGTGCACACCAGGTGGAAGGTCAGGACCGGATAGGTCTGGCCGCCGGCCGTCACGGACTCGTCCGCGGCCGCCAGGGCCGCCTTCTCGTCGTAGCTCAGCCGCGCCAGCGCGAAGGCGTCCGTCGGCAGGTCGCTGCCGCTGAGCGTCCGGCAGAGCGTCTTGACGTCCTGCGGCGTCTCATACTGCCGCACGGTGCAGGCCGCCCCGTTCACCGTCGCGGAATCGACCGTGAACCGCGTGTAGCTCTCCTTCCCCTGTGCGGTGAAGGAGAAGGCCATCATCCCCTCGCGGCAGGCGACGCATTCGTCCGCCCACTGGACCCGGCCCGTGGCCGAGACCGCGCCGATGGTCTCCCGGAGGGTCTTCTCCCCGTCCTTCGGGCAGAGGGCCAGGGCCGCCGCCGACAGGACCGCCACGTCGCCGCGGGTGAAGCGCGTCGTCTCCGCGCCGTACTGGCCCTTGCACAGGCCCAGCCGATCCGTCAGCGTCCAGGCGGAGTCCCAGGCGAAATCGGTCCCGGACGCATAGCCCAGCGCCCGCAGCACGAAGGTCAGGTACTCCGTGGCGCGCACGGGGCTGTCCGGGTCGAAGCTCGTCGCGCTCCGGCCGAGGGCCAGGCCCTTCTCATAGGCGTAGCCGACGTACGGCGCGGCCCACTCCGGCACGTCCGTGAAGGGCATCGTCCAGGACCCGGCGGTCGCCGCGCCCTCCTGCCCGAGCAGCCGCACGAGCATCGTCACGCTCTGCGCCCGCGTGGGGGCCTGGTCGAGGGCGAAGACCGGGAAGCCCTGCTCGTCCGTCCCGGTGCCCCGGAACAGGCCCAGGTCGTACAGCTCCCAGGCCGCGTCCTCCGCCGCCTGGCGGTCCGCCGCGCAGGCGGGGGCCGCCAGCGCCAGCGCCATCAGGAGCGCGAGCACCAGCGCGATCGTCCGTTCCATCCCATGTCTTTTCATCTGTATTCCTTTCCCGCTGCACGCCGCCTCACAGGACGCCGACGTGCTCCAATAGGAGCTTCACGCCCAGGACGATCAGGATGATCCCCCCAAGCGCCTCGGCCTTCGCCTGGAAACGGTCGCCGAAGAGCGCCCCCACCTTCACCCCCAGGGTGGAGATGACGAAGGTCACGCAGGCGATGAAGCACACCGCCGGGACGATGTCCACCGTCAGGAAGGCGAAGGTGATGCCCACCGCCAGGGCGTCGATGCTCGTGGCCACGGCCATGGCGAGCATCGTCTTCACGCCCAGGGAGGCGTCCGCCTCGCCGTCGTCGGCGCGGCGGGCCTCCCGGAGCATGTTCACGCCCAGGATGACCAGCAGCGCGAAGGCGATCCAGTGGTCCACCGCCGTGATGTACTGCGCGAAGCGCGAGCCGAGCAGCCAGCCGAGCAGGGGCATGAGCCCCTGGAAGGCCCCGAACCACAGGCCGGGCACGACCGCCCGCCGCCAGGTCACGCGTTCCATCGCCAGGCCCTTACAGACCGACACCGCGAAGGCGTCCATCGACAGGCCCACCGCCAGGATGAATAGTTCGATCAGTCCCATACGTCAGCATCCTCCGTTCCTCCCACACTATGCAGCCGGAGGTCCGGTCATGCCGCCGCATGGGCGTGTCCGCATGTGTGTGCGTCCTCAGCTCTCCAGGCTCGCCCAGGCGTTGTCGAGGAAGCTCTCGTCGTAGATGTCGGTGTCCGGATAATCCTGGGTGATGCCGCCCGCGAGCTTCTCCAGCGCCAGCGCCGCCGCGTAGCCCTTCTCGGTGTGATAGCCGGTGTAGTTGGCGATCTGGCGGTCCTTGTCGTACTGCGCGTCGTAGAGCAGCTCCTCCTTCGCGTCGTCGCCGAAGAGCGGCAGGAGCTGATCGGCGATCTCCTCCGCGGAGGCGTCCTTCATCCAGGCCAGGGCCTTCGTCATGGCGTTGACGGCCTTCTGCACGGTCTCGCTGTTGGCGTCGATGTACTCCTGGGTGGTCACGATGGCGAAGAGCTCATACTCGGCGGAGCCGATCATCTTCTCGATGGTGGGGGCGTCCGTGCCGTCGACGATGACCACGCCGCCGTTGTCGATCAGCTGCTTACCGGCCCAGGGGTTCGTCGCGACGGCCGCCTGGATCTCGCCGTTGGCGATGGCTGCGGGATAGGCCGGGCTGGACATGCTGATGACGGAGACGTCCACGTCGGGGGTCATGCCGGAGGCGATGATGCAGGCCTTGGAGAAGGCCGCGGGGGCGCTCAGCGCGCCCTGGCCGCCCGCGATGACGCCGCCGCGCAGGGACTCCATGGTGGCGTAGTCGGCGGTGCCGCCGATGAGCTGATAGGGGTACTTCTGGGTCGGGGAGAGCAGGATCTTCGCGTTCTGGCCCGCCTCGCGGGAGGCCAGGCCCATCTCCACGCCCGCCAGGGTGAACTGCGCCTCGCCCGCGAACATCGCGGAAGCGGGGTTGCCGCCCTTGATGGTCATGAACTCGGCCTCGAGGCCCTCCTCGGCGAAATAGCCCAGGCTCTGGGCCAGATAGGCCGGGGCCCAGTGATAGCCGCGGATCGGCTCAGCGAAAACGATCTTCTGCAGGCCGCCGGTCTGGGCCGGCTCCTGCCTGTCATCCGCCGGAGCGGGGTCCTGGCCGCAGCCGGCCAGCAGGGCCATCGACAGCGCGAGGGCCAGCATGAGTGCGAACAGCTTCTTCATAGTCAGTCTCCTTCTCATTCATCATTTATGTACCAAGCCCGTCCCCACGCACCGTGCGCCACCGCAGCAGCCGCCGCTCGACCAGATGCAGGATGGTCCCGAGCAGCATCACGAGGCACAGGATGACCAGGACACAGGCCAGCACTCTCGCCACATCATAACGTTCCCCGGCGTTGGTGATCGCCCAGCCGAGGCCCCGGCTCGCGCCGAGGTATTCCCCGACGATCGCGCCGGAGAAGGCCATCCCCAGCCCGGTGCGCAGGCTGGTCAAAAACCACGGCACGCACGACGGCAGCACGACCAGCCGCAGGAGCTGGCCATGGCTCGCCCCCAGCAGCCGCGCCCCCATAAGAAGGTCGCGGTCCGTGCTGCGCGCCCCGGAGTAGAGGTTGAACGCGAAGACGAAGAACACCATCAGGCCGGAGATGAGGGCCTTCGACTTCAGCCCGATGCCGAACCAGATGATCAGCAGCGGGCCGAGCGCCAGCTTGGGGACCCCGTTCAGGCCGGTCATCAGGGGCAGCAGCCCCCGGCTGACCGTCGGGTGGATGCCCAGGACCAGGCCCGTCATCGTCCCCAGTGCCCCGCCGCAGAGGAGGCCGATCGCGGCCTCCTGCACCGTCGCCGCCAGGTGGATCTGGAGGTAGCCCGTCCGCACCATCTCCACCAGGTCCGCCCAGACGAGGGACGGACAGCTGAAGAAGAACAGGTCCACGTGCCCCGCGGCGGCCGCGGCCTCCCACAGGGCGACCAGCGCCCCCAGGACCAGCACCGTGACCACGCCGGGCCGGAGCAGCCGCCTCATGGCCCCACCTCCCTCAGCTCGGTCTGGAGGTCCGTCCAGATGGCCCGCTCCAGCTCGGCGAAGCGGGGCGTGAGCTTCACGTCCATCACCCGCCGCGGGCGCGGCAGGTCGATGCGGTACTCCCGCACGACGCGCCCGGGCCGGGAGCTGAGCAGCAGCACCCGGTCCGCCAGGGCGATGGCCTCCGGCAGATCGTGTGTCACATAGACGATGGTGCAGCCCGTGCGGTCCCACAGGTCCAAAATGTCGTCCTGGAGCCGCTGGCGGGTGAGCGCGTCCAGCGGGGAGAACGGCTCGTCCATCATCAGCACTTCCGGCGGGCCGAGCGCCAGCACCCGCGCGATCGCCGCGCGCTTGCGCATCCCGCCGGAGAGCTCGCCGGGGAAGCTCTCTTCGAACCCGGCCAGGCCGATGCTCTCCATGAGGGCGCGGGCGCGGTCCCGCCGCGTGCGGCGGGGCACGCCGCGCAGCTCCAGCCCGAGGGCCACGTTGTCCAGCACCGTCCGCCAGGGCAGGAGGGTGTCCGCCTGGGAGACGTAGCCCGCCCGGCCGGTCACTCCGTCCACCGGGACCCCGGCGCAGCGGACCATGCCGTGCTCCGGCCGGACCTCGCCCGCCAGGACGTTGAGCACCGTCGTCTTCCCGCAGCCGGACGGGCCGACCAGGGCGATCAGCTCCCCCTCCTCCACGGTAAGGTCCATCCCGTCGAGGGCGGTCAGCCGCTCGCCGGTGGCCAGGCGGAACGTCACGCGCACGTCCTCCAGCTCCAAGATCGCCATATCGTCCCTCCTTCCCGCCGCAGTGTCAGTTCCACTATTATACCTGATATCATTGGGCTTGTCGATCCCCTCAGGGCCGGTACGGATACACCGTCCCCGGCTCGATCGGGCGGCCGCGCACGAGCTTGCCGTTGTCGTTGCGCGGCAGCACCGGGACGAAGGCCAGCTCGCGGACCTTGCGGTAGCCGGTGCAGCGCGCGTTGTGCCACGCCATCAGCTCCTGCGCCAGCGCCTCGGACGGGGCCTCCCCCGCCCGCAGGTGGACGTAGGCACGGATCCGCTGGCCGAGGTCGCGGTCCGCGATCCCGGCCGCCAGGCACTCGTACACCGCCGGGTGCTGGCCGAGCAGGGCCTCGACCTCCACCGGGCTGACGCGGTAGCCCTTCGTCTTGATGATGCCGTCCGCGCGGCCCTTATAATATAGGAAGCCGTCCGCGTCGCGCGTGGCCAGGTCCCCCGTGTGGTAGAGGTCGCCGTCCAGGATCCGGCGCGTGGCCTCCTCGTCGCCGAGGTAGCCGATCAGCAGGCCCTCCGGCCGACGGCCGCCGTCGGCCACGAGGACGATCTCGCCCTCCTCGCCGGGCGCGGCGAAGCCCCCGTCCGGGCGCAGCAGCTCGACGTGGTACTTGGGCAGGATCCGCCCCACCGAGCCGGGCCGCAGGCCGCCGACCTTCGACAGGGCCGCGATCAGCCCCGCCTCCGACTGGGCGTAGCCCTCGTACAGGGGCTGGCCCGTCTGGGCGCGGACCGTCTCAGCCAGGTCGGGCAGGAGCTTCTCGCCCCCCACCGCCCAGCAGGTCACGCTGCTCAGGTCGTAGCGGTCCAGCCCCACGTCGGTCAGCTTACGGTAGACCGTCGGCTGGGCCATGACGGAGGTCGCCCGCTCCCGTTCGAGCAGGGCGAGGACCGCCTCGGCCGAGAACCGGTCGCAGTCGTAGACGAGCAGGGTCACCAGGCACAGCCACTGGCTGTAGAACTTGGTGCCGGAGACGACCTCCCACCCCGTGTCGCCCGTGGCGAAGTGGACCGAGCCGTCGTGCCCGTCCTGCATGTACCGCGCGCCGCAGTGGTTGGCCAGGGGGTAGGCGAAGTCGTGCAGCACGCCCTTCGGCTGCCCGGTCGTGCCGGAGGTGAAGTAGAGGAGCATCGGGTCGTGACAGGCCGTCGCGACCCGGTCCCAGCCCTCCGGCTGGGCGGCCAGGAGGGCGTCGAAGTCCTCGAAGCCCTCCGCCGCGCCGTCGATGGTCAGCCGCACCGCCACGGTCCCGGCGCGGTCGGCCGCCGCCCGGACGCGCGCCGGGGCGTCCCCGTCCCGGCAGCACACCACGCCCCGGACCGCGGCGGCCTGCATCCGATAGGCCAGGTCGTCCTCCGACAGGAGGTGGTAGACCGGCGCGAGGATCAGCCCCAGCTTGTGCGCCGCCAGCGCGACGATCCAATACTGCCAGTGGCAGCGCAGGGCGGCCATGAGCACGTCGCCCCGGCGCAGGCCGCGCCCGTCGAGCAGGCGCGCCGCCCGGTCGCTCAGGGACCGCAGGTCCGCGAAGGTCAGGTCGCGCGCGCGGCCGCGGTCGTCGCGCCAGCGCATCGCCACCCGATCCGGGTGGGCCGCCGCCAGCGCGTCGGCCACGTCGTAGCCGTAATTGAAATCGGGACCGTACGCATAGCGGCAGGCGATGGGCCGCCCGTCGGCGTCGAAGGTCTCGTGGATGAACCGTTCATAGAACTCTGCCATGGTCTCGCTCCGTTTCTCCCTTGATATCATTGGGTCTGTCCCCTCATTATACGGGCTGCGCCCCCCTTTGTCAAAGGCTGGGAGGGCAAAAAGGAAGGAAATCCTCGCGAAGTTGGGAACTTTTCCGCGCGCGCTGCGTCAAAGCTGTCAGAACCACCTCGAAAGGAGCAAACTTCCATGATGAAGAAACTCGTAGCACTCGTCCTGGCCTGTCTGGTCCTCGTCTCTGCGACGGCCTGCCTCGCCGTGGACACCACCGCCGCCGACGGCGGCTGGACCGCCTCCAACTGGGCCAAGGAGGAGGTCTCCCAGGCCGACGCCGCCGGGCTGCTGCCCGACCTGCTGGCCAAGGCCGACCTGACCCGGCCCATCACCCGGCTGGAGTACGCCCATGCAATCATCGCCCTCTACACCGCGCGCACCGGCGAGGATCCCACGGTCCAGGACAGCCGCAACATCGCCTTCCCCGACTGCAACGACCCCATGGTCCGCGCCGCCGACCGGCTCGGCCTGATCGCCGGGTTCCCGGACGGGACCTTCCGCCCGGACGAGCTGCTCACCCGTGAGCAGGCCGCCGTCCTCCTCGACCGCGTCCTGGACGCGACGAAGGGCGCGCTGCTGATCGACGGTCTGTATTCCTGGTCCGACAGCGGCAAGATCGGCTCCTGGGCCGCCGCGTCCGTCGAGACCCTCGCCAAGGGCGGCGTCATCCAGGGCCGCGCCGACGGCACCTTCGGCCCCAAGGACAGCCTGACCCGCCAGGAGGCCGTCATCCTCGATCTGCGTCTGGCGAACAGCTGCCTCAAGCCCGTCGTCACCGGCGACTTCACCGCCGACCTCTTCGGCCAGGTGAAGGGCCAGAACGTCGTCCTCTCCCCCGCCTCCGCCGCGATGGCCCTCGGTCTCGTCCAGGCGGGCGCGCAGGGCGAGACGAAGGCCGAGCTGGACCGCGTCCTCACCGGGACCGACCCCGCGAAGCTCTACGCCGCACTGACCAAGGCCACCAAGGACGGCCCGACCGTCGAGGTCGCCAACTCCCTCTGGTTCGACACCTCCGTCAGCCCCAAGCAGTCCTACCTGTCCAGCGTGAAGGGGACCTACGGCGCCGAGAGCCAGACCCTCGACCTGCCCACGAAGGACGCCATGGACCGCATCAACGCCTGGGTCAAGGCCAAGACGCATGACCTCATCCCCACCATCCTGGGCGAGCCGCTCGCGGACGATCAGGTCGCCGTGCTCCTGAACGCCCTGTACTTCAAGGGCGACTGGGCCGTCCCCTTCGACAAGGAGTCGACCCGCGATCTGGACTTCACCACCGCCGGGGGCAAGACCGTCACCGTGCCCTTCCTGCGTGACACCCGCACCATGTCCTACCTCGACACCGACGCCTGCACCGGCGTGGTCCTGCCCTACCGCGGCGAGGGCGACTGGTCCCTGATCGCGCTCCTGCCGAAGGACGGCCACACCGCCGCCGAGCTGGCCAGCTCCGACTTCGCCGCCCTGGCCAAGGCCGCGCAGGACAAGCGCGTGGCGCTCGCCCTGCCGAAGTTCACCCTGGAGGGCTCCTATGACCTCACCGATGCGTTCAAGGGGCTCGGTCTGACCACCGCCTTCTCCGGCGCGGCGGACCTGTCCGGCATCGGCACCTGCGCCAAGGGCGATCTGTACCTGAGCCAGATCCTCCAGAAGACCTACCTCCGCGTGGACGAGAAGGGCACCGAGGCCGCCGCCGTGACCGCCGCCGCGGTCGGTGCGGCCTCCGCCCCAATCGACCCCCCCGTGGAGCTGACCTTCGACCGTCCCTTCCTCGCCTGCCTGTGGAACGGCGAGGCCGCCCAGGCCCTGTTCCTGGCCCAGGTGGACGATCCGTCCTGAGGGACAGCGACGATCCCACCGTCCCGGTCCCGCACGCACGGCAGATCCCTGTGCGCCCTGCGCCTTCCGTGCGTGACGACTGACCGGAGCGGTCATACCAGAGCCGGTGGAGCGGCTGCTGCGAACGGCCGCTCCCTCCGGCAGCGTGACCGTCAGGGCACAGACCTGTCGGTCGCTCCTTTTCGTCGCTTCGCCCGAGCGCGGTGGCCCAAGCGCAAAAAACTCCGGCCCGTCCTTGACAGGGCAGGCCGGAGCGGTTATACTAGGGTCAGTGGAGAGACTGCTGCGAGCAGTCGGCTCTTCTAGGTCGATATGAACATATGACCGTCAGGATTCCGGCCTGGCGGTCACTTCTTTTTGTTGTTTCGCTCGAGGGCGATGGCCGCGATCACGGTCATGAGCACCTGGCACGCCGTATCGACGCACTGCAGGAGGACCGATAGCTCCATGGACCCACCCCCTTTCCTTCGAGAGAGGGCGCGAAACGAGAAGTCCAGCTCCCTCTCGTAAGTAAAAAGAGAGCCGACCGCCAAGCGCAGACAGCTTTCCACTGCCTTCGCACAACTCTGCGGTCAGCATACCACAGCTCGACAGGGGATGCAAGCCTTTTCGGGCTGCGCAGACAGCGAAAACCCCGGCCCGCCCTTGACAGGGCGGGCCGGAGCGGTTATACTAGGGTCAGAGGGACCGGCAGTAGTGGTCGGCTCTCTCTTACGGGTTTACGTTCTTACGAACGCTGACCGCCAGGGGGCTGACCTGGCGGTCATTTTTTCTGCTCGCGCGGAGGGCCAGGATGCCTGCGAAGAGCGTGGCTGCCTGGAGGACCAGGCTCGCGATCTTATAAAACCCCATACGCCCATCCCCTTCCTCTTGCAGAGGAAGGAGAAAAAACTTGCTCCCTCCTCTATCGTGAGTAAGAAG
>CAKTJM010000041.1 GCA_934567745.1 uncultured Eubacteriales bacterium | reverse complement strand
AGGGCTGCGACGTCATCTCCCAGCACTCCGACACCTCCGCCCCCGCCACCACCGCTCAGAACAACGGCGTCTGGGCCGTCGGCTACAACGACGACATGATCCCCGTCGCCCCCGAGGCCGCTCTCGTCTCCGCCCGCATCAACTGGGGCGCCTACTATGAGTACGCTCTGGGCTGCATGATCGACGGCGCTGCCATCGACCAGGATTGGTGCGGCACCTTCGCCGAGGGCGCCTGCTACCTGTCCGACTACAACGAGGCCATCTTCCCCGAAGGCGCTGCTGACGCGATCGCCACCGCCGAGGCCGGCCTGAAGGACGGCTCCGTCCAGGTCTTCGCCGGCCCGCTCCACGGTGTCGATGCCGACGGCCAGGAGCTTAACTTGGCCGAGGGCGAGCACTACACCGAGAACGAGACGTCCTCCGCTCCCTCCTTCGCCTACATCATCGACGGCATCACCGTGCTGTCCTGATCCCACGTGATATCCCGGAGCTGCTGCTCCACGGACCGAGCCAACACCCTTGCCCCTACGGCAAGGGTGTGCTTGGTTCCCGGGGCCCAGAGGAGAGCGCACCGCCGCCCGGTCCGCCCTCCTGTGCGCACCCGGCCACAGAGAGAAGACCGCTCGTCAGAGCGAGAAGAAAAGAGAACGAGAACTGAGGTGAAAGTCCCTTGCAGCCTGAGAACGCTGTAGAGCTGCGCGAGGTCACGAAGACCTTCGGCAGCGTCGTGGCCAACGACCACGTGAGCCTGGACATCCGCAAGGGCGAGATCCTGTCCCTGCTCGGTGAGAACGGCAGCGGCAAGACCACGCTCATGAACATGCTGGCGGGCATCTACTACCCCGACAGCGGCCAGATCTTCGTCGATGGACAGGAGGTGTCCATCCGCTCCCCCAAGGACTCCTTCGACCTGCACATCGGCATGATCCACCAGCACTTCAAGCTGGTGGACGTGTTCACCGCCGCCGAGAACATCGTCCTCGGCCTGAAGGGGAGGGGCCGCTTCGACCGCCGCGCCATTTCCCAGGAGATCCGCGAGATCAGCGCGCGGTACGGCTTCGAGCTGGACCCGGATCGTAAGATCTACGACATGGCCGTCTCCGAGAAGCAGACCGTCGAGATCATCAAGGCCCTCTACCGCGGGGCCGACATCCTCATCCTGGACGAGCCGACCGCCGTCCTCACCCCGCAGGAGACGGAGAAGCTCTTCCGCGTCCTGCGGAACATGAAGGAGGACGGCAAGTCCATCGTCATCATCACCCACAAGCTCAACGAGGTCATGGCCATCTCCGACCGCGTCTCCGTCCTGCGCAAGGGGCAGTACATCGCCACCGTCGAGACCAGTCAGACCGACCCCCAGGCCCTCACCGACATGATGGTCGGCCACGCCGTCACCCTGAACATCGACCGGCCGGAGCCGAAGGACCCCCAGGAGCGCCTGGTCGTCCGCGACCTCACCTGCGTCGACGGTGAGGGCGTGCGCGTCCTCGACCACGTCTCCTTCTCCGCCCGCAGCGGCGAGATCCTCGGCATCGCCGGGATCGCGGGCAGCGGCCAGCGCGAGCTGTGCGAGGCCATCGCCGGTCTGTATCCCGTCCAGGAGGGCAAGATCCTCTACAACAGCCGCCGCGAGCCGGCCCGCGTGGAGGACCTCGTCGGCATGTCGCCCCTGGCCATCCGCGACCTGGGCGTCAGCCTCGCCTTCGTCCCCGAGGACCGTCTGGGCATGGGCCTGGTCGGCTCCATGGGCATGATCGGCAACATGATGCTCAAGAGCTACGACCGCGGCCGGTCCTTCTTCACCGACGCGAAGCAGCCGCGCTCCCTCGCCGAGGAGATCCGCGACAAGCTCAGCGTCGTCACGCCCAGCATCACCACCCCCGTGCGGAAGCTCTCCGGCGGCAACGTGCAGAAGGTCCTCGTCGGGCGCGAGATCGCCTCCGCCCCCGCCCTGCTCATGACCGCCTATCCCGTGCGCGGGCTGGACATCAACTCCTCCTACACCATCTATCACCTGCTCAACGAGCAGAAGGAACAGGGCGTCGCCGTCCTCTACGTCGGCGAGGACCTGGACGTCCTGCTGGAGCTGTGCGACCGGATCCTCGTCCTGTGCGGCGGCAAGGTCTCCGGCATCGTCGACGGCCGCACCGTCACCAAGGAAGAGGTGGGCCTGCTCATGACCCGCGTCGGAGAGGAGGCCAGCCATGCGTGATACGAAGCGTCCCCAGCGCGAGCCTCTCGTCCGCCTGGCCAAGCGCGACGATATGGGCCGCGGCAAGAAGTGGGCCATCCGTCTGGCCGCCATCGTGCTGGCCCTCGTGACCGGCTCCCTGTTCGTGGCCGTCCTGGGCCATGACCCGTTGGCCGTGTACCACGACATCATCTCCGGCTCCCTCGGCACCCACACCGCCCGCACCGTCACCGTCCGGCAGGCCATCCCCCTGCTCGGCGCGGCGCTGGCGCTGGCCCCGGCCTTCAAGATGAAGTTCTGGAACATCGGTGCCGAGGGCCAGATCATGGTCGGCGGCATCGCGGCGACCTATTTCGCCCTGTTCTATTTCGACAAGCTGCCCAAGCCCGCCCTCCTGCTCGTCATGGCCCTCGCGGCCATCGTCGCGGGCGGCCTGTGGGGCCTCGTGCCCGCCTTCTTCAAGGCGAAGTGGGGCACGAACGAGACCCTCTTCACCCTCATGCTCAACTACATCGCCCTCGGCATCGAGAGCTATCTCCAGAACGGCCCGTGGAAGGACCCGAAGGGCACCGGCTTCCCCATCATCGCCATGTTCGACCAGAACGCCCGCCTGCCCAAGATCGGCGGCGTCCACGCCGGTTGGATCGTCGTCCTCCTGCTGACCGTCGGCATGTTCGTCTACATGCGCTACAGCAAGCAGGGCTATGAGATCTCCGTCGTCGGTGAGAGCGTGCGCACCGCCCGCTACGCCGGGATGAACGTCGCCAAGATCGTCATGCGCACCATGTTCCTCTCCGGCGCGATCGCCGGTCTCATGGGCTTCCTGGTGGTCTCCGGCGCGGACTACACCCTGAACAACGGCACCTCCGGCGGCGTCGGCTTCACCGCCATCATCGTCGCCTGGCTGGCGCACCTGAACCCCTTCGCGATGGTCCTGATCGCCGGGCTGCTCGCGATCCTGTCCAAGGGCTCGAACACCATCCAGACCAACTTCAAGATCCCGGCCTCCGCCGCGGACGTGCTCTCGGCCATCATCCTCTTCTTCATGCTCGGCTGCGAGTTCTTCATCAACTACCGCGTCATCTTCCGCGGGCACCATCCCGAGGCCCCCAAGGCCGCCAAGGACGGAAAGGGGGACAAGGCGAATGGATAACCTCATCAACTTCCTCACCGCCGGCATCCTCGCCGCCGCGCCGCTGCTCTACGGCGTCCTCGGCGAGGTCCTGACCGAGAAGTCCGGCAACCTCAACCTCGGCGTCGAGGGCATGATGTTCATGGGCGGCGTCTCCGGCATCATGGGCGCGTACTTCTACGAGAACGCGGGCGGGACGAGCGCCGTCGCCGCCGTGCTCATCGCCCTGCTGTGCTCCCTGCTCGGGGCCGGGCTGGGCGCGGCCATCTACTCCGTGCTCACCATCTCCCTGCGCGCGAACCAGAACGTCACCGGCCTGGCGCTGACCATGTTCGGCACCGGCTTCGGCAACTACTTCGGCGAGGCCATCGGCAACAGCAGCGCCTCCGGCTTCCTGTCCGTCTCCACCGGCGTCAAGCGGCTCTTCAACGCGGCCATCTTCCCCGACAGTCTCGTCCAGATCCCCGTCGTCGGCAAGCTGCTCTTCTCCCACAACTTCATGGTCTATCTCAGCATCGTCCTGGCGGTGCTCATGGCCTGGTTCCTCGGGCGGACCCGCACGGGCCTGAACCTCCGCGCCGTCGGCGAGGATCCCGCCGCCGCCGATGCCGACAGCATCGACGTCACGAAGTACAAGTACCTCGCCACCATCATCGGCGGCGCGATGACCGGTCTCGGCGGCCTCTACCTCGTCATGAACGCCAGCTCCGGCGTCGGCGGGGCCTGGGTCTTCGACTGCATCGACGGCTACGGCTGGCTGGCCGTGGCGCTGGTCATCTTCGCCGTCTGGAGCCCCCTGCGCGCCCTGTGGTGCTCCCTCATCTTCGGCGGGCTGGCCTGCATGCGGTACTACTACCCCATCTCCTTCATCCCCGCCTCCATCTACGACATCGTGCCCTACGTCGTCACCGCCGTCGTCCTGGTGGCCGTGAGCCTGAAGCACGACCGCTCCAACCAGCCGCCCGCCAGCCTCGGGCTGAGCTACTTCCGCGAGGAGCGCTGACCGATCCCACCCCCCAAAAACGACCAAGCCCCGTCCGACATGTTTTCGTCGGACGGGGCTTGCTTTTTCCTGCGACCGTGGTATACTGGTCCATATCAGTCATACAAATCATACTTTTCTCACGGAGGTGGGCCACATGGAAGGGCCGAAAGGAAAATATGCCTGGACCGTCACGATGGGCGAGAAGGGCCAGATCGTCATCCCGAAGCAGGCGCGGGACCTGTTCTCCCTGCGCCCGGGCGACACCCTGATCGTCCTGGCCGACGAGGAGCGCGGCCTCGCGATCCCGCCCAAGTCGGTCTTCACTCAGCTCGCGCAGACCATCTTCGCCGACGGCGAGGGCGACGCATGAGACGCGCGTGGCTCGACTCGGTCCGAGGCGGGACGGTGCTGCTCGTCCTCGTCTACCACGTCTTCTACATGTTCAACGCCGCGGGCGTCCTCGGCGGGGTCGGCCCGTTCGCGGCGGTCCAGCCGCAGGACGTGCTGCTCTACGCGGTCTATCCGTGGATCATGGTCCTGCTCTTCGTCGTGGCGGGCATGTGCGCGCGCTACGCGCTGGAGCGGACGGACCGGCGGTCCTACCTGCGGGCGCGGACGGTCAAGCTGCTCATCCCCTCCACCCTGGGCCTGTTCGTGTTCCAGTGGCTGGTGGGCTATGCCAACGTCATGCTCGGAGGCGGGCTGGACACGATCCCCCCGGCGCTGCGCTGGCCCATCTTCGCCGTGTCGGGGACCGGGCCGCTGTGGTTCCTCCACGTGCTGTGGGTCGCCACAGTGGTGCTGTGCCTGTTCCATGGGCGGCGGTGGTGGACGCGGCTGACCGCGTGCGGCGCACGCTGCCCATGGCCGGTGACGGTCGCGCTGGGGATCCTCGTCCTCTGGGGCGGCGCACAGGTCGGGAACGTGCCGGTCATCACGACCTACCGCTTCGGCATCTATCTTGCCGCCTTCTTCCTCGGCTGCCTCGTCCTGTCGCACGAGGCGGTCCTGGACCGGCTCGGTCAGATCAAGCTCGGGCTGCTCGCGGCGGCCGTCGTGCTCGGCGTGTGCTTCGTCGTGCGGTACTTCGGCGAGAGCTACGCCGCGGACGCCTGCCTGCACGCCCTGCTCACGAACGCCTACGCCTGGGTCGCCACCCTGGCGATCCTGACCGCCGCGCGGGCCTGGTGCGATCGGCCGACGGCCTTCTCGACCCGGATGGCGCGGGACGGCTTCTCGATCTACGTCGTCCACTATCTGCTGATCGTCTGGCCCTGCTGGGCGCTGAAGACGGTCGCCGCGCTCCCGGCGGCGGCGGTGTATCCGCTGGCGCTGGCGGCCGTGCTGCTCGGCGCGCCGCTGCTGGCCGCGCTCCTGCGGCGGATCCCCTTCGTGCGGTTCGCCGTCTTCGGCATCCGGACGAGATGAAAAGGAAACGATCAGACACGAACGGCGGGCGTCCCGATCAGAGGGACGCCCGCCGTTTGCTACAGTGGATAGAAAAAAGGCCCGCAGTGCGGGCCTTTCCTCCGAAGGTTAAAAATGAAAAGAAGCTTTCTTGACTCTTGCAAGGATAGAGTACCAGGGACTTGTTACAAAAAAAGGCCCCAAATGTTACAGAAGTCTTAAATCTCACCGCATCCCTCGGAAGAACTCCTGGAGCACCGCCTTGCACTCCTCCTCCAGGATCCGGCCCCGCAGCTTCGGGTGGTGTCGGAACTCCTCCTCGAAGAGGTTCAGGATCGATCCGCACGCGCCGAAGCCTGCGTCCTTCGCCCCGTAGTACACCTCCGGGATCCGCGCCGAGATGATGCCCCCGGCGCACATCGGGCACGGCTCCAGGGTCACGTACATCCGCGTGCCCAGCAGCCGCCAGTCCCCCAGCGTCCGGCAGGCGTCCTCGATCGCCGCCAGCTCCGCGTGCGCCAGGGCCGACCGGTCCTCCTCGCGGCGGTTGCGGCCCCGGCCGACGACCACGCCGTCCTTCACGATCACGCAGCCCACCGGGACCTCCCCGGCCGCCGCGGCCTCCTGCGCCAGCGCCAGCGCCTGCCGCATGTAGTCCTCGTGCTCCATCCTGCGCTCCCCTCTCTTTCGTCTCCCCTATTCTACCCGGGATCGGTCCGGGGCGCAAGCCCCTTCGTCGCGCAGGGCCTCCCGCGCGCCCATCGCCTGGAGCCCCGCCAGATACACCAGCAGCCCGAAGCCCAGCGCGCCGCACGCCGCGCCCAGGTCCCCCAGCCCGCCGCGCAGGAGGGCGTGCTGCATCAGCTCCGCGCACGCGGCCGCCAGCGCCGCCGCCAGCGACGGGATCAGCAGCCACGGCCCCACCGGCAGCCGCAGGCCCGTCTCCTTCGCCACGACGGCCCAGTGCAGCGCAGCGCCCATCAGGGCCGTGGCCGTGAAGGCGGCCGCGTAGCCGACCATGCCGACCCGCCCGACGAGGGCGCAGGTGAGCACGAGCTGCGCCCCGTCGCACACCAGACAGAGCACCGCCGAGGTCCCCTGCCGGTCCACCCCGCTCAGCACGCAGCACAGCAGCCCCTGCCAGCAGGAGAACAGCACCCCCAGCGCCAGCAGCGGCAGATGCGCCCCGACCGTCGGCTCGCCGTACAGCCGCGCGCCCAGCTCCGGCCCCAGGACCGCCAGCAGCGCCAGCGCCGGGATCAGGATCAGGTCCGTCGCCCCCACCGCCCGGCGCACGTGCCGCCGGACGGCGTCCCGCCGCCCCAGCGCCAGGCACTGGGCCAGCTTCGGCGTGAGCACCAGCCCCAGCGCGCTCAGGAACGCCGTCGGCAGCATCAGCAGCGGCAGCGTCATCCCGAACGTCACGCCATAGGCCGCGACCGCCTCGCTCTGGTCCATCCCGCCGCGCACCAGTAGGCGCGGGATCAGCACCGCGTTCGCCGAGGAGATCAGGTTCCCCAGCAGCGCCGCCGACCCCAGCGGCAGGGCGATCTGTCGGATCTGCCGCCGCAGGGCCGCCCCCGGCGGGCGCGTCCCCGGCAACCGCCGCGGCGCGCCCAGATACGCCCGGAACAGCACGAGCTGCGTCGCCGCCGCGCAGACCTCGCAGCACGCCATGCCCAGCACCACCGTGCCCACCGTCCGCTCCGCCGTCCCCGGCCGCAGGGCGACCAGCAGGCCCAGGATGAAGCCCGCCCGCAGGAGCTGCTCCAGCAGCTCCGTCACCGCCGCGGGCACCACCCGGCCCACGCCGTAGAAATAGTGCTTGTGCAGCGTCTCCGTCCCCGTCAGCAGCAGGCACGGCACCAGCAGCATCAGCCCCAGCTGCGTCCGCGCGTCGCCCAGCAGATAGACCGACGCCGCGTCCGAGAAGATCAGCAGCGCCGCGCACGGCACGACCGCCAGGCCGT
Source organism: uncultured Eubacteriales bacterium (assembly GCA_934567745.1). Taxonomy (GTDB): domain Bacteria; phylum Bacillota; class Clostridia; order Oscillospirales; family Oscillospiraceae; genus Evtepia. The sequence goes on along the minus strand of CAKTJM010000041.1, from coordinate 5,988 downwards.
AGAACGCCCCCAGCACCTGCCGCCGCACCGCGTCGATCGCCCGCAGGTCCCCCAGGGCCGCGTACCGCGCGGAGAGGTTCGACATCGCCGTATACAGCCCCACCCCGGTCAGCGACAGCAGGACCGAGTACAGCGGGAGGATCAGCTGATACAGCCCTAGGACCTCCGCCCCAGCCAGCCGCGTCAGCAGGACCCGATAGACGAACGCCACCCCCTGCGACAGCACGCCCGTCAGCGTCAGCACCGCCACGTTCCGCATCCGGCCTTCCCCCCTTTCCCCGTACTCTATGGCCGCCCCCCTTGTCCCTATGCCGGATATTGACAGGCCGCGGCCGACGGCGTAAGATAAGGGGCACATCATCGTTCCATCAGGAAAGATCGGAGGTCCGTCCCATGCCCGCCGTCCTCATCAACTGCGTCCTGATCGTCGTCGGGACCTTCCTCGGCCTCGCCCTCAAGGGCAAGCTGCCCGAGCGCTTCTTGACCATCCTCGTCCAGGCCCTCGGCCTGTGCGTCCTCGCCATCGGCATCAGCTCCGCCATCGGCACCCAAAACACCCTCTGCGTCGTCGTCTGCCTCGTCCTGGGCACCCTGCTCGGCGAGCTGATCGACATCGAGCGGCGGCTCGACCGGCTGGGCGAGCTGCTGCGCCAGCGGCTCATGAAGGACGAGGGCGGACAGAGCACCTTCACCGAGGCCTTCGTCACCGCCTCCGTCCTCTTCTGCGTCGGCGCGATGGCCATCGTCGGGTCCATCAAGGCCGGCATCGACGGCGACTGGTCCATCCTCATCTCCAAGTCGGTCATCGACGGCGTGTTCTCCATCTCCCTCGCCGCCGCCGTGGGGATCGGCGTGGCCTTCTCCGCCCTGCCGATCCTGGTCTACGAGGGCGGGCTGACCCTGCTGGCCGGTCTGGTCGCGGGCTTTTTGCAGGAGGCCGCCATCACCGAGATGAGCGCCGTCGGCGGCTGCATCATCATCGGCATCGGCCTGAACATGCTCGAGCTGCCCCGCACTCCGCTGAAAGCCGGCAACATGCTTCCTGCGATCTTCCTCCCTCTCGCCTACCTCCCGATCGCGCAGGCCCTGAGCGCTCTGATGCATTGAAAGATCGAACAGAAACGGTGGACATTTTTCCTTTTTTTTATGAAGATCGGAGAGGGATCTACCCTTGTCCGAAGGGGAAAATTGCAGTATACTGAATCAGAACTGTTGTATGTGGATCTCTTATATCCCTATCACGAAATCTTTTCGATCGACACGAACATCACACTCACTTATCTGATAATTAGGAGGTATCTCCCATGGCATTCGTAGAAGTCACCAAGCAGGGCAACGTCGGTATCATCACCATGAATCGCCCCGAGGCGCTGAACGCTCTGAGCAAGGCCGTGTTCGCCGACCTTGAGAAGGCCCTCGACCAGGTCGAGCACGACGACGAGATCTATGTCGTCGTCATCACCGGTGTAGGCCGCGCCTTCGTCGCCGGCGCCGACATCAGCGAGATGGCCCACATGAACGTCGCCGACGGCCTCGCCTTCAGCGAGCTGGGCAACAGCCTGCTCATGCGCGTGGACATGATGGCCAAGCCCACCATCGCCGCGGTCAACGGCTTCGCTCTCGGCGGCGGCTGCGAGCTGGCTCTCGCCTGCGACATGCGCGTGGCCTCCGAAAAGGCCAAGTTCGGTCAGCCTGAGGTCGGCCTGGGCATCATCCCCGGCTTCGGCGGCACCCAGCGTATGGCCCGTATCATCGGTACCGGCAACGCCTTCGAGCTGATCTTCACCGCCGACACCATCACCGCTCAGCGCGCGCTGGAGATCGGCATGGTCAACTTCGTCGTCCCCGCCGACGAGCTGATGAACAAGGCCCTCGAGCTGGCCAACAAGGTCGCTTCCAAGGCCCAGCTGGCCATCCGCGCTTCCAAGCTGGCCATCCGCCGCGGCATCGACTGCGACATCACCACCGCCGTCATGCTCGAGTCCGTCACCTTCGCCAACTGCTTCGACACCGAGGACCAGAAGGACGCCATGGCCGCCTTCGTCGCGAAGAAGCCGCTCACCCAGTTCAAGAACCACTGAGCATCGGCATCCCGTCACACCCCGTCAAAACTTGCCTTCGGGCACGTCAATAAATATTTTGGAGGAACATCATCATGGCTATCAATAAGATCATGGTCCTGGGCGCCGGCACCATGGGCATGGGCATCGCCCAGGTCTTCGCTGAGGCTGGTAAGACCGTCATCGTCCGCGACATCGCCGAAGCTTTCATCCAGCGCGGCGAGGGCGTCCTGACCAAGAACATGGAGAAGAAGGTCGCCAAGGGCAAGATGACCGCTGAGGAGAAGGACGCCGTCCTGGGCCGCGTCTCCTACACCCTGGAGCTGGCCAAGGCCGCTGACTGCGACCTGGTCGTCGAGGCCGCCATCGAAGTGCTCGACGTCAAGAAGAGCATCTTCAAGGAGCTGGACGAGCTGTGTAAGCCCGAGACCATCCTGGCCTCCAACACCTCCTCCATCTCCATCACCGCCATCGCCGCCGCCACCAAGCGCCCCGAGAAGGTCCTCGGCATGCACTTCTTCAACCCCGCGCCCGCGATGAAGCTGGTCGAGGTCATCCGCGGCATCCGCACCGACGACGAGACCTTCAAGGCCGTCTACGACTGCGCTGCCGAGATCGGCAAGAACCCCGTCGAGGTCGGTGAGGCTCCCGGCTTCGTCGTCAACCGCATCCTGTTCCCGATGATCAACGAGGCCATCATCGTCCTCGAGAACGGCATCGCCTCCAAGGAAGACATCGATGCCGCCATGATGTACGGCGCCAACCACAAGATGGGCCCCCTCGCTCTGGCCGACCTCGTTGGTCTGGACATCTGCCTGGCCATCATGGAGACCATCTTCACCGAGACCGGCGACAGCAAGTATCGTCCCGCTCTGACCATGAAGAAGATGGTCCGCGGCGGCCTGCTCGGCCGTAAGACCGGCCAGGGCTTCTACAAGTACGACTGATCGTACCGCCCCCTCGCATCGCCCTGATATGGAAGCGTCCCGCTGTTTTCCACAGCGAGACGCTTTTTCGTGGACGTTTCGGTGGCCGATCGCGCCGATCTTCCCGTTTTTCCCCCATACGCGCAGAAAATGGCCCCGCTGTCTCCACAGCGGGGCCATGCTTTGTGGAAAACCTCGTCAGCTCTCCGCATACGGGTCCACGTGGACCATGCAGTGCTTGACGGTCGGGAAGCCGCCCTCGATGGCGTCGTGGACGCGCTCCGCGACCGCGTGGGCCTCGCGCAGGGGCAGGGCGCCGTCCGCGGCGATCTCCACGTCCACGTAGATGCGCGCGCCGAACAGGCGCGTGTGGAGGCTGTTCAGGCCCAGGACGCCCTCCTGCGCCAGGATGGTCTCCCGCATCCGCTTGAGCGTCGGCTCGTCGCAGGAGGTATCGACCATCTTCCCCACCGCGTCGCGGAAGATGTCCACCGCCGCCTTGACGATGAAGAGACAGATGACGACGCTGGCGATGCTGTCCATGATCGGATAGCCGAGCATGGACGCCCCGATGCCGACCAGGGCCCCGATGGATGAGAGGCTGTCGGACCGGTGGTGCCAGGCGTCGGCCATAAGGGCGTCGGAGCGGATCCTCTTCGCGGCCCCGCGGGTGAACCAGTACATCCACTCCTTGACGACGATGGACACCACCGCCGCGATCAGCGCCAGCAGGCCGGGGACCGGCAGGGCCGCGTAGGACCCGGCCAGGATCGTCCTCAGCCCCTTCCACCCGATCAGCAGGCCGGTCTCCAGCAGGATGATGGCCAGGGCGACCGAGGCGACGGACTCGAAGCGCTCGTGCCCGTACTGGTGCTGCTGGTCGGCCTTGCGGCTGGCGATCTGGACGCCGATCATGACGATGATGGTGGAGAAGACGTCCGACGCGGAGTGGATCGCGTCGGAGATCATGGCCCCCGACGAGGCCACCAGGCCCGCCACCAGCTTGAAGGCCGACAGCAGGAGGTTGATCACCAGGCTGATCCAGGAGACGCGCATCGCGATCCTCTTGCTCTCTTCCGCTGTGTATGTCTGCATAAGAAACACCTCGTTCCTCGACTCATCGAGGGAGGCCCCGGTCCGACCGCCAGGCGTGGACGGCAACGGGCTCCCCCTACTGATAGAAAAGAGCCCTCGTCCCTTAGGACGTGGGCTCTATCCATCACGATATGCTTATTTTCGGCGTCTGCGGTGCCAGTTGCCGCGGGGCTTGCCGCCCTCGCCGGGGCTGCCGCCTTCCCCGGCGGGGGGACGGGGGGCCTTCGGCTCCTGCGGCGGCGTATTGGGCTTCTCGCCCTGGGACTGACCGCCGCTGCCACCGCGGGACCGGCCGCGCCCGCCGCGATGACGGCGGCGGGACGGGCTCTTCTTCTCCTCGCCCTCGCCAGCGGGGGCCGGGGCTTGCGGACGCGGGGCCTCGGCCGGAGCGGCGGCGCTTCCCCGCTGGGCCGCGGCGCCGCCCTGCTTGTGGCGGCGGCTGCGGTGGCGGGACGGACGGGGCTGCTCCTCGCCCTCCGTGGGGGCGGCGGGCTGCGGCTGGGCCTGCTGCGGCTGCTGGGCATTGCCCCCGCGGCCGCGGCGGCGGCGGGTGGTCCCGCTGCTGCCGCCGGAGGAGCGCTGAGGCGCGGCCGTGCGCTCGCTGTGGCCCGCCATGAACTCGTCCAGGGCGGCGGCCAGCTCGGCCTGCTCGCGGCGGTACTGGTCCTCCGGCGACTCGCTGCCGTGTCGGAGCTTCTCCAGCTCCTCCTTCGGCGGCTGGACGTAGCCCTCGGGGCGCTTGCCCTTGCCGCTGCGGATGACCCGGATCTCGCCGTTCTGATACGTCTTCAGGGAGTCCGGCGCGTCGTCCAGACGCACGCGGACCTTCTCGCGCAGGGTGTTCACGCTGATGATCGTGCCCGCACCGTCCGGCGTCTCCACGAAGGAGTCCATCCGCGGCGCGTCCTTCATCAGGTCCTCATAGGCCTCCTGCTCGTATTTCAGGCAGCACATCAGCCGCCCGCAGGTGCCAGAGATCTTCGTCGGGTTCAGGGACAGGTTCTGCGTCTTGGCCATCTTGATCGACACGGGCTGGAAGTCGCGCAGGAACGACGAGCAGCAGAACGGCCGCCCGCAGATCCCCAGGCCGCCGAGCATCTTCGCCTCGTCGCGGATGCCGATCTGGCGCAGCTCGATCCTCGTGTGGAAGACGGCCGCCAGGCTCTTGACCAGGCCGCGGAAGTCCACCCGGCCCTCCGACGTGAAGAAGAAGAGGATCTTCGTGCCCTCGAACGAGCACTCGACGCTCACCAGCTTCATCTCCAGCTTATGCTCGGCGATCTTCTCCTGGCACACCTTGAAGGCGTAGGCCTCCTTCTGGCGGTTGCGGCGCACCGTCTCCTCGTCGTCCTGCGTGGCCAGCCGCACCACGGGCCGCAGGGGGGACGTCAGCTCGCTCTCGGCCAGCTCGAAGTTCCCCCGCACACAGGTCGCGTACTCGACCCCCGAGGCCGTCTCGACGATCACCCCGTCGCCGGGGCGGCACGTCAGGCCGCGCGGGTCGAAAAAGTATTGCTTGCCTTCGCTGCGATAGCGAACGCTGATGATCATTGGCATGGTCTTCCTCCTTCTCTTGAGGGACACTGTGCGCCGGCGCTCACAGCACCGACGCGATCCATCCGGCCAGGTGCCCGGCCGAGATGTTCGTCGTGCACGCCGCCCGGATCGCCGACAGCTCCCCGAGCACCGGCACCAGGTCCGGCCGCCGGGGCGTCTGCGCGGCGAGCTGCGCGCACACCTGGTCCAGCAGCAGCGCGATCTCCGCGCGGTCCCGCTTTTCCAGGGAAATGAGGAGCGGCAGGGTCTCCGCCGGGCCCGCCCCACGGGCGATCAGCCGGGCCAGCTCCGCCGCGTCCGCGCCCACCTCCGCCTCGACCGCGGCGCCGGGGGCGCGCAGGGTCTCGCAG
>CAKTJM010000040.1 GCA_934567745.1 uncultured Eubacteriales bacterium | reverse complement strand
GGCGGTGATCCCGCCCAGGTCCTCGTAGAGGTCCGGGCCGATGTAGGACAGGAAGGAGCTGACCTTCTGGTCGTAGACGATGCCGACGAGGGGGACGCCCTGCCCGGCGGCGAAGATCAGCCCGTGCAGCCGCATCGAGACGACGACCTTCATCCGGGAGAGGATCCCGATGGTCTGGGCGGCGGTGTACGGCTCGGTCATCAGGTAGTGGGGGGCCTTCATCCGGGCGATGACGCGCTGGGCGGCGGCGACGTCCAGCCGCGGCTCGATGGGGAAAAAGACGGGGGTCAGGCCGTAGGTCTCGTAGACGTGGTCGGCGGCGGCGGCGAGGGCGCGGGCCTTCTCCTCGAAGCCGGGCCACGGCCGCAGGACGAAGCCGACGTAGGCCCCGTCGGCGGGGATGCCGCAGCTGTCGAGGATGCCGTCGATGACCTCCGGCTCGGCGGCGGGCAGGATGACGGTCGTGTCGGCGGAGAGGGAGATCTTCGGCTTCGAGACGCCCAGGACCTCCAGCTCCTTCAGGGAGTCCGGATCGCGCAGGGTGATCGCATCGACGTACCGGTCCATGACCCGGGCGGCGCGGCGGCGGTTGCCGTCGCTGCGGATCGGCCCGATGCCGCAGCCGTACATGACGACGGGGCAGCCGTGCCGCTTGGCGGCGGCGAGGGTCCAGAGATAGAACCACAGGGAGCGGTAGGACGTCACGTCCTGCATGAGCGAGCCGCCGCCGTTGATGAAGAGCTTGGCCCGCTTGAAGTAGTGCAGCGCCCGCCAGAACCGGAAGGTGTAGAAGGCATTGACGCGGTAGCTCATCCGGGTGTCCATCGGGTTGCGGGAGAAGACCTGGAACGACAGGTCCGGGTCGATGGCGCGCAGCTCCGTCAGGATGGCCAGGAGGATCGCGTCGTCCCCGGCGTTCCCGCGGCCGTAGGCGCCGCAGATGACCACATGGTCGCGGCCGTGCTGCTCGTAGCGGAGGATGGCCTCGTAGATCTCGATCTGCCGCGCGACGGTGGCCTCGATGGAGAAGTCCCGCTTGGCCTTCTCATACAGCCGCTGGCCCATGGTCCGCCGCAGGGCGGGGTCGCGGGCGAGGGCCAGGAGATGCCCGGCGAGGGCCTCGGCGTCCCCGGCGGGGAAGAGGAAGCCGTTCGCGCCGTGGTCGATCAGGTACGACACGCCGCCGACCTTGCTGCTGACGGTCGGCAGGGCGGCGCGCGCGCCCTCGGTCAGGGCGTAGGGGAAGGTCTCCGAGATGGAGGTCAGGGTGTTGATGTCGATCGCGTGGTAGAAGGAGTCCGTGTCGGACACCCACCCGGCGAAACAGACCTCCCGCGCGACGCCCAGGTCGGCGGCGAGCTGCTTGAGCGCCGCCATCTCCTCGCCGTCCCCGGCGATGAGCAGCCGCAGGGCGGGGAAGTCCCGGTGCGCCAGGGCGAAGCCGCGGATCAGGGTGGCGATGTCCTTGACCGGGTTGAGACGGGCGGCGATGCCCGCCACGACGCAGCTCTCGTCGGCGTCCAGCCCGACGGAGCGGAAGAAGGCGGCCCGGTCCATCGCGCAGGTGCGCGGCGTGAAGTCGAGGCCGTTGTAGATGGAGAAGAGCCGCTCCGGGTCGAAGCCGCGCGAGATGAGCAGATCGACCATGGCGTCCGACACGCCGATGCGGTACTTGAGCCTGCGCAGGGCGATGGTGTTGATCGTGCCGTAGGTCAGCCGCGAGGCGGGCCGCCCGAGATAGTCCAGCCGATAGTCGCTGTGGACGGTGGAGACGGTCGGCAGACCGGTCCGCCGGGAGAGGAAGGCGGCCATCATGTTGCCGCGCGCGCCGTGGCTGTGGATGATGTCATAGCCCGCCTCGCGCACGAGGGCGGCGAGGCGGTCGAGGTTGCGCAGGAAGTTGCGGCCGGGGAGGACCTGGACGTCGATGCCGAGGTCCCTAGCCTCCTGGGCGAAGGGGCCCTCCATGAAGCAGACCATCTTGACCTGGATCTTGGGGCCAAGGCCCGCCAGGAGGGTGTGGACGTGTGTTTTCGCGCCGCCGGTGTCGCCGCCGCTGATCAGATGAAGGACCTTCATGGGCATCCCTCCGAAAAAAAGACTTGATGAACGCTGGAAAGTATTATACAATAGTTCAGAAAATTGGTCAAGCAACGGAGGTCACTCATGAGTATCATCGATAGAAAAGGAAAGCTGTTCGGCAAGCTGAACATCATCGACCTGATCGCCATCATCCTCATCGTCGCCGTGGTGGCGCTGGTGGGGTATAAGCTCGTCTCCTCTGGCGGCTCCGCCACCGGGCAGAAGGTCGTCTATACCGTCAAGGTCCGTGGGGTCGAGGGCGAGGTGTACGAGTCCATCAAGGCGCAGCTGCCCAGCCAGCTCATGGCGGCGGAGCAGATGCTCGACGCCTATGTGACCGACGTGCAGGCCACGCCGGTGACCGAGGGGGCCTACACCATCAAGGAGAACGCGGACACCGGTCTGACGACCCTCTCCCACTCCTATCCGGGCACCTATGACCTGGTCTTCACGATCGAGGGCACGGTGAAGGACGATCTGACGAGCGAGCTGGGCACGCAGGAGATCCGCGTGGGCAAGACGCACATCGTCAAGACGACCACCTTCGAGCTGGAGAACGGCATCATCCTGACCTGCGACCGCGGCGGCTCCGCCGACGGCACGACGCCGGCGGGCCAGTGATGCCACAGGAACACAGTCGAACCGACACGCTGCCTCACACGACGAAAAACGTCCGCTGCCTTTTGAGCAGCGGACGTTTTCTGTGCTTCCCTCGCGCGCCTCACCCGGCGAACACGGCCTTGAGGACCATGCCTGTTTCCTCCATTTGAGCAAGAATGCTGAGTTGATGATGACGAGCACGGAGCCCGCGTTTTGTACGAGCGCGCCGACGACGGGATCCAAGATCCCCGTGATGGCCAGGACGATGGCACGAAGTTGAGCGTCATCGAGAAGGTCAGGTTGAGCTTGATCGTCCGCATCATGCGCCGCGACAGGGCGAGCAGATGGGGCAGCTCCCGGATCTCGTCATCGACCAGGGCGATGTCCGCGGCGTCCACGGCGATGTCGCTCCCGACGCCGCCCATGGCGATGCCGACGGTCGCGCGGCGCAGGGCGGGGGCGTCGTTCACGCCGTCGCCGATCATGCAGACGGGCGCGCCCGCCTCGTCCATGTAGCGGAGCTTGTCCTCCGGCAGACACCGGGCGTGGACCTCCTCGATGCCGAGCTGTCCGGCGATGTGCTCCGCGGCGGCCTCGTTGTCGCCGGTCAGCAGCACGGGCCGGACCCCCGCAACCCGGATGGCGGCGACGGTCTGCGCGCTGTCGGTGCGCACGGTGTCCGCGAGGAGCAGGCACCCGGCGAGGGCCCCGTCCACGCCGACCCAGATCGCCGTGCAGCCCTGGGCGAGGTACGGCGCGATGTCCTCCTCGTGCCCGGCGGCGAGCCCCGCCTCGCGCAGCACGTCGCCGACGCGCACCTGCTCGGCGGGCACGACGACCTCCTCGGCCCCGCGCACGATCCGCGCGGTCTGCGGGGCCAGGTGCACCAGCTTCTCGATCCCGGCCCGCGCGCGGGCGACGGTCAGGTCCTCCAGCAGCGCGCCGAGCTGCATGATGAACGCGACCTCGCCCGCGGCGAAGTCCTCCCGGATGCACACGGACGCAATCAGCGCCAGTGAGACGAGGACGTCGGCCTTGATGTCGAAGGCCGTGACCAGACCGATGACGGCCCCAGCACGATCGGCACACCGCAGAGGATGATGGCGACCCAGGCCGCGTCGAAGGGCAGCGGGACCAGATCGAAGATGCTCACGATCAGTGCCGCCCCGGAGATGACGAGCAGCGTGACGTCCTTCTTCACGCCGCCCAGCTCGAGGGAGCCCTCGAGCCGTTCCATCGCATATCCCATAACGTTCCTACTACCTTTACCCCCATGGGTATACTACCTTATACACCCGGAGCGAGGATCTGTCAAGAGGGAACGGCGGGAAACGTGCTTTTTTTCGCCCGATGGCTCAGATGGCCCCCGTCTGCCGCAGGAGGTCCGTGAGCGCCTTCCGCGGACCGGGGTCCATGGGGCACAGGGGGAGCCGGAGGACGCCGCTGTCCAGCCCGGCCTCCTGCATGGCGGCCTTGATGGGGATGGGATTGACCTGGGAGAAGAGGGCGCGGACGAGTAGGGCGTGTTCGACCTGGAGTTCCCGGGCGCGGTCCCGGTCGCCGTCGAGGAAGCTGTGGGTGAGGGCGGTCATCTGGGCGGGCAGGAGGTTGGAGACGACGGAGATCAGCCCCTTCGCGCCCATGGCCATCATGGGGACGGTGTGGTCGTCGTTGCCGGACCAGATGTGCAGGGCGTCGCCGCAGCGGGCGACGGTCTCGGCCAGGAGGGAGAAGTCGCCGGAGGCCTCCTTGATCCCGTGGATCCGCGGGTGGCGGCTGAGGACCTCGTACGTCTCGGCGGTGAACGACAATCCCGTGCGGGAGGGGACGTTGTACAGGATGATGGGCCGGTCCACCCGGTCGGCGAGGTGCTCATAGTGCCGGACGAGACCGGTCTGGGTGGTCTTGTTGTAGTAGGGCGTGACGATCAGCAGAGCGTCGGCCCCGGCGGCCTGGGCGTGACGGCAGAGGTCGAGGGCGGCGGCGGTGTCGTTGCTGCCGCACCCGGCGAGGACCTTACAGCGCCCGGCGACGTGCGCGAGACAGAAGTCGGTCAGCTCCTTGTGCTCATGGGCGGAGAGCGCGGCGCTCTCGCCGGTGGTGCCGCAGACGCACAGGGCGTCGATCCCGGCGGCGAGCTGGCGGTCGATCTGGCGGGCGAAGGCGGCGTAGTCGATGGCACCGTCGTGGCGGAAGGGGGTGATGAGGGCGGTGCAGGTCCCGGTGAAGACGGGCTGATCCATGGGCAGGCTCCTTTCCAAGCAGACGAAAAAAGCACGGCCCCGGCGATCGCAAGTGCAGATCGACCGGGGCCGTGCGGCGTACCGGAGACTCCTGTGCCGGGGCGCGGCCCGGCGTGATGGGCTGAGGACGGCTCAGCGGGGGAGGATATAGCCCTTGGCGCACAGCAGCTCTGCCAGCAGGACGCCGCCGCCGGCGGCGCCGCGCAGGGTGTTGTGGGACAGGCCGACGAACTTATAGTCGTACTGGCTGTCGGGGCGCAGACGGCCGAGGGTGATGGCCATGCCGCCCTCGCGGTCGCGGTCGAGCCGCGCCTGGGGCCGGTCCGGCTCCTCGAAATAGTGGAGGAACTGCTTCGGGGCGCTGGGCAGCGCCAGCTCCTGCGGCACGCCGCGGAACTCGGCCCAGGCGGCCTTGATCTCCTCCTCGGTGGGCTTCTGCGCGAAGGAGACGAAGACGGCGGCGGTGTGCCCATCGGAGACGGGGACGCGCAGGCACTGGGCCGTGATGGACGGCTCGGCGGCGGGGACGATCACGCCGTCCTCGACCTTGCCCCAGACCTTCAGCGGCTCGCGCTCGGACTTCTCCTCCTCCCCGCCGATGTAGGGGATGAGGTTATCGACCATCTCGGGCCAGGTCTCGAAGGTCTTGCCCGCGCCGGAGATGGCCTGATAGGTGCACACGAGGACCTTCTCGATGCCGAACTTCCGCAGCGGATGCAGGGCCGGGGCGTAGGACTGGATGGAGCAGTTGGACTTGACGGCGATGAAGCCGCGCTCCGTGCCGAGCCGCGCGCGCTGGGCGGGGATGACCTCGATGTGCTCGGGGTTCATCTCCGGGACGACCATGGGGACGTCCTCGGTCCAGCGGTGGGCGCTGTTGTTGGACACGACGGGGCACTCCAGCTTGGCATAGGCCTCCTCCAGCGCGCGGATCTCGTCCTTCTTCATGTCCACGGCGCAGAAGACGAGATCGACCATGGCGGCGAGCCTTTCCTTGTCGGCCTGGGCGTCGAGGACGATGAGGGACTTCGCCGCCTCGGGCATGGGCGTGGGCATGGCCCAGCGGGCGCCGACGGCATCCTCATACCGCTTGCCCGCGGACCGGGCGCTGGCGGCGACGGCGGTGAGCTGGAACCAGGGGTGCCGCTCGAGCAGGGACACGAACCGCTGGCCGACCATCCCCGTGGCGCCGACCACGCCGACTGCGTACTGTTTCATAGAAAAGACCTCCTAATGACCTCATCGGACCGGACCGGGGCGGAAAGCGGCGGTTGCAATGCCGGTGGGTTTCGTATTATAATATCCAAGATACGTCGTCCCGCTGTTTTGGGCGTTCGCCCGGAGTGGACAAATGTATTTTCCATAAAGATAGCACAACGCATCCTCCGTGTCAATGCAAAGGCGGTCGTTCCCGGTGAAAAATGTCGGCGGGGACGGGCGGGAGATCCGTGCACTTTTCCGAGAGGGGTCTCCGTGGCATCCTATGCGCGGGCGGCCCATCCTGTGCGGCGCGGCGGGGGCGAGTGGGAGGGATCCTTATCAAGACGTCTGATTTCTATTACGAGCTGCCGCCGGAGCTGATCGCGCAGACCCCGACCGAGCGGCGGGACGCCTCGCGCCTGCTGGTCCTGGACAGGGAGACGGGGGCGATGGCGCACCGGCATTTCTACGACCTGCCGCAGTACCTGCGGGCGGGGGACTGCCTGGTGCTCAACGATTCACGGGTGCTGCCCGCGCGGCTGATCGGCCACCGTGCGCCGGGCGGCGGGACCTGTGAGGTGGTCCTGCTGATCGACCGGGGCGAGAAGACCTGGGAGTGCCTGGTCCGGCCGGGGAAGAAGCTCCGCCCCGGGGCGCGGATGACCTTCGGCGACGGGAAGCTGACGGCGGAGGTCGTGGAGGTCCTCGAGGGCGGGAACCGGCTGGTCCGCTTCGACTATGAGGGCATCTTCCTGGAGCTGCTGGAGGAGCTGGGCCGGATGCCGCTCCCGCCGTACATCAAGGCGGAGCTGCAGGACCCGGAGCGCTATCAGACCGTCTACTCGCGCGAGGTCGGCTCGGCCGCCGCGCCGACGGCCGGGCTGCACTTCACGAAGGAGCTGCTGGCGTCGATCGAGGCGATGGGCGTGCGGATCTGCTACGTGACGCTGCACGTGGGCCTGGGCACGTTCCGGCCGGTGAAGGTCGAGGACGTGGACGCGCACGAGATGCACAGCGAGTACTGCATGATCCCGGCGGAGACGGCGGAGACGGTCAACCGCACGCGCCGCGAGGGCGGCCGGGTGATCTGCGTCGGGACGACGTCGTGCCGGACGATCGAGAGCTGGGCGGCGGAGGACGGGACGCTGCGCGAGAGCGCGGGCTGGACGAAGATCTTCATCTATCCGGGCTACCGGTTCAAGGTGCTCGACGGGCTGATCACGAACTTCCATCTGCCGGAGTCCACCCTCGTCATGCTCGTCTCGGCGCTGGCCGGGCGGGACCACATCATGGCGGCCTACGAGGAGGCCGTGCGCCAGCGCTACCGGTTCTTCTCCTTCGGCGACGCGATGGCGATCCTGCCGGGCGCGGTGGAGCGCACGGAGGAGCCGGTCGTGATCGCGGACGAAGCGGAGGTCACCGCCGTGTCCGAGCGGTTCATCGAGAGGAACAAAGAAGCCTACGAGGAGCTGGCGAAGGGGTGACCCCTCTCACGAGAGCGTCATGCCCAAGAGACGATACGAAAGAGCAGGGGCGCGCGGCGATCGACTCCACCGCGCGCCCATTTTTCATGCCTTGTTCAGGAGATACAGCCCCACCAGACAGATGACCAGCCCGACGACCTTGGTCGGCATGATCGCCTCGTGATACAGCAGCCACCCCACGAAGAGCAGGACCACCGCGAGGAAGGCGCTCTGCACGATCGAGGCCGTGCTGACGGCCCAGCCGACCTTGTAGGCGTAGATGAACCCGACCTCCAGCCCCACGACGGACAGGCCGAGCGCGAAGGGCGCCCAGTTGAGGTGGGCATACTCCTGGAGCAGCCCGGCGCCGCCCCGGTGGAGCACGCAGTACAGGACCGCGGAGAAGCCCGCGCCGACGAGATAGGTGACGGTCAGCGAGGCCAGCGGATCGATGGCCCCGGGGACGGACTTCGCACAGATCTGGTACACGGTGTTGGCAGCGACCACCAGGGCGATCGGCCAGAGATAGGACAGTGACATAAGGATCCCTCCAAGAAAAAATACGACAGCCAGACCGTAGCCTGACTGTCGGTAGGTGCTCACCCGTGGTCCTCATTCTACTGCGTATCCACCCGATCGTCAAGAGGATCGTCGAGAAAAAGGGAACGCGCCTTCTGATGCCATGAGAAGGGAAGCATCAGAAGACGCGCTCACGTCCGCACATCCAGATCTACGGTAAGGGCGCCCCGGATGGTGGGCACCCGCCGAATCGCGGCCACAGGTGGATAGGTTTGGGAAAAGAAGGGAAAAGAAGAGGAAGAAAGGGATTCCTCTTTTTGTAAGTTTATTGTAACATCCCCCTTGCCAACACGCAAGACAGAATGTATAATACGGGTATAAGTAAAACTGATGATGAGGGGGCCATGCGATGGACGATCGGAAATTACATGCCTTCCTGGTGACGCTGCGCCTGGGGAGCTTCAGCAAGGCGGCCGTGGAGCTCAGCTGCACGCAGTCGGCGGTGACCCAGATGATGAACGCGCTGGAGAACGAGCTGGGCTGCAAGCTCCTGGCCCGCGACCACAGCGGCGTGCACCTGACCGCGGCGGGCGAGGTGCTCCTGCCGTCGATCACCCAGGCCGACGCGGCCCTGGCGCGGCTGGCGCGCCAGGCCGGCCAGGTGGCGGCGGGCGAGGCGGCGCACATCCGCATCGGCTCCTTCTCCAGCATCTCGAACACCTGGCTGCCGCGGGTGCTGCGGACGTACCGTGAGAAGCATCCGGATACGACCTTCGAGATCAAGATCGGCACGGACCTGCTGACGAAGTGGCTCCAGGAGGGCACGGTGGATCTGGCCCTGGGCGACGAGGAGCGCTGCGGCGCGTTCCGGTGGTATCCGCTGATGGACGACCCCTACTGCGCGGTGCTGCCGAACGTGCTCCTGCCGAAGGACCACCGGCCGTACATCACGCAGGAGGAGTTCGCGCGCTACCCGTACATCACCGCGCCGATGAACGGGCTGGACGAGCAGCTGACCTGTCTGCCGGAGGACCGGCTGACGGTCACCTGCGACGACGACTCGACGGTCCTGTCCATGGTGGCGCAGGGCCTGGGCGTGACGGGCATGCCGATGCTCAGCCTGAAGAACCTCGCGCCGGAGCTGACCACGCTGGAGCTGCACCCGACGGTGACGCGGACGCTGGGCGTGGCGCTGCCGAAGAACCCCTCGAAGGCGGCGTCGGCCCTGGCCGCGCACATGCGCGGGGCGTTCTCGTACGGGAAGGGGCATGCGTGACGTGCCCGGATCGCGCCCCCTCTTGATCATATCGTAAGATTTTCGTAAGGATCTCGGCCCCCCAAACGGCCGGGATCCTGTTATAATAGGAGGACAGACAGGAGGTGCGTGACGATGAGCGAGAAGATCCTCGTGGTGGACGACGAGCGGGAGATCGCGGAGCTGGTGGCGGTCTACCTGCGCAACGACGGGTATGAGGTCGTCACCTGCTACGACGCGGCGGCCGCGCTCGCCCTCGTGGAGCGGGAGGAGATCGACCTGGCGATCCTGGACGTGATGCTGCCGGACATGAGCGGCTTCGTCCTGTGTCAGAAGATCCGCGTCCAACACATGTTCCCCATCATCATGCTCACGGCCAAGGGGGAGGACATGGACAAGATCATGGGCCTGACCCTGGGGGCGGACGACTATCTCACGAAGCCGTTCAACCCGCTGGAGCTGGCCGCGCGGGTGAAGACCCAGCTGCGGCGCTATACGAAGTACAACGTCCCCCAGGAGACGCGGCACGAGGTGGACCTCGGCGGGCTGACGGTCTGCCGCGACAGCCGCCGCTGCACCCTCTTCGGGGAGGAGGTCTCCCTGACGCCCATCGAGTTCGACATCCTCTGGTACCTGTGCGAGCACCGGGGGAAGGTGGTCCCGTCGGAGGAGCTGTTCGAGGCGGTGTGGAAGGAGAAGTACCTCGACAACAACAACACCGTCATGGCCCACATCGCGCGTCTGCGCGAGAAGCTGAAGGAGCCGCGCCGCAAGCCGCGCTTCATCAAGACCGTCTGGGGGGTGGGCTACACCGTTGGATAAGCAGGAACGACTGCGGATGAAGCTCTACCGCAGCCAGGTGACGCGGCAGATCCTGATGCAGTACTGCTTCACGATCTTCGCCTTCGCGTGCATCTACGTCGCCCTGGTGATGGGCGGCTGGTCGCTGAGCGCCCGGATCGTCTGGCAGCCCTACGACCCGCTCTACCAGATTCTGCACATGGTCAAGGAATACCTGGTGCTCGTGACGATCGTGGTGGGCCTGGTGGCCTGGGCGATCATCACCTATGTCTTCATCTCCAAGCCGCTGCGCTATCTGGACGAGGTCGTCCTCGCGGCGGAGCAGCTCGCCGTGCCCGGACCGGAGCCGATCTCCCTGCCGGTGACGCTCAAGAACGTGCAGGACGAGCTGAACCTCGTCCGCGAGGAGGCCCTGCGCAACGCCCTGGCGGCGAAGGAGGCGGAGCAGCGGAAGAACGACCTGATCGTCTACCTGGCCCACGACCTGAAGACGCCGCTCACGTCGGTGCTCGGCTATCTGACCCTGCTGCGGGACGAGCCGCAGATCTCGCCGGAACTGCGCGCGAAGTACACGGGCATCGCGCTGGACAAGGCCGCGCGGCTGGAGGAGCTGATCGACGAGTTCTTCGACATCACGCGCTTCAACCTCACGGCGATCAGCCTGGAGGAGGAGACGGTGGACCTCTCCCGTCTGCTGGAGCAGACCATGTCGGAGTTCACGCCCCTCCTGGCGGAGAAGGACCTCGACTGGGCGAGCGACCTCGCCCCGCGGGTCCGGCTCCTGTGCGACCCGGACAAGCTCCAGCGGGTCTTCGACAACCTGCTGCGCAACGCGGTCAACTACAGCTACCGCGGCGGGACGATCGCCGTTTCGCTGGAGCGGGCGGAGGACCGCGTGGTGGTCCGGGTCCGCAACCGGGGCAAGACGATCCCGCAGGAGAAGCTCGACCGCATCTTCGAGCAGTTCTTCCGTCTGGACAACGCCCGCGCCAGCACGACCGGCGGGGCCGGTCTGGGCCTGGCGATCGCGAAGGAGATCGTGGAGCTGCACGGCGGGACCATCACGGCCGAGAGCGCGGACGAGGCGATCGTCTTCACGGTCTATTTACCGGATCGTCAGGGAAACGTAAGGTTCGACACAGGAAAACAGAAGGAAGCCGCGAGAGCTCCTTGAGGATCGGCGCGCCCGTTCCTGGTATCCTAGGGATATCGGGACAGGGCGCGCCGTTTCGCCGCGCCGGTCCCAGCCACGACAGAAAGGAAGCTGAATGGTATGGAAAAAACGACCGTCGCCATCCTGTTCGGGGGCCGCTCCCCGGAATATAGCGTCTCGCTGGAGTCCGCCAGCGGCGTCATCCGCAGTCTCGACCGGGACCGTTTCACGCCCGTCCTGATCGGCATCAGCCGCGAGGGCGGCTGGTATCGTTACACCGGCCCCGAGGAGGCCATCGGCGAGGACCGCTGGCAGGACGAGCTGGGCTGGTGCACGCCCGCCGTCGTCTCGCCCGACCCCGCGGCGCGGGCCCTGCTGGTCCTGCGTCCGGACCGGATCGAGCGCGTCGCGCTGGACGCCGCCTTCCCCGTCCTCCACGGACGCAACGGCGAGGACGGCACCGTCCAGGGCGTCTTCGCCCTGGCGGGGATCCCCGTCGTGGGCTGCGGGGTCCTGGCCTCGGCCCTGTGCATGGACAAGGACCGCGCCCACCGGCTCGCGGCCGCTGCCGGGGTCCGCGTGCCGCATTCGTACACCCTGCGCCAGGGCTTCGACCCCGCCGAGCTGGAGGAGCACGCCCGCCGGGTGGGCTATCCGCTTTTCGTCAAGCCCGTCCGCGCCGGGTCGTCCTACGGCATCTCCCGGGTCGAGCGCAAGCGCGCGCTCCTGTCCGCCGTCGCCGAGGCGTTCCAGTACGACGACACCGTCCTCATCGAGGAGGCCATCCCCGGCTTCGAGGTCGGGTGCGCCGTCATGGGCAGCGGGGCGGACCTGACCGTCGGCGTGCCGGACGAGATCGAGCTGAGCCAGGGCTTCTTCGATTTCACGGAGAAGTACGGCCTGATCACCTCCCAGATCCACGTCCCCGCCCGCATCACGGCGGAGCAGGTCCAGCGGGTCCAGGAGACCGCGAAGAGGATCTACCGCGCCCTCGATTGCAGCGGCTTCGCGCGGGTGGACATGTTCCTCACGCCGGGCGACACGATCGTGTTCAACGAGGTGAACACGATCCCCGGCTTCACCCCGCACAGCCGGTTCCCGTCGATGATGCAGGCGGTGGGCGTCTCCTTCCGGGAGGTCCTCACGCGGGCGATCGAACAGGCGGTGCGCGCATGAGGCGGCACGGGCGCCCCAAGACCGGGGCCTACAGCGGGAACCTGATCCTGGTCAACGCCGCCCACCCCTGCCGGGTGACGGGGGCGGAGGACCTGGTCCCGGTGGCGGGCGTGCCGGACGTCCTGCTGGAGCGGTCGGCCGCGGCGCTGCTGGACAAGCTCATGGAGACGTTCCACGGCTGGCAGAGCATCGTGCCGGTGAGCGGCTGGCGGTCGCGGGAGGAGCAGGAGGAGATCTGGGACAGCGCCCTCCGCGAGAGCGGCGAGGAGTTCACACGGACCTTCGTGGCGGCCCCCGGCCATAGCGAGCACCAGACGGGCCTGGCCATCGACCTGGGCCTGCGCCAGGAGGTCGTGGACTACCTCTGCCCGGAGTTCCCCTACACCGGCCCGTGCCAGACCTTCCGCGAGCGGGCGGCGCAGTTCGGCTTCGTCGAGCGCTATCCGAAGGGGAAGGAGGACGTGACCGGCATCGGTCACGAGCCGTGGCACTTCCGCTACGTCGGCGTGCCGCACGCGCAGGTGATGGCCGAGCGCGGCCTGTGCCTGGAGGAGTACCACGTCTTCCTGAAGGGCTTCCGCTACGGCGTCGATCCCCTGCGGACCCGCCAGGGCGGCATCGACTTCACGATCGCCTACCTCCCCGCGGACGAGGCCGTCCCCGGCCTGCCGGAGCTGCCCGAGGGGCGCTCCCGCATGGTCTCCGGCAACAACATCGACGGCTACGTCGTGACCATGTGGTGAGCGCCATGCCGAGGAGAGAGAGATTGATCGCCTGGTCGAAGGGCGACGGCCTGGGCCTTTACTGGCGGCTCTTCTACCGCCGGGCCGGGGCGAAGCACAAGCTGTGGCGGGACGTCCTGACGTTCGTCCTCAACCGCATGGCGCACCGTCACGGGGGCTACGTCGGCAACGGCGCGGTCATCGCGGGCGTCCCGACGCTCCCGCACGGGCTGCACGGGATCTACATCTCGCGCTACGCCACGGTCGGCGCGGGGTGCTGGATCTATCAGAACGTCACGATCGGCGAGGTCGCGCGCCGCGCGCCGCGGATCGGCGACCGCTGCCTGATCGGGGCGGGGGCCGTGATCGTGGGCGACGTCACGATCGGCGACGACGTGCGGATCGGTGCGGGCGCGGTGGTCGCCTGCGACGTGCCGTCCGGCAGCACGGTCGTGGCCCCGCCGCCGCG
>CAKTJM010000039.1 GCA_934567745.1 uncultured Eubacteriales bacterium | reverse complement strand
TCGTGGACAACTTGATGTCCGTTTCTGGTGCTTCGTGTTTTGTCTTTCCATTGTTCGATTTACAAGGTGCACGCCGCTGTATGTCTCAGGCGTGATTCGTATCTTAGCACGATCTCCGTCGAATGTCAAGAGGTCTTTTCGTCCTCTTTCACTATCTTCGGTGCCTGTCCTCGCGACAGCTTTGCTATAATAGCACCGCCAGACGCTCCTGTCAAGCCTTTTTGGAAAAGTTTTTCGGTTTTTCGCAAAAACCAGTCAGGACTTCTCCTCGAACACCGCCCCGCATTGGCGGCAGGTGACCTTGATCCTCCCCTTCCCGCGGGGGACGCGCAGCTTCGTCCCGCAGGACGGGCACTTGAAGATCTTATAGGCGCGGCGCTGTTCCGCGTGCGCACGGCGGCACGCCTGACCGTCGCGCAGGCGGCCGGCGAAGGCCAGGAAGCGCCGGTTCTCCTCCAGACGGCGCGGCAGGTTCCGCGAGACCATGCGCGTGAACCAGATCGCCGCCGTCACGATCAGGACATAGTGGAACACCATACGGGCCTGCGCCCAGGGCAGGAAGAACGACAGCGCCGCGAAGGCGACGCCGATCCCCATGATCGCGCGATTGAGCTCATCGTTGCCGTTGCGCCCCTCCAGGAGGCGGCCCAGGAACATCCGCATAGTCCTCGTCCTTTCCGCGGCGCGGACCGCACCGCTCATCTATATTAAGATACGTGCTTTTCCGATCTTGTCAATACTTTTTGCATATCGTTTACAGAAAGATCACAGAGCGGTAACGATCCGGCCTTGAATGGTCGATCCGCGATTGACTTTCCCCCGCCGCTATGGTACCTTTTCCTTAATGATATCAACGATCCGTCCCAACGATCACAGAAAGAGGTGTGCCTATCATGGACCTTGCCCCCCTGTGCCGGACCATCCGGCGCGACGTCCTCACGATGACCCACGCCGCAGGCTCCGGTCACCCCGGCGGCTCCCTGTCCGCCGTGGAGATCCTCGCGACGCTCTACTGCGGTGTCCTGTCCGTGGACCCCGTGCGGCCCGACGATCCGGACCGCGACCGCTTCCTCCTCTCCAAGGGCCACGCTGCGCCCGTGCTCTACAGCGTGCTGGCCCGCCGCGGCTTCTTCGACCCCGCCCTGCTGCCGACCCTGCGGCAGTTCGGCTCCCCCCTCCAGGGGCACCCGCACATGGGGCGGCTCCCCGGTCTCGACTGCTCCTCCGGCTCGCTCGGGCAGGGGCTGTCCATCGCGAACGGGCTGGCCATGGCCGCCCGGCGGACGGGGCGCTCCTATCGGACCTACTGCCTGATGGGCGACGGCGAGATCCAGGAGGGCCAGGTGTGGGAGGCCGCGATGACCGCCGCCCACTTCCGGCTCGATGGCGTCTGCGCCATCGTGGACGACAACGGCGTGCAGCTCGACGGGCTGACCCGCGACATCATGCAGGTCGAGCCGATCGGAGACAAGTTCCGCGCCTTCGGCTGGCACGTCATCGAGGTGGACGGCCACGACCTCGCCGCCCTCCGGGCCGCCTTCGACGAGGCCGCCGCGACGAAGGGCGTCCCCACCGTCCTCGTGGCGAAGACCGTCAAGGGCAAGGGCGTCTCCTTCATGGAGGGCCAGCCCGCCTGGCACGGCAAGGCCCCCAACGACGCGGAGCTCGCCGCCGCCCTGGCGGAGCTGGGCTGACGCGCCCGATCCAGATAAGAGAAGGAGTCGATCCCATGGATATCAAATATGTGCCCCAGCGCGACGGCTATGGCGAGGGGCTGCTCGCCCTGTGCGCCGCGCGGCCGGACGTGGTCGTCCTCGACGCCGACGTCGCCGCCTCCACCCGCACCAACTGGGTCCGGGACCAGTATCCCGACCACTTCGCCAACCTCGGCATCAGCGAACAGGACCTCGTCGGCACCGCCGCCGGTCTGGCCCTGGGCGGGCTGATCCCCTACGTCTCCACCTACGGCGTCTTCCTCTCCGGCCGCGCCTTCGACCAGATGCGCACGACCGTGTGCTACAACGGGCTGAAGGTCCGCTTCGGCGGCGCGCACGCCGGGATCTCCGTCGGGCCGGACGGCGCGACCCACCAGGCGCTGGAGGACATCGCCCTCGCCCGCGTCCTGCCGGGCATGACCGTCATCGCGCCGTGCGACAGCGTCCAGACCCGCAAGGCCGTCCTCGCCGCCGTGGACATCGACGGGCCGGTCTACTTCCGGTTCGGGCGGGAGGCCGTGCCCGTCGTCACCGACGACGACACCCCCTTCACCATCGGCAAGGCGCGCCCGGTGCGCGACGGGTCCGACTGCGCCGTCTTCGCCTGCGGGGCCATGGTCCACGAGGCGACGATGGCCGCCGAGGCCCTGGCGGCCGAGGGCGTCTCCCTGCGCGTGGTGGACCTGCACACGATCAAGCCCATCGACGAGGAGGCCATCTGCGACGCCGCCCGCGTCTGCGGCGCGATCGTCACCGCCGAGGAGCACCAGATCCACGCCGGGCTGTTCGGCGCGGTCGCCGAGGTCGTCGTCCGCCGCTGCCCCGTGCCCATGGAGGCCGTCGCCGTGGAGGGCACCTTCGGCCAGAGCGGTCCCCCTGAGACGCTCATGGCCGCCTATCACCTCGACCGGGCCGGGATCGCCGCCGCCGTGCGGCGCTGCCTGGCGCGCAAGTGAGGCGGACCATCGCGCGGCTGGGCGCGGCCGTGGCCGCGGCGCTGCTGCTCGGCGGGTGCTCCGTAGGGGAGCTGATCGGCGGGCTGGCGGCGACCCAGGCCGTCCCCGCCCCGCCGGAGGACTATGTCGCCGTGGACGACGGCTTCCGGTACACGAAGCAGTTCCTCACGCCGCAGGAGCAGGCACTGTACGACACGATCCTGCCCGCGCTCCAGGCGCAGGAGGACACGATCGACAGGCTGTGGGCCAACGCCGAGGCGATCGGCCGCGCCGTGCAGGCGATCGACCGGGACCACCCGGAGCTGTTCTGGTTCTCCGGCACCGGCCAGATCGAGACGACCTTCCTCGGCGAGACGGCCCTGTCCGCCGCCTATCTGCCCCTCTACACGATGGGCGCGCAGGAGCGCGCGGACACCCAGGCCACGATCGACGCCTGGGTCACGGACCACCTGGGCTGGCTGCCCGCCGATGCCGGCGACTATGAGAAGGTCCGCGCCGTCTACGACGAGATCGTCGCCTTCGCCGACTATGCCGATGTGGAGGACAACTCCATCGTCAACGTCCTCGTCGAGGGCCGCGGGCTGTGCGGGTGCTACGCCAAGACCACCCAGTACCTCCTCGAACGGCTCGGCGTGGACTGCGCCTACATCAGCGGGACCGGGCATGGCGAGAGCCACGCCTGGGACCTCGTCTGGATCGACGGGGCCCCCGTCTGGGTGGACACCACCTGGGGCGACCCCGTCCCGACCGGCGCGCGGTCGATCCCCGGCCCGGTCTACGACTATTTCTGCATCACGACCGCCGACCTCCTGCGTGAGCACACCATCGACGACACCGTCCCCGTGCCCGTGTGCACGACGGAGCGGTACGACTACTACCACGCGAACGGGCTGTGGTTCGACCGCTGGGACCCGGACGGCATCGCCGACGCGCTGGCCCGGTGCGCCGCCGCCGGGCAGGCGAGCGCGGCGCTGCGCTTCGCCGACGCGGTCTATCCCACCGCCGTGGACCGGCTCTTCGACCGGGGCGAGATCGACGGGCTGCTCCGCCGGGCGGGCGTCGGCTTGGACGGCCCGATCTGGTACAGCTGCAACGACGGCATGGGCACCGTCAGCATCCAACTCAGCGCCTGATCATCTATCTCGTCGGAGCCGTCCGCGGCCCCGGGACAGGAGGTCCTATGGACTACATCAGCACGAAAGAGACTGCCGCCGCTTGGGGGATCCATCCCCGACTCGTGCAGCAATACTGCAAGGTCGGGCGGATCCCCGGTGCAAGGAAATACGGCAACAGCTGGATGATCCCCATCGACGCGCACAAGCCGCAGGACCCGCGCCGCGCCCGCCGGGACCCGGCGGAGGCCCGCGCGGCCTACCTCACCTGCGGGCTGGTCGGGCTGACGCGCCCCCTGCCGAAGGATGGGCCGGACCGCGCCGCGGAGGATCCCGACGAGCGGCTGGACGCGCGGGAGCAGCTCCGGGCGGAGCTGGCCTACCTGCGCGGGGACCCCGGTCCCGCCGCCGAGCGGTCCCGGACGGTCGGGCCGGAGGAGCCGATCTGGCCGTGCGTCTGCCTGCTGGCCGCCCTGGCCGAACAGGTCTTCGGCGCGGCGGCGGGATGCAGCGGCGCGATCGACGCCTTGCATGAGCTGGCAGGCGATGCGGACGATCCGCTCCCCGGCCTGATGGCGCTGGGGCTGGACGTCCTCGCGCCGCAGGGACCGCCCCGGCCGGTCCCCGCCGGGGCGGACGGCGTCGCCGGGCTGCCTGGCCCGGCGCGGCCGCTGGAGGTCTGCGCCTACGCCCACGCGCTGCTTCGGAAGGGACGTTATGTCGAGCTGCTGGCCGCCGCCCGGGCAGCCCTCGTCCTGAACGCGCGGCCGCAGAGCTTCACCCTGCTGGACCTCTACCTGCCCCTCCTCTGCGCCGTCGCCTGCCAGGAGCTGGGGCGGGGGACGGAGCGCCGGGCGTGGCTGTCGTCCGCCGTGGCGCTGGCCGTCCCGCATGGGCTGATCCTGCCCTTCGCCCTCGTGCGGCCGACCTTCGGGCGGACGCTGGACCGGCTGCTCTGCCCGTGGCCGGAGCAAGCGGAGGCCGTCCGGCGGCTCGACGCCGCGGTGCGGACGGGACGCAGGGCGCATAAGGAGTAAAAGACACGCCGCAGGGATCATCTCCCTGCGGCGTGTTCGTGTCCATATCCGTTTTTCCGGCGTCGATCGCTCAGTCCACCTGGGGCAGGCCCGCGAAGCCGCGTGCCAGGTCCTCGTCGGTGGGGATGTAGTCGGTCATCGTGCCGTCGTTGTAGCTGGCGTAGGCGTACATGTCGAAGTAGCCGGTGCCGGTCAGGCCGAAGACGATGGTCTTCTCCTCGCCGGTCTCGCGGCAGCGGATCGCCTCGTCCATCGCGACGCGGATCGCGTGGCTGGACTCCGGCGCGGGCAGGATGCCCTCGCAGCGGGCGAACTCCTCGGCCGCGGCGAAGACCGACGTCTGCTCGACCGCGCGGGCGTCCAGCAGACCGTCGCGGTGCAGCTGGGATAGCAGGGCGCTCATGCCGTGGTAGCGCAGGCCGCCCGCGTGGTTCGGGGAGGGGATGAAGCCGCTGCCCAGGGTGTACATCTTCGCCAGCGGGCAGACCATGCCGGTGTCGCAGAAGTCATAGGCGAACCGGCCGCGGGTCAGGCTCGGGCAGGAGGCCGGCTCGACGGCGATGAAGTGGTAGTCCGCCTCGCCGCGCAGCTTCTCGCCCATGAAGGGGGCGATCAGACCGGCCAGGTTGGAGCCGCCGCCCGCGCAGCCGATGATCAGGTCGGGCTTGATGCCGTACTTGTCGCAGGCGGCCTTGGTCTCCAGACCGATCACGCTCTGGTGCAGGCAGACCTGGTTGAGCACGCTGCCGAGCACGTAGCGATAGCCCTCGGTGCTCGTGGCGACCTCGACAGCCTCGCTGATCGCGCAGCCGAGGCTGCCGCCGGTGCCGGGGTACTTCTCCAGGATGGAGCGGCCGATGTTCGTCGTGTTGGACGGGGACGGGGTGACGGACGCGCCGTAGGTGCGCATGACCTCGCGGCGGAAGGGCTTCTGCTCATAGCTGACCTTGACCATGTAGACCTTGCAGTCCAGATCCAGATAGGCGCAGGCCATGGACAGCGCCGTGCCCCACTGACCGGCACCGGTCTCGGTGGTCACGCCCTTGAGGCCCTGGTGCTTGGCGTAGTACGCCTGGGCGATGGCGGAGTTGAGCTTGTGGGAGCCGGAGGTGTTGTTGCCCTCGAACTTGTAATAGATCTTCGCGGGGGTCTTCAGCTTCTCCTCCAGGCAGTAGGCGCGGACCAGCGGGGAGGGACGGTACATCTTGTAGAACTTCTGCACGTCCTCGGGGATCGGGATGTAGGGATCGTCCACGTTCAACTCCTGCCGGACCAGCTCGTCGCAGAACACGCCGCGCAGCTCGTCGAAGCCCATGGGCTGGTGCGTCGCGGGGTGGATCAGCGGCGCGGGCTTGTTCTTCATGTCCGCGCGGAGGTTGTACCATGCCTTCGGCATCTCCTCTTCGCTGAGATAGATCTTGTAGGGGATCTCCTGGTCCTTCATAACGTTCGTTCTCCTTTCTTGCCCCGTTCGACAGGGGGCGTTTGGCGGGATGGGAACAAAAAAACGCTCCCGTCCCTTGCATCTCTTTGCAGGGACAGAAGCAGATCGAGCTTCTGCGGTGCCACCCGGCTTGGCGCGGTCTCGCGCCCACTCAGCGCACTCCATCAAGTGCCGACGGTCTGGTAACGGTCCGTCATGCCGTCTCCCCTACTGGACAGGTCGTGTCGTTCGGTTCGCCCTCACGGGTCCATTCCATCGGGTCACGCTCTGCTGTGCTCGCACCACCCACAGCTCGCTTGGTGAGGTGAGGTCCGATGTACTCCTCCCGCTCGTCGGTTTCTGTGGCGAGTGTAGCACCGCTTTCGCCATCTGTCAAGCGGGAAATGCTCGACAAGCGCAGTTTCCTCTGTTATGATGAGAAAAAGCGCCCCCGATCCCCCAAAATCTGTGGAAAAAGGAGCACACCATCATGAAACAGCGACTCCTGCGCGTCCTCGTCCTGATCCCGGTCCTGCTCTCGCTGCTCGCCGGGGCCGCCCTGGCCGACACGGGGCCGAAGCCGTCTGTCACCCTTGACATCAAGGGGCTGGACGGCCAGCGGTGCTATGTCACCCTCCTCGCCCAGGAGGAGAGCACCGGCCCGTGGTCGAAGCAGAAGTCCCTCGCCGACTCCTTCGCCGGGGACGACGTGGACGAGGCCGTCTGGACCGCCTTCAACGACTACCGCGACCCGGACGGCCTGTATTTCCTCGGCTGGTTCGCCGACTGCACGGACACGGACCGCGCCGTCTGGAGCTATTACCCGCCCGGGACCTTCCGCGTCCTGCTCTACCTGCCCGACAGCGGCCGCTTCGTCGCCGCGGAGGAGCTGTGCAGCCGCTACGCCTTCCACAGCTACTTCACCGCGACGGTGAAGGGCTCCGGCGACGACCTGCGGATCGCCAAGGTCAAGCAGAGCTATTCGTACGGCTGGGAGGCCGCGTCCCTCGCCGCCCGCGTGGTGGTCACGCTGGCGGTCGAGCTGGCGATTGCGCTCTTCTTCGGCTTCCGCGCGAAGCGGCAGCTGCGGCTGATCCTCGTCGTGAACGTCCTCACGCAGATCGTGCTCAACGTGCTACTGAACATGATCGCCTACCGGTCCGGGCCGCTCGCCTTCGTCCTGAACTACATCTGGATGGAGGCCGCCGTCTTCGTCATCGAGGGCGTGGTGTACGCGCTCACGCTGCGGCGGCTGGCGAAGGACCCGGAGAAGCGGGTCCACCCGTGGATCTACGCCCTGGTGGCGAACGTCGTCTCCTTCGCGGCCGGGATGGCCCTGGCGCGGGTGATCCCCGGCATCTTCTGACGAAACGGTACAGAAAAGGGACCTCCGGTCGGAGGTCCCTTTCGCATGTCTTCATTCCCACCGCGTGACGTACTGCCACACGATCGACGCGCCGTCGGCGACGGCCAGCTCCCCCGCCCCGACGGTCGGGGACGTGCCGTCCACCTGATAGGTCCAGCCGGAGACCGCGCCGCCGTCGCCCTCGGCGAGGCCGCCGATCGACGTGACGTAGGCCGGGCTGCCGCTCGTGACCACCGGCACCTCCGCCGCCGCGCAGACGGTGCGGAGCGCGTCGAGCACGGTCGCGCCGGACGAGACGGTCACGGCCGTCTCCGGCAGCAGCAGGCCGTCGGACGGCAGGACGTCGCGCACGGCGGCGGCCAGGTCCTCCTCCGCGCCGGAGAAGGTCACGGTCACGGTGCAGGCGAGCCGATCCGGCGACGCGCCGGTCGCGCCGTCGGCCTGATCCTGCGCGGTCGAGGCGCCGGTCGCGGCGTCCTCGCCGGAGACCGCGGCCTTGAGCTTCGGCCAGAACGGTGCGACCAGCAGGACGATCAGCAGCACGACCGCGATGACGATGTTCCGCTTCTCCCTGCTCACGCCTGCTCCTCCAGACGGGCGACCGCCGTCTTCGCGGCGGCCTGCTCGGCCTCCTTCTTGCTCCGGCCGGAGCCGGACCCGATCGCGGTCCCGTTGAGCAGGACCTCCATCTCGAAGGTCTTCGCGTGGTCCGGGCCGCTCTCGCCGATCAGCCGATAGGCCAGCACCTGGCCGCTCGTGCGCTGCACCAGCTCCTGGAGCGCCGTCTTATAGTCCCGCCCGGCGGCGGTGCGCTCCTGCTCCTGATCGACGATCAGCTCGTGGATCAGCCGGCGCGCCTGGCCGATGCCGCCGTCGAGATAGACCGCGGCCAGCATCGCCTCCACCGCGTCCGCCTGGATCGACGGGCGGTGGCGGCCGCCGCCGCTCTCCTCGCCGCGGCCCAGCTTGAGATAGCCGCCCAGGTCCAGGCCCTTGGCGACCTCCACCAGGCTCCCCTCGCACACGAGGGCCGCCCGGATCCGGGTCAGGTCCCCCTCCGGCAGGTCCGGCCGCGTGCGGTACAGGTGGTCCGCCACCACCAGGCCCAGGATCGAGTCGCCCAGGAACTCCAGCCGCTCGTTGCTCGGCATGCCCGCCTCCCGGTGCTCGTTGGCGTACGAGCTGTGGGTCAGGGCGTTCTCCAGCAGGCTCCGGTCCCGGAAGGTGTAGCCGATCCGCTCCTCCAGTGTCTTCATATCCGTGCTCCCCCTCTGTCCCTCTGTGTCCAAAGCACAGGCCCCGCGTGAGCGGGGCCTTGCCATCGTGGTCTTCACATATCCAGCTTCCGCTGTAAGTAGGCCACCAGATCGCCGATGGTCGTGATGGACGCCAGGTCCTCCTCGCTCATCTCGCCGATGCCGAACTCGTCCTCCAGCGCCATGGACAGCTCCACGATGTCCAGGGAGTCCACCCCGAGGTCGTCGCGGAAGTTCGTGTCCATCGCCAGGCCGTTCTTGTCCACACCAAGCTGCTCTGCGATCAGGGCCGCCAGCTTCTCAAAGATCATAACGCTCGCTCCTTTTTCTCCGCCGGGCCGATCGCCCGACGCATCAGTTAGTACTAATATAGTGAGGAAATGCCCTGATGTCAATAGGCGATCTGGGAAAACCTGCCGTCCGGCGCGAAGTCGGTCCTCACGCGCGGTCCACCGGCAGGCGCATGTGCTCGATGTTGGCCTCGATGTCCGCCGCCAGACTGGACTCCGCCACCGTCATCGCCTGACGGATCGCGTTGAAGAAGGCGTAGGCGTCCGCGGAGCCGTGCGCCTTGATGACCGGCTTGCTGATGCCCAGCAGCGGCGTGCCGCCGACCTCGCTCGGGTCGAGCATCCGCTTGAGGTCCGCCAGGTCGCTCTTCATCGTCAGCGCGGCGAGCTTCCCCTTGCCGCTCTTGAGGAACGTCCCCTTGAGCATGCCCATGATGAACTTGGCGCTGCCCTCATAGGTCTTGAGGAAGATGTTCCCCGCGTAGCCGTCGGCCACGAGCACGTCCGCGCCGACGGTCAGGGCCTCGCGCGCCTCGAGGTTGCCCACGAAGCGGATCCGCCCCGCCGCGTCCGCCTCGGTCAGCAGACGGTGCGCCGTGCGCTGGAGGTCGGTGCCCTTCGTCGGCTCCGCGCCGATGTTCAGCAGGGCCACGCGCGGCTCCGGCACGCCCAGGAACCGCCGGGCGTAGTACGCGCCCATGAAGGCGTATTGCAGCAGGTACTCCGGCGTGCACTCGGCGGTCGCCCCGGCGTCCACCAGGACCATGCTCCCGCCCATCGTCGGCACCACCGGGGCCAGCGCCGCGCGGCGGATGCCCCGGATGCGCTTGACCAGCAGCGTCGCACCGGTCAGCAGCGCGCCCGTGCTCCCGGCGGAGACGAAGGCGTCGCCGTCCCCGGCCTTGACCAGCTCCAGGCCGACGGTCATGGAGGAATCCTTCTTCCGCTTGAACGCCGTCGCGGGGTCGTCCTCCATGGTGATGACCTCGCTGGTGTGGATCAGCTCCACCCCGGCGGGGAGATCCCTATGCCCGAGCTGCGCCAGCGCGGCGCGGACCGGCTCCTCCTGCCCGGTGAGCGCGACCGTCACGCCCAGCTCCGCCGCGGCGCGCAGCGCGCCCTCGACCGGCGCGAGGGGGGCGTTGTCGCCGCCCATCGCATCCACGATGATCTTCAAATCGTTCCACCCACTTTCGGTATCGGATCGGGGCCGTGCCCCGTCTGGGGAGGGATCATCCCCCCGTCAAATGTCTCCCATGGCGGCCAGGGCGTCCAACGCCCGGCGGGAGAGCTCTGCGTTCTTGTTGCGCTTGCCCTTCACCCGGTAGCCGAGCGGGGGCATGATGCCGAAGTTGACGTTCATCGGCTGGAAGTCCTGCACGCTCCGGTCGCTCACGTACAGCGCGAGCGCCCCGATCGCCGTCTCCCGCGGGAAGTCCGCCGGGGGCTTCCCCTGGAGGGACCGCGCCAGCTCGATCGCCGCCAGACACCCGGAGGCCGTGGACTCGACGTAGCCCTCCACCCCCGTCACCTGTCCGGCGAACCGGACGCGCGGCTCCGCGACGACGCGGTAGTAGCGGTCGAGCATCCTTGGCGAGTCGAGGTAGGTGTTGCGGTGCATCACGCCGTAGCGGACGAACTCCGCCTCGCGCAGGGCGGGGATCATGGAGAACACCCGCTTCTGCTCCGGGAAGGTCAGGTGCGTCTGGAAGCCGACGAGGTCGTACACCGTGCCGACCTCGTTGTCCCGGCGCAGCTGCACCACCGCGAACGGCTCGCGCCCCGTCTTCGGGTCGCGCAGGCCGCGCGGCTTGAGCGGGCCGTAGCACAGGGTCTGCGGGCCGCGGCGGGCCATGACCTCCACCGGCATGCAGCCCTCGAAGACGTCCTTGTCCTCGAAGCCGTGGACGGGGGCCTCGCGCGCCGTGCACAGCGCCTGCCAGAACGCCTGGTACTCCTCCTCGGTCAGCGGGCAGTTGATGTAGTCCGCCGTGCCCTTGTCGTAGCGGGAGGCGAACCACGCGCTGTCCATATCGACGCTCTCATACGTCACGAGCGGGGCCGCCGCGTCGTAGAAGTGCAGCGTCCCGGCGGCGGGATAGCGCGCCGCCAGATGCTCCGCCAGCGCGTCGGAGGTCAGCGGGCCGGTCGCCACGATGACGGGACCGTCCTCCGGGAGGGCGGTCCGCTCGCCGGTCTCCACCGTGATGAGCGGATGGCTCCGGATCGCGTCCGTCACGGCCTGGGCGAAGCCATAGCGGTCCACCGCCAGCGCGCCGCCCGCCGCCACGCGGTGCGCGTCGGCGCAGCGGAGGATCAGGCTGTCCAGGCGGCGCAGCTCCTCCTTGAGCAGCCCCACCGCGTTCTCCAGCTGGTCCGAGCGCAGGGAGTTCGAGCAGACCAGCTCACCGAAGAGGTCCGTGTGGTGCGCGGGGCCGCGCCGGACCGGCTTCATCTCACACAGGGTCACGGGGATGCCGCGCCTGGCCAGCTGCCAGGCCGCCTCGCTCCCCGCCAGGCCCGCCCCGATCACGGTCACGCTCATGCCTCGCCCTCCGTCTCCGGGCCGTCAGCGGCCTTCTTGGTCGTCTTCTTCGCCGTCGCGGCCTTCTTCGTGGTGGTCGTCTTCTTGGCAGTCGTGGCCTTTTTCGTCGTCGCGGTCTTCTTGGCCGCGGTCGTTTTCTTGGCGGTCGTGGTCTTCTTCGTCGTGGTCGTCTTCTTGGCCGCCCCCTTCTTGGCCTTGGGGGCCTCCTCCTCGGCGGTCGGCGTCACGGCGGCGTCCGGGGCCTCCTCCGCCGCCGCTTTTTTCGTCGTGCGCTTGGCGGTGGTCTTCTTGGCGGTCGCGGTCTTCTTCGCCGTGGTCGTCTTCTTGGCCGCGGCGGTCTTCTTTTTCTCCTCGGACGGCTCCTCGGCGGCGGGGGCGGCCTCGCCCTCCTTCGTCTCGGTCTTGGGCTTCTTGCGCCAGCCGCCGCGCTGGTCCTCCGGCACGAAGGCGGGGCACTCCTCATTGATGCAGAAGGGCTTCTTCGCGCCCCGGCCGGACTTCTTGAACATCGTGTGGCCGCACTCCGGACAGGTCTCCTTCACCGGCACGTCCCAGGTCATGAAGTCGCAGGCGCGGCCGAGCTTGTCGCCGTTGTGCTCGCAGCCGTAGTAGGTGTAGCCGTTGCGGGAGGTCTTCTTGAGCAGGCGGCTGCCGCACTTCGGGCAGCGGCCGGGCATCTCGATGACGAGCGGCTTCGTGAAGGTGCACTCCGGGAAGCCGGGGCACGCCAGGAACCGCCCGAAGCGGCCGGACTTGACCACCATCTGGCGGCCGCAGACGTCGCAGACCTCGTCGGAGACCTCGTCCGGGACCTTGATCCGGACGCCCTCCAGGTCGCGCTCGGCCTGCTCCAGCTCGCCGTGGAAGTCGCGGTAGAAGTCCTCCAGCAGGCGCTTCCAGTTCTCCTTGCCCTTCTCGACCTCGTCCAGGCGGTTCTCCATGTCGGCCGTGAAGGCGTAGTCCACGATGTCCTTGAACTTGTCCTTCATCAGGTTCGTCACGACCTCGCCCAGCGGGGTCGTGTGGAGATATTTGCCGTCCTTGACGACGTACTCGCGGTTCATGATCGTCGTGATCGTCGGCGCATAGGTCGAGGGGCGGCCGATGCCCTTCTCCTCCAGCGCGCGGATGAGGGTCGCCTCGGTGTAGCGCGTGGGGGGCTGGGTGAACTTCTGCTCCGGCTTCGTCCCGGCCAGGCGCAGCGGCTCGCCCTCCTTCAGGTCGGGCAGCGGGGAGGTGATCTCGCCGCCCTCGTCGTCGCGGCCCTCCTCATAGACGGCCAGGAAGCCGGGGAACTTCACCTCGGACCGGCTGGCCTTGAAGACATAGCCCGCGCTCTCGGCCTCGATGCCCACGCTGTCGTAGACGGCGGAGGCCATCTGGCTGGCGAGGAAGCGGCTCCAGATCAGCTTGTACAGCCGGTACTGTTCGAGCGTCAGGTCCTTCCGGACGCTCTCCGGCGTGAGGGCCACGTTCGACGGGCGGATCGCCTCGTGGGCGTCCTGCGCGCCGGCCTTGGCCTTGAAGTGGCGCGGCTCGGCCGGCAGATACTGCTGGCCGTACCGCGCGCCCGCGAAGCTCCGCGCGGCCGCGATGGCCTCCTCGGAGATGCGCAGGGAGTCGGTACGCATGTAGGTGATCAGGCCCACGGTGCCCTCGTCGTGGATGTCCACGCCCTCATAGAGCTGCTGCGCGATGGACATCGTGCGGCGCGGGGTCATGTTCAGCTTGCGCGAGGCCTCCTGCTGGAGGGTGCTCGTGATGAAGGGGGGCGCGGGCGAGCGGGCCTTGTCCTGCCGCTTGATGGAGCGGACCGTGAACGGCGCGCCCGCGATGGCGGCGAGGACGGTGTCCACCTCCTCCTTCGTGTGCAGCTCCTGCTTCTTCTCGCGGCCGTGGAACTGGGCCTTGAACGAGCCGAGGTTCGGCGCGACGCGGTCGAGCTGGGCCTCCAGGGTCCAGTACTCCTGCGGCACGAAGGCGCGGATCTCCTCCTCGCGCTCGGCCACCAGGCGGGTCGCGACGGACTGCACCCGGCCCGCGGACAGGCCGCGGCGGATCTTCTTCCACAGCAGGGGGGACAGCTCATAGC
>CAKTJM010000038.1 GCA_934567745.1 uncultured Eubacteriales bacterium | reverse complement strand
GCCGTGTCGCTCCCTCTGCTCGCGGGCGCGGTCCTGCCGGGCCGCGCGGGCGGCGGCACGGCGGCGCTTCTCCTCCAGGCGCGTCCGGCGGCGCTCCTTCTTCGCGGCCCGGGCGGCCGCCGTCGCGCGGCGGACCAGGCCGACCACGATCAGCACCGCCGCCGCGATCAGCGCGATCTGCACGAACCGGTTCCCGAAGAACCCGTTCACCCCCGCCACGAACGCCGCGAAGGGCGAATAGCTCAGCCCGCTCACCGCGGCCATGTCAACCGAGCCGTACTCCATCCCGTCGTACCAGACGTGGACCTGACCGAGCACGTCCCCGGCGCTGATAGGCGCGGAGGGCGTCTCGTGGGTCAGCTCGAGCTTCAGCTCCAGCTTGTCCTCGCTCCACTCGCCTGGGACCAGGGCCTCGACCGACTGCGTCGGCCGCAGGACCACCCGCGTCCCCTCGAAGGAGTTCTTCACGGGCACCTCGGTAAGGTACGTCTCCCCGTCGAGGAGGGTCTGACGGCTGAAGTTCTCGAAGGCCCAGTCGTACAGACGGCGGCTCTCGGTGAACTGCTTGCGCTCGACCTTGCTCCCCTTCTCCGGGTTCTCGCACCCGAGGACCACCGCCAGGAGGGTCGTCCCCCTGCGCTGGACCGCCGAGGCCAGACAGTAGCCCGCCTCGCCCGTGCTGCCGGTCTTGATGCCGATCGTGCCGGAGTAGGTGTAGCCGTAGAACTTATAGGGGGCCAGCAGGCCGTTCGTGTTCAGGATCTTGCGCTCCTCCGACAGGTTCGTCGCGGGGACGGTGTAGCGCCCCGTCGAGACGATCTCGCGGAAGGGCGCGTGGTCCATCGCCTCGCGCGCCATGATGCTGATGTCCCGCGCGGTGGTGTAGTGGTCGGGGTCGTGCAGACCGTTGGCGTTGCAGAAATGCGTCCCGGTCATGCCCAGCTCCTGCGCGCGGGCGTTCATCCGCTCGACGAAGCTGGGGATATCCCCCGCGACCGTGATGGCCAGGACGTTCGCCGCCTCGTTGGCCGAGGGGAGCAGCAGACAGTAGAGCAGATCCTGGACCGTGATCTCCTCGCCGGACCTCAGCCCCGCCGTGGAGGAGTCCTTCGGCAGGCCCATGAGCGCCTCGACCGGCACGGTCACGACGGTGTCCATGGACAACTCCTCGCGGCCGATGGCCTCGAGGGTCAGCAGGGCGGTCATGATCTTGGTGATGCTGGCGGGATAGCGCTGGGCGTCGGCGTCCTGCTCATAGAGCACCTGGCCGGACCCCATGTCCAGCAGGATCGCGGCCGTGGCCTCCAGCTGGATGTCGGGCACCCCGGCGCGGGCGATGGCCGCGGAGAAGGCCGCCTCCGGCTGGTCCGCCTGGATGGTCTGATCGTCGTCGATGGCCCGCGCGGACGGCACGAACGGCCACAGGAGCAGCAGGACGGCCAGGACGGCGGAAAAGAAGCGTTTTTTCATAAGGGACATCCTCGATTTTTCATTCCTTCTATGCTATACTGGGAGAACTGGGCCGGATCGACGAGCCGGATCCGACGCGCACCCAGGAGAAAACGGCAACGGAGCGACGCGCTCGTCCCCGTCCGCCGTTTGGGATGGCTCTCCTTATAATAACAAAGCCCGGCCCCGTGCGCAATGGGGCCGGGGCGAAAAACAGATTTTTTTCGGGAGGGATGGACGATGGCACGCATCCTGGTCGTGGACGATGAGAAGGTCATGGTGAAGGGCCTGCGCTTCAACCTGGAGAACGAGGGGTATGAGGTCGACGTCGGCTACGACGGACGGCAGGCGGTGGAGCTCGCCCGCGCGAACGACTACGACCTGATCCTGCTCGACCTCATGATGCCGGAGATCGACGGGCTGGAGGCCTGTATGCAGATCCGCACCTTCTCCACGGTCCCCATCATCATGCTCACCGCCCGGGGCACGGACACCGACAAGCTCCTCGGCTTCGAGTACGGCGCGGACGACTACATCACCAAGCCCTTCAACGTCCTGGAGGTCAAGGCCCGCGTCAAGGCGCTCCTGCGCCGCTCCGCCACCACGCGGCGGCAGGAGGCGGACGACGACCTCATCACGCGCGGCCCGCTCCAGCTCGACGCCGCCGGGCGGAGCCTGCGCCGCGACGGCACGCCCGTCGAGCTGACCGCCAAGGAGTTCGACCTGCTGGAGCTGCTCATGCGCCACCCCGGCCGCGTCTACAGCCGGGAGCAGCTGCTCGACCTGGTCTGGGGGTACTCCTACACCGGTGATTACCGCACCGTGGACGTCCATGTCCGCCGCCTTCGTGAGAAGGTCGAGGCCGATCCCGCCGCCCCGGCCCTCATCCGCACCAAGTGGGGCGTGGGCTACTACTTCCAGGCGTCATGACGCAGGCCGCCGCACAGAAGCAGCCGGGCGCACACGGCTGGCTCCGCGGGTCGCTCCAGCTCCGGCTCGGGCTGGGGTACGCCGCCATCATCGCCGCGCTGCTCATCCTCATGAACACCTATCCCCTGCTCATGGCGCAGGACCTCATGTTCCGCTCCCAGCAGGACGCGCTCCAAAAGCAGGCCACCCTCCTCGTCTCGGCCCTGGCCACCGCCGACGCGCTCACGCCGGAGTCCGCCGAGGGGGCCATCGCCCTGATGGACGAGCTGGACGCCCAGCGCGTCGTCATCACCGACGGGGCCGGGCTGGTCCTCTACGACAGCGGGGCGGAGCCGGCCACGGGCCGGTATGCCCTCACCGGGCCGATCGTCTCGGCCCTTCGCTGCAACGACACCACGACCACGCGCTACGCCGGCGGCACCTTCTACAGCTGCGCCGCCACCCCCGTCATGACGCGGAACACCGTCGTCGGGTCCGTCTGCCTCTATCAGGAGGACGCCGACCAGGGTCAGCTCCTGGAGGAGCTGCGCCACAACCTGCGCGTCATCTCCGCCGTCGTGTGTCTGGCCGTGCTGGCCCTGCTGGCGACCTTCTCCGCCGCCCTCACCCGCCGCGTCGGCCAGCTCCTGCGCGGCATCCGCACCGTCCGCGAGGGGGACTATGAGCACCGCGTCGCCCTCTCCGGCCGCGACGAGCTGGCCCAGCTCGCCCAGGAGCTGAACCTGCTCACCGGGCGGCTCCAGGCCAACCAGGCCGAGCGGCGGCAGTTCGTCTCCGACGCCTCGCACGAGCTGAAGACCCCGCTGGCGTCCATCCGGCTGCTCACCGACTCCATCTTACAGGACGAGGCCATCGACACCGCCACCACCCGGGAGTTCGTCGCCGACATCGGCGAGGCGACCGACCGGCTCATCCACATCAGCGAGGACCTGCTCTCCCTCGACCGGCTCGACGAGGGCCGCGTCGCCCCCGCCGCGCCGGTGGACCTCGACGCCGCCGTCCGCCGGGCCGTGCGGCTGATCGGCCCGCTCGCGCAGCGGGCCGGGGTCTCCCTCTCGACCGACCTCCACGCCGCCGCGCCCGTCCGGTGCAGCCACGAGGCCGCCGACCAGATCCTGTCCAACCTCGTCGAGAACGCCGTCAAGTACAACGTCCCCGGCGGGTCGGTCCACATCGCCACCGTCTCGGACGGCGACGGGATCGTCCTCACCGTCGCTGACACCGGCGTCGGCATCCCGGAGAACGAGCTGGACCGCGTCTTCGACCGCTTCTACCGCGTGGACAAGGCCCGCTCCCGCGCCGCGGGGGGCACAGGCCTCGGCCTGGCCATCGTCCGGGACACCGTCCGGACCTATGGCGGGACGATCTCCGTGCGGCCGGGCGAGACGGCCGGGGCCGTCTTCACCGTCGTCCTGCCCCGCTGGACCGAAGAGGAGGTGCCGTCGTGAAGCGTGTCCTGCTGCTGAGCGCCCTGCTCCTGCTGCTCCTGTGCGGCTGTGCCCACGACCAGGAGAGCGCCGTCTATGAGGTCTGGTTCCCGAACCAGGACGGGGGCGCCGTCTGCGCCCTCTCCGCCGAGCGGCGGATCCTGCCGCAGGACCAGGAGCCGATCGAGGGGCTCCTCGATCTCCTCCTGGCCGGGCCGCAGTCCGAGGACCTCCTCCCCCTCGTCCCGAACGGGACGACCCTGCGCGGCTGGTCCCAGGTGGGCCAGCTCGTCACGGTCGATCTCAGCCCACGCTACGCCGCCCTCTCCGGGGTCGGGCTGACGCTGGCCGATTACTGCATCGTCCGCACCCTCTGCCAGCTCCCGGACGTGGACGCCATCGCCATCACCGTCGATGGGGACCCGATCCGCTACCGCGACCACCAGCGGCTCGGTCCGGGGGACCTGGCCGACTTCGGGATGATCGAAAATGAGTAGTCCTACTGCCCTTTGAGCGGAAAGAACCCCAAAAGCGGGCATTGCGCGACCGACCCTCCTCGGCGTATCATGGAGATGTGGTGAAAGCCCTTGACCCGCCGAGAACGAAGTCGTATAATGCCTACATTATGATGATATGATAGGGAGGCCACCATATGAGCGACTATAAGATCGGCACCGATTGCCTGCACGCCGGGTACGTCCCCGCCAGCGGCGAGCCCCGCAACGTCCCCATCGTCCAGAGCACCACCTTCCGCTACGGCTCCAGCCAGGCCATGGGCGCACTGTTCGACCTGGAGGCCGAGGGCTATTTCTACACCCGGCTCCAGAACCCCACCAACGACAGGATCGCCGCGCGCATCTGCGCCCTGGAGGGCGGGTCCGCCGCCATGCTGACCTCCTCCGGCCAGGCCGCCAACTTCTTCGCCGTCTTCAACCTGGCCTCCGCAGGGGACCACGTCATCGTCTCCTCCGCCATCTACGGCGGGACCTACAACCTCTTCGCCGTGACCATGCGGCGCATGGGCGTGGAGTTCACCTTCGTCGATCCCGACTGCTCCGCCGAGGAGCTGGATGCCGCCTTCCGGCCCAACACGAAGGCCGTCTTCGGCGAGACGATCGCCAACCCGGCCCTGATC
Organism: uncultured Eubacteriales bacterium; assembly: GCA_934567745.1. GTDB lineage: Bacteria > Bacillota > Clostridia > Oscillospirales > Oscillospiraceae > Evtepia. The sequence goes on along the minus strand of CAKTJM010000038.1, from coordinate 9,020 downwards.
GTCCTCGACATCGAGAAGTTCGCCCAGGCGGCCCACCGCCACGGCGTCCCCCTGATCCTGGACAACACCTTCGCCACGCCCATCAACTGCCGTCCCTTCCAGTTCGGCGCCGACATCGTCACCCACTCCACCACCAAGTACATGGACGGCCACGCCAACTGCGTCGGCGGGGCGATCGTCGATTCCGGCAAATTCGACTGGATGGCGCACGCCGACAAGTTCCCCGGCCTGTGCACCCCCGATGAGAGCTACCACGGCATCGTCTACGCCGAGCGCTTCGGCCAGGGCGGCGCCTTCATCACCAAGGCCACCGCGCAGCTCATGCGCGACTTCGGCTGCACCCCCGCACCGCAGAACTCCTACTATCTCGGCATCGGTCTGGAGACCCTCCATCTGCGCGTCCCGCGCCATTGTGAGAACGCCCTCAAGACCGCACAGCACCTCCAGGCCCATCCCAAGGTCGCCTGGGTCTCCTACCCCGGTCTGCCCGGGGACCGGTACCACGAGGTCGCGCAGAAGTACATGCCCCACGGCACCTGCGGCGTCGTCACCTTCGGCGTCGAGGGCGGCCGCGCGGCTGCCGAGCAGTTCATGGCCGGTCTGAAGCTGGCCTCCATCGCCACCCACGTCGCGGACGCCAAGACCTGCGTCCTCCACCCGGCCTCCTCCACCCACCGGCAGATGTCCGATGCGGAGCTGAAGGCCGCCGGGGTCGCCCCCGACCTCATCCGGCTCTCCGTCGGCATCGAGGACGTCGAGGACATCCTCCGCGATCTGGACCAGGCCCTCGCCAACGTGTGATCGCACCGTCCTTTGCGGGCGGCGGTCAAAACCTCCCAAGAAAGGATCGATGTCCCATGTCGCCCCGCAAAGGTCTGTTGCTGATGTTCATCGGCGCACTGTTCCTCTCCATCGGCGGACTGTGCGTCAAGTCCATCCCCTGGAACCCGCTCGCCATCAACTCGTTCCGCAGCATCATCTCCGTGTGCATCCTGATCGGGCTGGCCCGGCTGACGCATGATCAGCTGAAGCTGACCCCCGGGGTGATCGTCGGCGCGTGCGCCGTCTGCGGCGCGACGACGCTGTACATCGTCTCCACCAAGCTCACCACGGCCGGGAACGCCGTCCTGCTGCAATTCACCGCGCCGGTCTTCGTCATCCTCTTCATGTGGATCGTCTTCCACGAGCGGCCCGACCGGCTCGACATCGTCGCCTGCATCTGCATCTTCGGCGGTGTGCTGTGCTTCTTCCTCGACAGTCTGGGCAGCGGCCGCTTCGTCGGCGACGTGCTCGCGCTCGTCTCCGGCGTGGCCTACGCCTGGGTCTTCCTGCTCAACGAGCTCCCCGGCGGCGACCCGCTGTGGGCCACCATCCTGGGGCAGAGCATGGGCGCGCTGATCGGGCTGCCCTTCCTCGTGCAGCAGGTCCCGACCTTCGACGGGCGGTCCCTCTTCTTCGCCGTGATCCTCGGCGTCTTCCAGCTCGGTCTGTCCTACGCCTGCTTCACCACCGCGCTGAAGTACACCAAGCCCATCTCCGCCTCGCTCGTGACGGGCATCGAGCCGGTGCTCAACCCGATCCTCGTCGCCGTCGTCGTCGGCGAGACGCTCACCCCCCTGTCCCTGCTCGGCGGGGCCATCGTGTTCGTGAGCATCATGGGCTACAACGTCCTGTGTCTCAAGCGCGAGCCGAAAAAGGCCGTGCCGCAGGAGAGCGAGGCCCAGCCGACCCATTGAATCTACCGAACTGAGGTGCCGCATGCTCGATATCGTCTATCAGGACAAGGACCTCGTCGTCTGCGTCAAGCCCTTCCGCGTCCTCTCCACCGATGAGCCGGGCGGGATGCCCGACCTGATCCGCGAGGCCCTTGGCCGCCCCCATGAAAAGATCCGCACCGTCCACCGCCTCGACCAGGTGGTGGGCGGTCTCATGGTCTATGCCCGGACCGCCGAGGCCGCCGGGGAGCTGTCCCGCCAGATCCGCGCGGGCAGCTTCGCCAAGGACTACGAGGCCGTCGTCCACTGGCGGCCCCGCGACGACGCGGGGACCTTCCGCGATCTGCTCGGCCGCGACGAGCGCAAGCGCCGGACCTACGTCGCCAAGGAGCCGGGCAAGGGCGTCCAGGAGGCCGTCCTGCACTACGAGGTCCTGGCCAACCGCCGAGGGCACTCGCTGGTGCGCATCGCGCTGGAGACCGGCCGGACGCACCAGATCCGCGTCCAGTTCGCCTCGCGCGGGATGCCCCTCGCGGGCGACCGGAAGTACAGTAAGTATCCCGACCCGGAGGGTTGGGAGATCGCGCTCTGGTCCTACCGGCTCGACTTCGCCCACCCGACGACCGGCGAGCGGATGGTCTTCACCATGGACCCGCCGGAGACGGAGCCGTGGAAGTGGTTCGTGGGGGTGTGACCGGTTGGGACCTTACGAACGAGCTGAAGCGCACGCTCCTGGCCCACGGCGCGGCGCTGGTGGGGATCGCGGACATGACCGCCGTCCCCGGCTGCGCCCACCCGCGCGGCGTCTCGGTCGCGGTCCCGCTCCCGCCGTCCCTCGTCCGGGACCTCCAGACCGCGCCGACGCTGGCGTACCATGAGCAGTACCATACGCTCAACCGGCGGCTGGACGGGCTCGTCTCCCTGGCGGAGCGGATCCTACAGGAGGCGGGACACCGGGCCTATGCCCAGACGACGGACCGCGTGACCGTCGATGCGGACCGGTGCAGCCCGCTCCCGCACAAGACGGTCGCCACCCGGGCCGGACTCGGCTGGATCGGCAAGAGCGGCCTGCTGGTGACCTCAACGTTCGGGTCCGCCGTGCGGCTCTCCTCCCTCCTGACGGACGCGCCGCTCACACCGGACGCCCCGACGGAGCGCTCCCGCTGCGAGAAGTGCGCCCTGTGCGTGACGCACTGTCCCGCGCAGGCGATCCACGGCGCGACTTGGTCGCCCGGCATGGCGAGGGCGGAGCTGGTGGACGTCGAGCGCTGCTACGAGACGCAGTGCGCGATCATGTATGCGCAGACCGGCCTGCGGGAGGACCTGTGCGGCAAGTGCTCCGCGGTGTGCGCCTACACCCGGGGCTATCTCAAGCGGAGCGCGGACGAGGGCGCGCCGTCTCCCGCCTGACGAAACGAAAGACCACTGAGCACGTACGCTCAGTGGTCTCAGTGTGTCAAAAAAGCCTCGCAGAGTTTCGTGCCCGCAGGCACGAAATAGAGTCGAGTCATTTTCTCCGGCGACATGTGCGTCGGAGAAAATACTTCTCAGCCCACAAGTGTGCGAGTTGTCCGTCGAAGACGGACGGCGAGTGCATGCAGGGGGCTGCATCCCCTCTGTCGGAAAACCCCGCAGGGGTTTTTCGACAGCCTAAGACCACTGAGCACGTACGCTCAGTGGTCTTTTTCATCCTTTTCCGCCTTCTTCGTGCGGATCTTCAGGCTCAGCTTGAGGAGGTAATGCGCCGGGTCGGCGCAGGAGGTGTCGTTGACCAGATCCTCCTCGTACAGGTCCCCGTCGATCGTGTGGCCCTCGGCCAGGACCCAGTCCCGCAGCCGCCGGACCGCCTCGGCCTCGCTCTCATACGGCCCCTGGTGGTAGAGGACGGCGTAGGTCCCGGCCGGGCGGACGCGGACCTCCCAGCCCTCGGCGTCCTGCGGCAGGGAGCAGTAGTAATAGTCCTCGATGAAGCGGTCCTCCGTCAGGCTCTCCCGCGAGACGATGTCCCCCGTCGAGAGGGACGCCGAGCCGTGCGCCCGCGCCCACGAGAGGAAGTCCCGGATGTGCAGGAGGAAGACGTTCTGCTCGAAGCCCGCGCCGAACACCGGGGCGGGCATCACCGCGCACCGCGCGGCGGGCAGCTCCTCCAGCCGAATCAGCCCCGGCTCCACCGACAGGGCCAGCTCCATGCTGGTCCGGGTCGTGCGCAGGAGGGCCGCCATCCGGTCGAGCCGCCGCTGCTCCTCCTCGAGCACCGCGCTCTTCTCCTCCACCAGCGCCAGGAGCGCCTCGGGACTGCGCCGCGCGACGTAGTCCCGGATCTCCCGCAGCGGCGTGTCCAGCCGCCGCAGGGCCGCGATCAGGTCGTAGGTCGCGAGCTGGGCGACGGAGTAGTACCGATAGCCGTTCTCCCCCACCCGCTCCGGCTTGAGCAGACCGATGTGGTCGTAGTGCAGGAGGGTGTCCTTCTTCACGCCGCACAGCTGGGCGAACTCGGCCGTCTTGAAATAGTGCTTGCCCATCCGTCAGATGAGCGGCTGCTCGTTGATGATGAGCTTGAATTGAAGCCCCAGCGTCTCCGCCGCCTTGCGGCAGAGGATCATGCGCTGCATGAAGATCTCGAAGTACTCCATGACCGAGCCGTAGCGCGTGTCGATGTGCAGCTTGAGCTTGATGAGCGTCTTGTTCTCGTTGATCTTCAGCTCCGACTTCGTCACAGAGTAGTTGACGCGGTCGTGGATGTCGAACTTGGCGGGGTCCTGGTTGCGCACACGGCTGCGGCGCACGTCCGACTTGTCGGCCAGGATCAGCGCGGCGGCCATCGGACTGACCGGGGTGCCGGTGCCCTCATCGTGGTTGCCGATCGCGCTCACGACGGCGGCGACCTCCGCCGGGTCCATCTGCATCTCGTCGAGGAGACGGAACGCGATGACCGCCCCGCTCTGGGAGTGGTCGATCCGGTTGACCAGGTTGCCGATGTCGTGGAGATAGGCCGCGATCTGCACCAGCTCCACCTCGCGCGAGGGATAGCCCAGCGTCTCCAGGATGTACCGGCTGCCCTCGGCCACGATGCCGACGTGGGCGAAGCTGTGCTCCGTGAAGCCCAGCGCCACGAGGGACTCGTCCGCCTTCTTGATGTAGGCCCTGATGTTCTCGTTGTCCTTGATGTCCTGTAAGGTCACGTTCATGGCTGCATCCTCCTCAGGTCCGTGGGTCGAGCGACCCGGCGGTCGGCTCGGCCCAGGAATAATTGCACATGTACTCGCCCCGGAACGCATGCTGCGCCGCCGGATCGCCCGCCAGGAGGCGGTAATAATCGCAGTCCACCCGGCTCGGGTCCACCGCGATGAGATCGCGCTGCTTGATGATGACCCCGAAGGCACCGAGCCGCCGGAGCGTCGTGCGCAGGTCCGTGATGAGACTGCGCAGCTGGCTGCGGACGCTGTCCGTGTCCGGCTTGCCCTCCCACAGGACCGAGATCAGCTCGCCCATCGTGCTGCCCGCCCCGCGGCGGTCGATCAGATAGGCGAACAGCTCCTTCGTCCGGCTGCGGTGGAAGTGGACCGGCTCGTCGCCCCAGAACAGCTCGAAGTTGCCGAAGGTCTGCACGCGCAGCCGCTGTGCGTCCGTGCGGCGCGGCGGCGCGGCGCTCACCCAGCGGATGACCTCGCAGCGGTCCGCCAGCAGGCGGGGCGCGCCGGTGAGGGCCGGGTCGAGCAGGGCCAGGTCGTAGGTCCGCCCCTCCGCCATGGCGGCGGCCAGGGACGTCAGATCCGGGCAATAGCGCACCGTGCCGCGCAGGCAGTCGGCCAGCGCCTGGGCCGCCGGTCCGGCGACGATGATGTCCATATACGGCGGTCCCCCCTCTCCTGTGTCGTCCTCTCCCATTGTACCACGGACCGTGGAAAAATCCATCAAAAAAGAACAAAATTTCGTTGCAGGAAGTGACAAAAGGGGCCGGGGCGTTCGCCCCGGCCCTCGTCATGTCGTCATTTCAGCCACGCGGAATTGGTGTCGCTGACCAAGTTGTCCACCCCGTACAGGTACAGCACCCGGTCCACCGGGTGCTCCGCCACGAACTGCGAGAGCGTGTCGCGGTAGTACCGGAAGTCCACCAGGTAGATGGTCTGATAGTCCCCCGCCAGGAAGGTCGCCAGGCAGTGCGCGTAGGAGTCGCGCACCACCAGCAGGCTGCCGCCCGCCGCGTCCTCGTTGCGGATCGTCACCAGGGCGTGGTTCCCGTCCAGGAAGACGGGGTACTTGTCCAGCGCGTCCAGATGCGACGGGAAGAAGAGGCTGTCGTAGGTCGCGTCCTCCTGCCCCGCGTCGGAGAGGGTCACCGTCACCGGCTGGCCGCGGTCCCACGTCTCCACGTGGTCCGGTTTGGTCAGCCAATAGCCGCTGCCCGACCAGGTCGTCCCGTAGAACCCGTCGTAGGACGTGACCGCGTAGGCGCTCTCGTCCGGGACGCTCAGGCCCTGCGCCGCCTGATAGGCGCGGTAGAGCAGATAGTTGCCGAAGGAGGTCAGGTGGTGGTCCGTCCGGTAGCACACCTGCCCCTGCTGCACGCCGTCCTTGAGCGTCTGGCGCACATCGATCAGGCGCGTCGTCTGTAAGAGCTCCGCCGCCTTCTCATACAGCAGATCGTCGTCATAGGTCCCGTGGCCCGCCGGGAGGACGTCCGTCATCAGGTAGCCCGTCGAGGGCACCATGACGAGGTCGCCCGGCACGCCGAGCGCGCGGGTGAACTCGTCGAACCGGGTCAGGTTCGCCGTGAAGACCCCCTCGTCGAAGGGCTTCGGCGCGTTGATGAGGTAGCCGTCCTTCGCGTGGTAGATGTCCTCCGCGGTGTTGCGGCCGGTCGCGAGGGTCCAATAGGCGTCGATCCCCACGAAGAGGTCCCGCCCGGGGACCTGGTCGGAGGTGAAGGACTCCAGCTCCTCCTGGGTCTTGCCGTCGAGGAGCTTCTGCGCCGTGACCTCCGGCCGGCTGGCCAGATAGCGCTTCTCGTTCTCGGAATAGTCCCGCACCGGTCCGGCGAAGAGCGCGATCGCCATCCCGAAGAGGAAGACGAGGAACACGAGGGCTGGGAGGAACGAATAGAGTTTTTTCGCCATGTCTGCTTCCTCCTCTCAGAACCGGAAGTACAGGAAGGGGTTGTAGCTGTCGCTGACCAGCCCCGCCACCGACAGGACCAGCCCCGCCGCGACCAGGACGGTCTCGACGGCCTTCATCCACGGCCGGTCCGCGCCTCTCGTCCAGAGGTCCTTCGCCAGCGGGGTCGAGGCCACGGCCCCGATCAGCAGCATCCCGACCCACGGCAGGAGCGTGCCCGCCGCGCCCGTACCCGGTGCGGCCGAGAACATGACGGAGAGGTACGCCAGCGCCGTCGTGAGGTCCGGCGAGGCGAAGAACACCCACCCGATGATGACGATGACCATCGCGTACAGGTGCCGGAGCGCCGACGGGAGCCGCCGGACGAGCCGCCCGAGGAAGAGCTTCTCGATCAGCAGGAGCACGCCGTAATACGCGCCCCAGAAGAGGAAGTTCCACCCCGCCCCATGCCAGAAGCCGGTGAGCGCCCAGACGATCAGGATGTTCACGCACTGGCGGACCTTGCCGCAGCGGTTGCCGCCGAGGGGGATGTAGACGTAGTCACGGAACCAGGAGGACAGGGAGATGTGCCAGCGCCGCCAGAACTCCGTGACGCTCTTGGAGATGTAGGGATAGTTGAAGTTGATGCAGAACTCGAAGCCCAGCATCCGCCCCAGGCCGCGCGCCATATCGGAGTAGCCGGAGAAGTCGAAGTAGAGCTGGAGCGTATAGGCGCACGCGCCCGCCCAGGCCATCACGGCCCCGGCCCCGGTGGGGTCGGCGGAGACGGTGTCCCACAGGACGCCGAACTGGTTGGCCAGCAGGACCTTCTTCGACAGGCCGACCATGAAGAGCCGCACGCCGGAGTCGAACATGGTGAGGGTCTCCCGCCGCCCGGCCAGCTGCTGCTGGACGTCGCTGTAGCGGACGATCGGTCCGGCGATCAGCTGCGGGAAGAGGGAGATGTAGGCCGCGAACTCGACGAAGCGCGTCGAGGGCGCGCACTCCTTCCAGTAGACGTCGATCAGGTAGGACACCGCCTGGAAGGTGTAGAAGCTGATGCCGATCGGCAGGGCGATGTGGACCTCCGGGATCCCGCCGAGACCGGGGATCTGGCGGAGGGTGTCCGCGAACAGCCCGGCATACTTGAACACGCCCAGGGCCGCCAGGTTTATCACGATCCCCACCACGAGGACCGCACGGCGGCGGCGCTGATCGCTCTGGCGCACGATGAGCTGCGCGCCGAAGTAGTTCACGACGATCGAGCCGATCATGAGCAGGACGTACACTGGCTCGCCGTAGGCGTAGAACACGAGGTTCGCCAACAGCAAAAAGCCGTTGCGCCACCGGAACGGCAGCACGTGGCTCACCAGCAGCACGATCGGCAGGAACAGGAACAGGAAGGGAAGGCTGGAAAAAACCATAGGCTCAGGGTCTCCTTACGGCCCCGGGGGGCCGATGCTCAAAGCTGCCGGGCAGACCGCATGGACCGCCCGGCAGCATATGTGTCTCGTGTGGATGCGATGGGGGCGATGCTCAGCCCACGGCGGCCTCGAAGGCTGAGGTCATGGCCTCGTGGTCCGGGGAGAAGAACAGGCCGACATAGACGCCGTCCTTGACGACGGTGCAGGCCTGGGCGAGGGCCAGACTGTCGGGGTCGTAGGACGCGGCCTGGTCGGCGATGGCGGTCAGCCGCTCCTGGAGCTTGAGCTGGACGGCCGCGGCGGCGGTCTCATCGACGGCCTGGACCATCACGATCTCCTGGGGGAACGCCGCGCCGGAGGAGGCGGTGAAGCTCGCCGCAGAGGCGACCTGGTCGGCGGTGATGCCGTACAGGCCCTCGAGCTGGGCGGCGTCGACGTCGAGCGCGTCCTGGACGTCGCAGTCGGCCTTGAGCTGGTCGCGCAGGACGGCCAGATCGACGGTCTGAGCGGGGTCGGCACCGCCATGCTGGTCGGTATCCGTATCACCGCCGCAGGCGGTCAGGCCCAGGGCCAGCAGCAGCGCGAGCAGAGCAGTCATAAGCACATGGATCCGTTTCATAGTTCCTCAAACTTCCTTTACCCTTGAGATTTTGTTTATTACTTGAGCGCCGACGGCACATGGGTGAGCAGATACTCCGCCCACGCCCCGGCGCCCTTGTAATCGAGATGGATGCCCATCGCGGTGTCCCAGCTGTAGTCGTCGCGGAGGTAGCCGCCCTCGTCCGAC
>CAKTJM010000037.1 GCA_934567745.1 uncultured Eubacteriales bacterium | reverse complement strand
CCCCTGCCCCGTCCCCGGGACGGTCCCACGCGATGGGACAGCTCTCCTCGTCCCCCGTCATCACCCGGCGCCACACCCGGTCGAACACCACGCGCGCGTCCTCCGCGAGGTCCTCGCCGACGCGGCGCTCCGTGCTCTCGTCCATAACGGATCCCTCCTTTTTCGTTTCCCCATCCTATGCGCGCCCGCCCTCCGCGGCCCCTCCCGCCGCCGGGGGCGGATAATTTTTTCCTTGACAGGGAGCCGATCTCGCTTTAGAATAAAATCAGTATAAATATGCGGATGGACGAGGCTGCCCCGCGCGACGGGGCTCCGGGGCCTCCTCCGTCCGTTTCCAGCGGGGCCGCCCATCACTCCGGCCGGGCAAGTCCCCGTGATTTTATGCGAAAATTTTGAACTAGGAGGTGCATCCCGACTACCATGCTGCCGTATATCCTGACCGGCGTGATCGCATTCGTGGTCGCGCTTGCGATAGGGATCCCCTCCGGCGTGATGTACCGCAAGAAGGTCGCGGAAAAAGAGATCGTCAGCGCCGAGGAGGAAGCCAAGCGGATCCTCAACGAGGCCATCAGGAGCGCCGAGAGCAAGAAGCGCGAAGCCCTGGTCGAGGCCAAGGAAGAGATCCTCATCGAACGGAACAACCACGAGAGAGAAGTCAAGGAGCGCCGCTCCGAGCTGCAGAAGCAGGAGTCCCGTCTCCAGCAGAAGGAGGAGACCCTCGAGCGAAAGCTCGAGAACGTCGAGCGCAAGGAGGAATCCTACGCCGCGCGTCTGGCCAACCTGGAGGAGTCCCGCGCCAAGGTCGCCAAGCTCCAGGCCGAGCAGATGGAGACCCTCGAACGCATCTCCGGCTACACGGCCGAGGAGGCCAAGGCCTACCTCATCGCCAAGCTGGAGAGCGAGGTCACCCACGAGGCGGCCATGAAGATCAAGGAGATCGAGGCCCGCTGCAAGGAGGAGGCCGACCAGAAGGCCAAGGAGATCGTCGGTCTGGCCATCCAGCGCTGCGCCGCCGACCACGTCGCCGAGGCCACCGTCTCCGTCGTCCCCCTGCCGAACGACGAGATGAAGGGCCGCATCATCGGCCGCGAGGGCCGCAACATCCGCACCCTCGAGACCCTGACCGGCGTCGATCTCATCATCGACGACACGCCGGAGGCGATCACCGTCTCCTGCTTCGACCCCGTCCGCCGCGAGATCGCGCGGCTGGCCCTGGAGAAGCTCATCCTCGATGGGCGGATCCACCCGGCCCGCATCGAGGAGATGGTCGAGCTCGCCAAGCGCGAGGTCGATGCCACCATCAAGGCCGAGGGCGAGCGCGCCGTGCTGGAGACCAACGTCATGGGCCTGCATCCCGAGCTGATCAAGCTCATCGGGCGCATGAAGTACCGCACCAGCTACGGCCAGAACGTCTACAACCACTCCATCGAGGTCGCCCAGCTGGCCGGCCTCATGGCCGCCGAGCTCGGCGAGGACGTCGCCGTCGCCAAGCGCGCCGGTCTGCTCCACGACCTGGGCAAGGCCGTGGACCACGAGGTAGAGGGCTCCCACGTCACCATCGGCGTGGAGCTGGCCCGCAAGTACAAGGAGAGCAAGGACGTCATCCACGCCATCCACGCGCACCACAACGACGTCGAACCCCAGACCGTCATCGCCTGTCTCGTGCAGGCGGCCGACGCGATCTCCGCCGCCCGACCCGGCGCACGGCGCGAGAACCTGGAGAACTACATCAAGCGTCTGGAGAAGCTGGAGGAGGTCACGTCCTCCTTCCGCGGCGTCGAGAAGTCCTACGCCATCCAGGCAGGCCGTGAGGTCCGCATCATCATCAAGCCCGAGCAGGTCTCGGAGGACGAGATGGTCCTCCTGGCCCGCGAGATCGCCAAGCGCATCGAGAACGAGCTCGAGTACCCCGGTCAGATCAAGGTGCATCTGCTCCGCGAGGTCAAGGTCGTCGAGTACGCGAAGTGATCGCCGATCCCCAGCCATCGACGCCCCGTCCGTTCACCGGACGGGGCGTTTTTTGAAAAAATCGTCGTTTCATGCAAGTCCCTCTTTTGGTTTGGGCGAAAATAGCATATAATGAAATCGATACTATCTCCGGGAGGGATCCATCATGCTGCTGAACGTCCTCGCCGTGGGCGATGTGGTCTCCGAGCGCGGGCTCGACTGTCTCCACCGCCATCTGCGCACGCTCCAACGGGACCACGGGGTCCATTTCACCGTCGTCAACGGGGAGAACGCCGCGGGCCTGGGGCTGCTCCCCCGCCATGCGGAGGAGATCCTCGACACCGGGGCCGACGTCATCACCCTCGGCAACCACACCTGGAGCCGCCTCCAGATCGCCGACTACCTCGACGCACAGCCCCGCATCCTCCGCCCCGCCAACTTCGCCCCCGCCCTGCCGGGCGACGGCTACGGCTGCTACGACGGGCCGGAGGGGCTGAAGATCGGCGTGCTGAACCTCATGGGGCGGTTCGAGCTGGACAGCAACCTCGACTCCCCCTTCCACGTCGCCGACGACGTCCTGCGCGGGCGCGGGCGCGACGCCGACCTCCTCCTCGTCGATTTCCACGCCGAGGCCACCAGCGAGAAGGGGGCCATGGCCTGGTACCTCGACGGCCGTGTCCAGGCCGTCTGGGGCACCCACACCCACGTCCCCACCGCCGACGGGCAGATCCTGCCCCGCGGCACCGGGTTCGTCACCGACCTCGGCATGACCGGCCCCGCCCGGTCCATCCTCGGCGTGCGGCCGGAGAACTCCGTCGCCCGCTTCCTCGGGGAACTGCCCCGCCGCTACGAGGCCGCCGACGGGCCGTCCAAGCTCAACGCCGTCCTCTTCACCATCGACACCGATACGAAGCGCTGCACCGCGGTCCGCCGCTGCGACGTGCAGGACTGACGCACCCCTACTCTTCCGAAAGGAGGCCGCCCATGCTCACCTTCCTCCACGCAGCCGATCTCCATCTGGACGCCCCCTTCCACGCCCTGCCCCCCGAACAGGCCGCCGCCCGGCGGCAGGAGCAGCGCACGCTCCTCGACCGGCTGGCCCAGACCGTCACCGAGACCGGTGCGGACCTCGTCCTGCTGGCCGGGGACCTCTTCGACAGCAGCCGCGTCCGGCCCGAGTCCGTCGAGGCGCTCACCGCCTTCCTCACCGGCCTGCGCGTGCCCGTCTTCCTGGCCCCCGGCAACCACGACCCCTGGACCGCCCTCTCCCCCTGGGCTAGGCAGGAGTGGCCGGACCACGTACATATCTTCTCCTCGCCGGAGCCGCAGCGCTATGAGGTCCCGGACCTCGGCTGCGTCGTCTACGGCAGCGCCTTCACCGCCGCCTATCGCATGGACGGGCCGCTCGAGGGCTTCCACGCCGAGGACGAGGACCTCGTCCGCTTCGGCTGCTTCCACGGGGACCTCTCGTCCGTCCACACCCGCTACGGTCCCGTCCGGCACAACGAGATCGCCGCCTCGGGGCTGGACTACCTCGCCCTCGGGCACAGCCACACGGCCTCCGGCCTGAAGAAGGCCGGGCGGACCTATTACGCCTGGCCCGGCTGCCCGGAGGGGCGCGGCTTCGACGAGACCGGCGAGAAGGGCGTCTACCTCGGCCAGTGGGACGCAGGCCGGGCGTCGCTCACCTTCCTGCCGCTGGCCCGGCGGCGCTATCTCGCGCCCCGGCTCGACGTCACCGGCCGCGACCCCGAGGAGGCCCTGCGCGAGCTGATCGCCCGGAGCCGCCCGGAGGACATCGTGCGGATCGTCCTCACCGGCGCGCGCGACCCGGAGCGGGAGCCGGACCTCGACGCCCTCGGCGCGCTGGCCGCGTCGTATTTCTACAGCGCGCGGCTGACCGACGCGACCACCCTCAGCCAGGCCCTCTGGGCGCGGGCGGAGGAGGACAGCCTGACCGGCCTCTTCCTGCGCACGATGCGCCGCCGCCTGGACGAGGCCGCCGCGCCGGAGCGCCCGCTGCTCGAGCGCGCCGTGCGCTTCGGCCTGGCCGCGCTGGAGGGAAGGGAGGAGCCCCGATGAAACTCATCTCCATGACCGCCACCTTCGGCTGTCTGGCCCACGAGACGCTGACCTTCTCCGACGGTCTGACCCTGATTGGCGCGCCGAACGGCCGCGGGAAGTCCACCTGGTGCGCCTTCCTGCGCACGATGCTCTACGGGCTGGACACCCGTCAGCGCGACCGCAAGGGCGCGCCCGCCGACAAGAACCGCTATCGCCCGTGGAGCGGCGCGCCCATGGAGGGCCTGCTCGTCTGCGAGCACGAGGGCCAGCTCATCGAGCTGCGCCGGACCTCAGCCGACGGCGTCCCGATGAGGACGTTCTCGGCGACCTACCGCGCCGACGGCCGCCCGGTGCCCGGCCTCACGGCCGAGAACGCCGGGGAGGTCCTCACCGGCGTGGGCCGGGACGTCTTCGACCGGTCGGTCTTCCTGCGGCAGACCGGCCTGGCCGTCAGCCAGAGCCAGGAGCTGGAGCGCCGCATCGCCGCCCTCGTCTCCACCGGCGAGGAGGACGTCTCCTGGACCGAGGCGGACGAGCGCCTGCGCAGCTGGCAGCACCGCCGCCGCTATCACCGGACCGGCCTGATCCCCCAGCGCGAGGAGGAGGCCGCGGCCCTGCGCGAGAGCCTCGACCGCACCGACGCCCTGCGCCGGGAGCTGGCCCGGCTGGAGGCCCGCGCCGACGACCTGCACCGGCAGAAGGCCGACTGGGACGCCCGCCTGACGGCGGAGACGGACCAGTTCCACACCGTGGCCCACCAGCGCTGCGCCGAGGCCGCCGCCGAGCTGGAGCGCGCCGAGCAGCGCCTGGCCGACCTGGACGCCGCCCGGCCGGAGCCGGGGGCGGACCATGCCGAGGACCTCATGGAGGAGATGGCCGAGATCCGCGACGACCTGCGCGGCCGCCGTCGGCTCATGGGCGTCTTCACCGTCGTCATCGTGCTGCTGACCCTGCTCGCCGCCGCGTTGTACGTCCTGCCGCGCCATCACGAGGCCCTGGGCATCGCCGCCCTGCCCCTCGACCTGCCCCTGGTGCCGCTGGCGCTCCTGGCGGCGCTCGTGGGGGCCCTGTGGGTCCTCGTGCTGCTCTTCACGATCATCAAGGCCGTCTGCGACAGGAAGGACCGCCGGGAGCTGCGGACGCTCCAGGAGGGCCTCTCAGGCCGCGAGGAGGCCATCCGCGGCCACGACCGCGACCGTGAGGAGGCGCTCCGCCACCGCGACCAGGCCCGGAAGTATTACGAGACCGTCTCCGCGCAGAGCACGGGCGGCCCCTGGGTCCCGCCGGAGGCCGAGGCCTGCCGCGAGTCCCTCGGGACCGTCGCGCAGGAGATCGCCTCGGTCCGGGGCCAGCTCCAGGTCCTGGGCGACCCGGTCCTGGCCGACGCCCGGCTCGACGAGCTGGACGAGGAGCTGACCGCGCTCCAGGCCGACTACGATGCCCTGGACATCGCGCAGGAGGTCCTGCGCGAGGCCGACCGTCAGCTCCAGGCCCGCTTCTCCCCCCAGCTGAGCGAGCGCGCCGGGGCCTATTTCTCCGCCCTGACGGCGGGGCGGTACACCGAGGTCTCGCTCGACCGCGACCTGCAGGTCACGGTCCGCGAGGGCGACGGGCTGGCCGACCGGCCCCTCGCCCTGCTCAGTCAGGGCACCGCGGACCAGCTCTATCTCGCCCTGCGCCTGGCCGTGGCGGACCTGCTGCTGCCGTCGCAGGAGAGCTGCCCCGTCGTGCTCGACGACGCTCTCGCCGCCTTCGACGACGACCGACTGGCCCTGGCGCTCGACACGCTGTGCGCCGTGGCCGGGGAGCGGCAGGTGATCCTCTTCACCTGCCAGCACCGGGAGCTGGAGCTGCTGGCGGACCGCCCCGGCGTGTCCGTGCGGCGGCTGGGCGATTTTTGACCACCCCTTGCATCCCCCGCCCAAACAGGCTATAATAAGCGGACAGCATGCCCCGTGGGCGTGCCAACTGCCATAGGAGGTCCCCAACCATGTCCGATCCCATCCGCCCGCCGGTCCCCGAGGAGGACCGACCGGCCCCCGATAGCCCCGAGACCGCCGCGCCCGCCGAGACCGGAGAGGCCGCCGCGTCCCGCGGGAAAAAGAAGAAGGAAAAGGAGAAGTCCACCCCCTCCGCCGACCTCTTCTCCTGGCTCCAGGCGCTCACCTGCGCGCTGGTGGTCCTGGCGGTGGCATTCACCTTCGTTGGGCGCATCATCGTCGTGGACGGCCACTCCATGGACCCCACGCTCAACGACAAGGACCTGATCGTGCTCCAGTGCATCGGCTATGAGCCGAAGCAGGGGGACGTCGTCGTCCTGCGCAAGGACTTCGCCGACATCCACCACCCCATCGTCAAGCGCGTCATCGCCACCGAGGGGCAGACCGTCTCCATCGACTACGACGCCAGCGTCGTCTATGTGGACGGTGAGCCGCTCGACGAGCCGTACCTCAACGAGGAGATGCAGTGGCCCGGCTACGGCACCATGGAGGAGACCGAGTGGGTCGTCCCGGAGGGAAGCATCTTCGTCATGGGCGACAACCGCAACGCCTCGTCCGACAGCCGCGACGAGCGGCTCGGCCCGGTCGATACCCGCTACGTCATCGGCCGCGCCCTCTGCACCATCCTGCCGCCGAGCCACATCGGCGGCATCGACTGAGAGGAGGTCCCCCATGCGTCTGGACAAATGGCTCAAGGTCTCCCGCCTCATCAAGCGCCGCACCGTGGCGAACGAGGCCTGCGACAACGAGCGCATCTCCGTCAACGGCCGGGTCGTCAAGGCGTCCTACGACGTCAAGGAGGGCGACCGGCTGGAGATCCGCTTCGGCGCCCGCACCGTGCAGGTGGAGGTCCTCTCCACCGTCGAGCAGAAGGGCAAGGAGAACGCCGCCCTCATGTATCGCGAGCTGGCCCAGTGACCCGATCAGAGCGATCAAAGTATGAGAAAAGCCCCGTTTGGACTCGTCCAAACGGGGCTGCTTCTTTTTTGCTCAGATCCCTTCGATCAGGGGTCGATGGCCTCCTTCAGCGCCTTGCCGGGCTTGAAGGCCGGGACCTTGGTGGGCGGGATGGGGATGTCCTCGCCGGTCTTGGGGTTGCGCCCCATGCGCTCGGCACGGCACTTGGTCTCGAAGGCGCCAAAGCCAACGATCTGGACCTTCTCCTGTGCGACCAGCGCCTTGGTGATGCGGTCGAGGGCGGCGTTCAAGCCGATCTCGACGTTCTTGCGGGAGAACCCGGTCTCCTCTGCCACGCTCATGATCAGTTCCGTCTTGTTCATAGTCACGATCCTTTCTCGCCTCAAATCACTCCGGGTGCTTTTGCAGGTCCCAGAGCCGCATCAGCTCGGACAAAGGCAGGTCCGACATCTGCTTTCCCTGTGCTGTCACTGCCGCTTCGACCCCGGCGAAGCGACGGATGAATTTCTCACACGTGCCCGCCAAGGCTGTCTCGGCATCGATCTGGAAGCTCCGGGCGATCTGCACCGCTGCGAACAGCACGTCCCCCAGCTCTTCCTCAACGCTGCCGTCCCCGGCAGCGGCGCCTTCCAATTCGCTCACTTCTTCCTTGAGCTTGTCCATCGCGGAGCTGACGTCCGGCCAGGCGAAGCCGGTCTTGGCCGCCTTGGTCTGGAGCTTCTCCGCACGCCACAGGCCCGGCAGCGACCGCGCCACGTCGTCGAGCGCCTCGGCCACCGTTCCCTGGCCCTTCTCCTGACGCTTGAGCTCCTCCCAGTTCGTCGTCTGCGCCTCTTCGCCCGCCGGGCGGGCGAAGACGTGCGGATGGCGGAAGATGAGCTTCTTGCAGATCCCGTCGGCCACGGCGTCCAGGTCGAAGCGGCCCGCGTCCTCCTCGATGGAGGCGTGGAAGACGACCTGGAGCAGCACGTCGCCCAGCTCCTCCTTCAGATGAGCGGGGTCGCGTTGGTCGATGGCCTCGGCGACCTCGTACGCCTCCTCGATGAAGTTGCGCCGGATGCTCTCGTGGGTCTGAGCGATGTCCCACGGGCAGCCGCCCGGCGCGCGCAGGAGGCGGACGATCTCGCGCAGGTCTGCAACGTCATACATTTCCTTATACTGAAAATCTACCATAGGATCCTCGATTTCTCAACCCCTTTTCGGGATTTTTATTCGTTTTTTCTGATTTTTTTACTTGATGCGCAGAAGTTTGGCGATCTTTTCGCCCTTCGGCATCAGTGCGAGGTCGTCACGGGACAGGATCCGCAGCCCCAGGACGAGGATCGCGTACACCACGCCGCCGATCACGATGGCGCCGCAGACGGCGAGCGAGTTGCCGAGCCGGCCGTTGAGCCAGCCGTAGCCCGCCCACGCGAAGACGCCCATGGCCACCGACGCGACGGCCGGCTTGACGAACACGCGCAGATAGCGGGGCGGATGCGGGGTGACGCGCTTGATGGCGATCAGCTCCAGCACCGCGACGAGGACGAAGCAGATGAGGGTGCCGAGCGGCGCGCCCTTGATGCCGAAGACCGGGTTCTGGACCAGGCAGAAGTTCACGACGAGCTTCGTCGCGCTGCCGATGGCGATGAACCAGATGGGCATGGCGGCGCGGCCGTTGGCCTGCAGGATCGCGTTGCACAGCAGCATCAGGCAGACGAAGACGGACGCGATGCCGAGCACGAAGAGGCAGTAGGTCGCGACCTCCTGGTTCGTCTCCGGATAGAGCATCTGGATGATCGGCCCGGAGAGGACCGCCAGGCCCACGCCCGCGGGCAGGGCCAGCAGCGCGCCCACGCGCAGGGCGGACTCGGCGATCTTGCCCGCGCCGAGCTTGTCGCGGCGGGTCAGGCTGGCCGAGACGGCCGGGACGATGCAGGCGGTCAGGGAGACCATGAAGGCCGAGGGCAGGTTGTAGATCGTGATGGCCTTCTGATAGCAGCCGTACAGGCTCACGGCCCGCTCCTGGGTGTACCCGAGGGCGCTCTGGAGCAGGTTCTGCACCTGGAGCGTGTCGAGGTACGTCGTGATGGGCACCACGGAGGAGCTGAGGGTGATCGGGATGGCGATCGCCGCGAGGATCTTGAGGATGTGGCGGGAGGAGTCCGGCCGGTCGTCGCTGCGCAGGCTGGGCGCGCGGTGCGTCCGGTGGTGCCGGACCATCAGGTAGAGCAGGGAGACCAGACCGCTGGCGGTGACGCCGCCGATGGCGCCCGCCGCGCAGATCTCGCTGCCGAAGCCCTGCCGGAGCAGGAACCAGGCGAGGAAGAGGCCGACGCCGAGCTTGGTGAAGGCCTCCAGCACCTGGGAGACGGCCGTGGGGACCATGTCGGAGTGTCCCTGCGCATAGCCCCGGTAGGCGGACATGGTGCACAGGAAGAAGGCCGACAGGGCCATCGTGCGCACCGCGGGCGCGGCGAGGCTGTCGCCCTGCAGGTCCGCCAGCGGCTGGGCGAAGACGAACATGATCAGGGCGCTGACCGTGCCGAGGACCAGGAAGGTCGCCAGCGCGACGCGGAAGACGCGCTCGACCTGGTTGCGGCGGTCGAGGGCATCGGCCTCGGAGATGGTCTTGGACATGGCGACGGGCAGACCGGCCGTCGAGACCATCAGCAGGAGGTTGAAGATGGCGTAGGCGTTGTTGAAGTGGCCGAAGCCGACGTCCCCTAGGATGCGCCCGAGCGGGATCTTATATAAGGCGCCGACGATCTTGACCACGATGATGCTGGCCGCCAGGATGGCGGCCCCGCCGAAGAAGGTGTTGCTGGGGCTCTTGCTTGCAGTACGTTTCAAAGGATCACCTCGAACTCAGCCGAACAGGAGGGGCAGCGCGTAGCCGCGGACCTCGGCCAGGATCCGGTCGAGGTCGAGGGTCCGATACGCGCCATTCCTGTATATGATCTGGCCGCGGGCCATATTCATGACCACGTCGGCGCCGTGGGCGGCGTAGACCAGGTTCTCGGCCACACTGTGGCAGGGGACGAGGTTGGGCCGGTGGAAGTCCACCAGGATCAGGTCGGCGACGTAGCCGGGCGCGATCACGCCGGTGTGCCGCCCGAGGGCCTTCGCCCCCTCGCGGGTGGCCATGGCCAGCACGTCCATGGGGCGCACGGCCAGGGGATCGTGGGCGACGCCGCTGTGGATCGTCGCGGCGAACTTCATCTCCTCGAACATGTCGTGGCTGTTGTTGGAGGACACGCCGTCGGTGCCGAGGGCGATGCGCACCCCCGCCCGCTGCATCGCAGGGATCGGGGCCACGCCGGAGCCGAGCTTCAGGTTCGATACCGGGTTGTGCACGCACGTCACGCCCTTCTCGGCCATGAGCGCCCAGTCGTCCTCCTCGGTCCAGACGCAGTGGGCCGCGATAGCGCGGACGTCCCAGACGCCGTACTGGTCCAGCGTCCGGATGGGGGTCTTGCCCCAGCGCTGCTTGCACTCCTCGTGCTCCGAACGCGTCTCGGAGACGTGGACGTGCATCCCCAGGCCCTTGTCCCGGGCGTACTGGGCGACGGACTCCCACAGCACCGGGCGGGAGGTGTACTCCCCGTGGACGCAGGCGTCCACGAGGATCTGGCCGTCGCCGCAGCCGTGCCAGCGGTCGGTCAGCGCCCGCATCTCGACGCAGCCGGGATAGGTCGCGAAGTCGAAGCCGTCGCCGAAGAGGGTCAGGCCGCGGGCGATGTTCGCGGAGAGACCGGCCTTGGCGATCTCGTCGGCGATGTCGTCGCAGAACATGTACATGTCCGCGACGGTGGTGACGCCGGCGGCGATCAGCTCGGCCAGGGCCAGCCCGGTCCCGGCGCGCACGGCGCGGCCGTCGAGCTTGTCCTCGGCCGGGAAGATCCACTTCGTCAGCCAGGTCTGGAGGTCGCAGCCCCCGCCGTAGCCGCGCAGGAGGGTCATCGGCACGTGGGTGTGGGCATCGACCAGGCCGGGCATGAGGACGTTCCCCTCCGCATCGACGACCTCGTCGAACGGCCCCTCGGGCCGCTCGGTGCCGACGGAGACGATGGTGGTCCCATCGACGGCGACGTAGGCATCCTCCAGGACGGTATCGGTCCCGTCCATGAGGAGGGCGCGGCAGTGTTCGATCAGCGTCTTGGCCATCACAGCGCCTCCAGACACGCCAGGATCAGCGCGGAGAAGCGGTCGCGCGCAGCCGCGGCGGCGTCGAGGACCTCCTGCTCGCTCAGCGGCTGCTTGAGCACCCCGGCGGCGAGGTTGGAGATGAGGGTGAAGCCGAGGACCTGCATCCCGCAGTGCCCGGCGGTGATGACCTCCGGCGCGGTGGACATGCCGACGGCATCCGCCCCGAGGATCCGGGCCAGGCGCACCTCGGCGGGCGTCTCATACTGCGGGCCGGGGAAGTACATGTAGACGCCCTCCTTCAGGTCCAGGTCCAGCCGACGGGCCTGGGCCTTGGCCAGCTCCTGGAGCGCGGGGGTGTACAGGAAGGACGAGTCCGGGAAGCGGGGCCCGAACTCCGCGAGGTTCGGCCCGCGCAGGGGGGACTCCATGAAGAGCTTGATCTGGTCGGTGATGAGCATCAGGTCGCCCGCCTGGAAGCGGACGTTCACGCCGCCGGCGGCGTTCGTGACGAAGAGGGTGTCGCAGCCGAGCAGCCGCAGGACGCGGACGGCGTAGCTGACCTCCTCGTAGGAGTAGCCCTCGTAGTGGTGCATCCGGCCCTGCATGACGGCGACGGGCTTCCCGGCGAGGGTGCCGAAGACGAGCTGGCCCTTGTGGCCGGGGGCGGTGGAGTGCTTGAAGTGGGGGATCTCCCCGTAGGGGACGACGATGGGATCCTCGACGATGTCGCCGAGGTAGCCCAGGCCGGAGCCGAGGATCATGGCAACGCGGGGCTGGAAGCCGCCGAGCTTCCCGCGCAGATAGGCGGCGCTCTCCTCATAGTGGGCAAAGGGGATGTTCATATGTGTGACCTCCCTGAGTTGAAAATCTTCGGTGCTGAAATACCGAAGTATTTTACACCATACGTGGGGAAAAAGCAATGGAGCGCTGGATCCTTCTAGGTTTTTTCACACTTTTGGTGGAAACTGTCCGATCGCGGCGGGCGCGGGGCGGGCGGACTGTGCGCTTTGGGTCACACCGCGCCGGAGCGGTGGTCGCAGCGGCGGCACTGGGACAGGGTCGGGCCGTCCCCCTCGTCGCGGTAGTACAGCCCGGCCCACCGGCAGATGCTCTGGAGGATGGGCAGGACGGAGCGGCCCTTCTCCGTGAGGGCATACTCCACGCGCGGCGGGATCTCGTCGAACTGCCGACGGCGGATCAGGCCGTCGGCCAGCAGCTCCCGCAGGGTGGTGGCGAGGACGGCGTCGGTGATGTTCGTCATCTCCCGCCGGATGACGGTATAGCGCATCGTCTCGTGTCCGGCCAGGACGCACAGCACGCGCGAGCGCCACTTGCCGCCGAAGACGGACAGGCCGTATTCCAACGGACAGCGGATGTCCTTCTCGAGCTTGGGGGGGTACATGGGATCAGCTCCTTTCGTTCGCTGTGCTCATGATACCCGAGCGACACGCGATCGGCAAGTCACTATGGAAAAGATGAGCGGCCGTCCGGCTCGTCTCCGCCGAGCAGCGTCACCCGCAGGAGGCCCTTGGCCTCCCGCCGCCGCGCGTAGGCGAGCAGCCCCGCCGCGCTGCTGCCCGGATGCGTGACCCAGGCGATGAGATGGTCCACCTGACCCAGGACGAGCCGGTCCGCCCGGGCGATGGCATAGCGCCGCGGGACGGCGGCCAGCTCCGGCGGCCAGTAGACGGCGTCGAACCCCTCCGGCAGCGTCACCGGGCGCTCCGCCGGGTGATAGGCGGTCAGTAGCAGGGTCGTCAGGCCGCCGTGCTCCCGCTTCACCTGGGCCACGGCCCGCGCCGCGAGCCGGTCGAAGCCCCCGTTCCGGCCCACGACGAACTCCGTCACGCCGCAGTCTGCGACGTGCCGCCGCACCTGCGCGAGGAGCGCCGGGTACAGCGCCTCGTCCGCCTCCCGATGTCCCAGGAAAAAGCAGCTCCGCCCCGTCATGTCCATCCCTCCGATAGTTGTGTTTTCCGTTAATATAGTACGACAAAAATCATTAAAACACAACGACATGTCGCAGTACAATGAACGAATCACACGACCATCGGAGGCGATCCCTTGAAAAACGTCCTGTCCGCCATCCTCGCCCACCGCCAGGCACGCGGTTGGACGGAATACCAGCTCGCCGAACGCTCCGGCCTGCCGCAGTCCACCATCTCCTCCTGGTACCGCAAGGACATGATCCCGTCCCTGCCCTCGCTGGAGAAGGTCTGCACCGCCTTTGGGATCACGCTCTCCCAGCTCCTCGCGGAGGACCGCGACCTGGTCGCCCTGACCGACGACCAGCGCGCGCTCCTGGACCGCTGGTCCCGGCTCACGCCCGCGCAGCAGGCGGCCCTCACCGCCCTCCTCGACGCCATGGGCGCCCACTGACCCCCTTCCCTTTTCACGCGGTCCGTGGTATGCTGGTCCCATCCCACCCCAGGAACGAGGCGATCGATATGCTCCCTGACCTCCTCGCCGTCGGCGCGGGCGGCTTCTGCGGGGCCTCGCTGCGCTATCTCGTCGGGCTGATCCCGGCGTTGCAGCGCGGGGCCTTCCCCCTCCACACCCTGCTCATCAACCTCGGCGGCGCGCTGCTGATCGGCTTCCTCGCCGGGTCCGTCCAGCACGGCGGGGCCCTCTCGCCGCGCCTGCTGCTCTTCCTCAAGGTCGGCCTGTGCGGCGGCTTCACCACCTTCTCGACCTTCTCGCTGGAGAGCCTGGGACTGCTGGAGTCCGGCCGGACCGGGCTGTTCTTCCTCTACGCGATCCTGAGCGTCGCCCTGTGCCTGGGCGGCGTCTGGCTCGGCAAGCAGATGGCGGGCTGATACAGAGGACGCCCCTCCGCGCCATGCGCGGTGCGTCCGTGAGACTGTCGAAAAACCCCTGCGGGGTTTTCCGACAGGGTGGATGCAGCCCGTTGCGCAAACGCACCGTCCGCCTG
>CAKTJM010000036.1 GCA_934567745.1 uncultured Eubacteriales bacterium | reverse complement strand
TTTGCTGTTTTTTCGCTCATATATGTTCGAGACCCAGTCTGCTCCTGATTACAATCTGGGTTCCTCGACAGACTGAAGCCTCCCCAAAGGGGAGGCTTTTCGCTGTCTATCGCAAAGATATCCTCAATCGCCGGTGAAGATGGCGGCCAGGTCGTGGAACATCCGGGCCACGCGCTGCCAGAAGGTCGTCTTGACCTGCTGGTCGCCGCCGTCGGCGTCCTTCTGGTCCTCCGGGACCTTGATCTCCTGGCTGCGCAGGACGATCTGGATGCTGTTCGGGCTCTGGTTCTGCTCCGATGTCAGGGAGACCTTCGTCGCCTGGGAGTCCATGTTCAGGGCGTTGTTCTTCTCGCCCGTGTACTCGTTCCACTTGTCCTCGACGAGGGTCTGGATGCTCTCGTTCGCGCGGCGGATGGACGGCGTCGCGCCGAGGCCCGCGGCCATCTGGCGCAGGGTGCTCGACAGGCCCTCCAGCGCGAGCTGGGTGCCCTGATCCAGGTCCGGATCGGCGGACTTCATCAGATTTTCCACCGTGGTGGTGAAGCGGTTCAGGTCCGCCAGGAGCTGGACCGCCGCGTTGACCTGCACGATCGCGTCGTCGAGGGACGCCTGCGCGTCCGGCTCGTACTTCGTGACGGTGTTCGTCAGGTCCACGGTCTGCTCGATGATCGTGTCGGTGGTGCCGATCAGGCTCTCCGCGCTCTTGAGGGCGGCGGAGGTGTCCTCCGTCAGGGCGTCGAAGTCATACTCGGACGCATCCTCCAGCATCAGCCGCAGCTCCTTGAGCAGGTCCTGGCTGTGGCCGATCAGGCCGTTGGAGCCGTTGGCGTTGGTCAGCAGGGTGTCCAAAGAGCCGGTCAGCTTGTTGGCCGACGCGCTGATCGCGCCCAGGCCCTGCTCCGCGTTCTTGATGCCGCTGTTGGCCTGGCCGATCATGTCGTTGAAAGTGTCCGCCTGGGTGAGCTGGGCGTTGATGCCGTCGCCGTCCTTCCACTCATAGTGGAGGTAGGCCAGCATCGCGGGGACGTTCTGCTCGTTATCGACCTCTGTGATCGTCGCTTCGGTCTCCTTGACCTTCGCATCGAATGCCTGCTGGTAAGCACCCGCATAGATCTGGTCATAGCCCTCGGTATCTTCCGTGATGCCCTGGGCTTCCAGCGCCTGCTTGACCCCCGCTTCGATCTGGGCCTTCTGCGCGCTGACCAGGACCGTGGCGATCTTGGTCGCGTTGCCCTTGATGAACTCCGCCAGAGCGGCTTCACGCTCGTCCAGCGTCAGGTCCTTGTCGTCCCGATAGTCGAGCTCCTTGCAGATCTTGTAGATGCTCTCTGCCTCCGTGTGCTTCTCGCGCACCTCGGCTGGGGTCAGGCCGTTGACCTTGATCGTGTCGAGCTGCTTGCCCTGGCTCTCCTTGAGGACGCCGTTCACGGTCGTGTTCAGCTCGCCGCTGTTCTTCTGCACCTTGCTCAGATCCGATTGCAGCGTCCCGAGGTCGCTCTCGAGCTTCTTCATGAGCGCGGCGATGTCGTCCGCGTGGTCCTGGGCGTCGCGGAGCATGTCGCTCAGGTCGTCCAGATCGTCCCGGACATAGCCCAGGCTCTTCTTGACGTCCTGGAGGTCCGGCCGCAGGTCGTCCGCCGACTGCGCCAGACCGTTGAGCTTCTCCGTCGTCTCGGACAGCGCCGTCTTCGTCGTCTGCAGGTGGCTGACCACCGGCTGGAGGGAGTCGCTCAGCGCCGTCATCGACGCGAGCATCCGGTCGGCCTCGTCATAGGCCTGGTTTTTGCCCGCCGAGAGGGCCGCGCGCGCCTGATCGAGCTGATCGAGGCCCCGCGCCGTGCTGCGCAGACGGCTGTCCAGCCCGTCCAGGCTGTTGAGGATGATGTCCAGGCTGTCGGTGATCGCGTGGTAGGAGTCCTCCAGCTCGTCCTTCGCGTCGCGCAGGTCCGCGACCATGTCCAGCTGGGCCAGCGTCGCGGGCTGGACCAGGAAGGTGAAGCCGCCGAAGGAGAAGTCCTCCGTGCCGATCCGCAGGGTGAAGTGCTGCTCCTCGCCCGGCAGGACGGCGTAGAGCACCATGTCCAGGTCGCCGATCTTCTGCAGCTGGCCGCCCTCGGCCTCGACGGAGAGGATGTCACTGTCGCGCAGGACCGTCATCGCCTCCATGACGAAGTTGTTCCGCTGATACTCGCTGGCCGCCTGGTTCGGGTAGACGTCCAGCTGGACCTCGCCCACGCCGGTCTGCCCGGCCATGTCCTCGGGGTCGGTCTCCACGCCGTTCATGCGGTAGGAGATCTCCACCCGGAAGGGCATCGTGTCGAAGGGCTCCCGGGTCACGCCCTCGAAGTAGAAGTTGCGCGGCGCCTCGGACCCGAGGTCGAAGGTCACCTTGTCGCCGGCGATCGTCGGCTCCGTGCGGTCGGTCAGGTTCTCCACGGAGTCATAGCTGCCGGTGTCCTGGATGACCGAGTTGCCGTTGGTGAAATAGCTCTTGACCACGCTGCCCTCGGTCAGGGCGCCGTAGTAGTCCAGCGTGCCGTAATACGCCTCGTCCACCACGGGCTTGGCGGCCAGCGCCGTCGGGCAGGCCACCGTCGCCGTCATCAGCACGGCGAGCGCCCCGGCCCCGAGGCTCTTCTTCGTCGGGAAACGTCTCATTCTGCGTTGCTCCTTTCTTCGATGGGCGCCGCGCCCTTGGCGGCCCGTTTCATCAGCGGCGTGCGCCAGCCCTTGGTCGTCCTGGCGATGAGCGGCTCGCACACCATCAGGATCGACGGCAGCAGGAACAGGCACACCACCACGGAGATCAGCGCGCCGCGCGCGAGCATCGTGCACAGCGCCGCGACGAGGTCGATGTGGGAGATCAGGCTCACCGACAGGCAGGCGCAGAAGAGCACCAGGCCGCCGGTGATGATCGAGTGGTCGGAGCTGGTCGCGGCCTTGACCATGGCCTCCTTGCGGTCCAGCCCGTTCTGCAGCTCCTCGCGAAACCGCGTGGCCATCAGGATCGAATAGTCCACGGTCGCGCCGAGCTGGATGCAGCCGATGAAGGTGTTCGCGATGAAGGGCGTGATCTGGCCGGTCCAGTACGGCACGCCCTCGTTGATGTACACGGCCAGCTCGATGCAGGCGACGAGGATAAAGGGCACCGACACCGACCGGAAGACGAAGGCCACGATGACCAGGATCGCGACGATGGAGAAGATGCTCGTCATGGCGAAGTCGCTGTCGGCGGTCTCCGCCAGGTCCTTGGCCATGACGGCCGAGCCGGTCAGATAGGCCTCGCTGTCATAGCTCTTGACGATGTCGTTGATCGTGTCCACCTGCGCCGACATCTCGTCCGTGGCCGAGCCGTAGGCGGAGTCGATCATCACGTAGGTCCAGCCGTCCTTCTGGAAGAGGTCCAGGATGTCGGCCGGGATGAAGAAGTCCGGCACGGAGTTGGGGACGTAAGACCGGAAGGTCAGCACGTCCTCCACGCCGTCCACGGCCTTGATCTTGTCGAGCATCGCGTTGAGCTCCCCGCTCGTGAGGCTGTCGGTGTGCATGAGGACGAAGTGCTGGTTGACGATGCCGTAGTCCTCCTTGAGCTTGTCGGTCGCCACGACGCTGGCCGCGGCGTCGGGGAGCATGTTGCCGACGAGGTCGTGGTAGCTCTCGGTGTTCTTCTGGGAGTAGATGGCCGGGACAGCGATGACCACCGCCAGGACCACGAAGAGCACGCGGTGCCGGACGAGGAAGCGGTTCATCGGCTCGAAGTTCGGATCGAGCGCGCGGTGGGTGTACTTGTGGATCGGCTTGTCGAACACCAGGATGATGGCCGGCAGGATCAGCACGACGCACAGGATGCCCATGATGACGCCCTTCATCATGACGATGCCGACGTCACGCCCGAGGGTGATCCGCATGAAGCACAGGGCGGCGAAGCCCGCGACGGTGGTCAGCGAGCTGCCCGCCAGCGAGATGAAGGCCGCCTTGATGGCGCTGGCCATCGCGTCGCGCGGGTCGGTGTAGTTCGCCAGCTCCTCGCGGTAGCGGTTGTACAGGAAGACGGAGTAGTCCATCGTGACGCCCAGCTGCAAGATCGCGGCGAGGGCCTGGGTCACGAAGGAGATCTCCCCCATCACGATGTTCGTGCCCATGTTGTAGATGATCGCCAGACCGATGTTGAAGATGATCGCGACCGGCAGCAGCCAGGACCGCATCATCAGGCACATGGCCGCCAGGGCCAGCACCACGGCGGTGAGGATGTACAGCGGCAGCTCACCGTCCACGTACTCGTGCATGTCGGTAATCATGACCGAGAACCCGGCGAGGAAGCACTTCTCGCTCGAGATCTGGCGGATCTGGTCGATCGCGCCCATGGTCTGGTCCGAGGCCGCCGGCGAGTCGAAGAAGATCATCATCATCGTCGAGGACTTCGTTGGGTCGTCCGCGTTGAACATGCTCCGCAGGTCCTCCGGCAGCATGCTCACGGGGAGCTGCGCCCCGATCAGGCCCGGCTCGGAGAGGACGCGGCTGACGCCGGGGACCTCCTCGATCGCGTCCTGGAGCTGGGAGACGTAGGCGGCGGGCATGTCTTCGACGATGAGCATCGACGTCGCGGCCATCTTGAACGGGTCCTCCAGCAGCTTCTCGCCCTCGACGGAGTCCAGCTCCTGCGGGATGTAGCTGAGCACGTCGAAGTTGACGCGCGTCGCGGCATAGCCGATGATCGAGGGGATCAGCAGGATCAGCGCGACCATCACGACGAGCTTCGGCTTGCGGGTGACCAGTCTGGCCACTTTGT
This sequence comes from uncultured Eubacteriales bacterium, assembly GCA_934567745.1. Classification (GTDB taxonomy): domain Bacteria; phylum Bacillota; class Clostridia; order Oscillospirales; family Oscillospiraceae; genus Evtepia. The sequence goes on along the minus strand of CAKTJM010000036.1, from coordinate 9,222 downwards.
CCAGCATCTGCATCCGCTCCTTTCTCTTGGTCTCTTTCCAACGTGGGGAATAAACATTCCCCGTTGACTTTTCTTCACGTGGGGATTATACTGCTTATGTGGAACAGATTCAATACCCAAGCTTTGGTAGGATGTGGATTATTTCACGGTCTTCCGCCTCAGGCGGGGAAGGATGATGGGAAATCATGGAACAAACGGCACCAAAAAAGATCGACCGCCGCCAGGTCCGCACCAAGCGGCGCATCCGCGACGCCTTCATGGAGCTGATCTCGGAGAAGCCGATGGAGAAGCTGACGATCAAGGAGCTGGCGGAGCGGGCCGACATCGACCGCAAGACGTTCTATCTGCACTACGACTCGATCGCCGGTCTGGTGGACGAGCTGCAGGGCGAGCTGCTGCACAAGCTGGAGGACGCGCTCGGCGAATACGACCTGTTCCAGCCGGACTTCGATGCGCTGGGGTTCTTCCGCCGGATCAACGCCCTGATCGAGGAGGACACGGAGTTCCACCGCCGCATGATCATGGCCGACGGCTATCGCTTCTTCTATGACAAGCTCAAGCGGGCCATGAAGGGCTACATCGCCGGGCACTATCAGCAGCGGCTGGCCCAGTCGAGGGCCTCGGCGGTCAAGCGGGACCTCTACGCCGAATACGTGACCTCCGGCATCGTGGCGGTCTACGTCGAGTGGCTGAAGCATCCTGAATACGACCTGGAGGAGGTCGCCGAGGCCGCGTCCGAGATCGCCTACGGCGGCGTGCGGGCGGCCATCGCACAGATCTGAGTACAAAAACGCCAGCGGACAGGCTCGTCCTGTCCGCTGGCGCTTTGGGCTGTCGAAAGACCCCTGCGGGGTCTTCCGACAGGGGGAGATGCAGCCCGCTGCGCGCACTCGCTGTCCGTCTTCGACGGCCAACTCGCACACTTGCAGGCTGAGAAGTATTTTCTCCGGCGCACATGTCACCGGAGAAAATGATTGGATCTTATTTCGCGCTTCCGAGCGCGAAACTCTGCGAGGCTTTTTTCGACACGCTGAAACGCCAGCGAGCAGGCTCGTCCTGTCCGCTGGCGTTCGTATGTCCGTATCTCTTTGCTCGGCCGCGCTCACCAGAGCTTCCAGTCCTCCACGGCGCACTGACCGGCGGAGCCGTCGCCCACGGCGACGACCGTCCCGTCGCGGCGCACGCCGACGGTGTGCCGCTCCCCGGCGGCGACGCAGCACAGGTCGGACCAGGCGGCGACGTCGCACTGGCCGTACTGGATGTCGCCGGAGGCCAGGGCGGTCCCGTCGCGGTGCAGCCCGACGGTGTGGAAGGGGCTGACGGCCACGCCGACGAGGTCGGTCCAGTCGGTGATGCCGGGGGCCGCGAAGCCGTCGGCCTCGATCAGCTTCCCGTCCCGCCGCAGACCGATCGTGTGGATGTGGCAGGCGGCGATCGCCGCGATGTTCGACCAGCTCCCGACGGCGGTGGAGCCGAAGAGGCCCTGACCGGCGGCGAGGACGGTCCCGTCCGCGCGCAGGCCGACCGTGTGGTCCATCCCGGCGGCGACGGCGACGATGCCGCGCCACGCGCCGACGTCGCACTTGCCGCTCTCGTCGCGTCCGGCGGCGACCACGGTGCCGTCGGCGCGCAGGCCGACCGTGTGGGCGTCCCCGCAGGCGACGGCGACGACGTCGGTCCAGCCGCTCACGTCACACTGGCCGAAGGCGCGGTCGCCCGTGGCCAGGACGGTCCCGTCGCGGCGGACGCCGACGGTGTGGTGCTTCCCGGCGGCGACGGCGACGATGTCGGTCCAGTCGCCCACGGCGCACTGGCCGAAGCGGTCGTCCCCGGCGGCGAGGACGGTCCCGTCCGCGCGCAGGGCCACCGTGTGCAGGCGGCCCGCGCAGATGCCGCCGCGGCCCTTCTTCTCCGGGACCAGGCGGGGCAGCGGTAGCCGCTCGCCGCACTGGTCGCAGTATTTCGCCTCATCGCGCAGGACCGCGCCGCAGCGCGGACAGCACTTGTCGATCTTCTTCCCGCACATGTCACAGAACCGCGCACCGGGGCGCAGCTCCATGCCGCAGGCTCTGCATTGGGGCATCGTGGTCCCTCCTATGTCTTTTTTATATATAAGGTGTAGGATGCTGTGTAAAATAAGAAAGGCCGCGCGTCCGCACACGGCGTCGGGTCCTCTACGGGATATGCGCGCCCTCTCAGTCGCCTTCGGCGCCAGCTCTCCCAGAGGGAGAGCTCCTTGGGCGGGCGGGCCGATCCGGCGTAGGGGGAGGAGCCGTGCAGCAGCACCGCCAAACGCTGTGTGCGGAAGCTCTGCGTGGCAACTCCCCTTCGGCTCCCTCTGACGAGGGAGCTGTCCGCGCAGCGGACTGAGGGAGAAACCGGTAGAATGGCGGCGCTCTCATGACAGGTCCGCGTATCTCTCCCTCCGTCTCGGCTCCGCCGAGCCACCTCCCTCGTCAGAGGGAGGCCGAGATGAGACCGTCTATCGCCGATGGGGCCTTACTCCCCATCCTCCCCGTCTCTCTTATCGAACGCCTGCCACGGCAGGACGTCGCTCAGCTCGATCCGCACCGGGGAGAAGCCGCCCAGGTTGTCATAGCCGGGATTGTTCCGCACCGGTACGCTCGGCGGCGTCACGATCGGCAGCGAGACGACCACGCACGTGCCGCCCTCCTGCCCGCTCTGGACCACCAGCAGCCCGCCGTGCAGCGTCGCGATCCGCTGGGCGTTGTACAGGCCCAGCCCCGCGCCCTCGCCCGGCCGCGGGATGCCGTCCGGGCTCTGGCCGGTGAACAGCGTCCCCAGCCGGTCCTCCGGGATCCCCGCGCCGGAGTCGCGCAGCGAGATCACGCACCGGCCCCGGTCCGCGTGGAGCTTCATCTCCGCGTGGCCCTCCTTCCCGGCCGCACGGACCGCGTTGGACACCAGCGCCAGCAGCATCTGCGTGAGCAGGGACTTGCTCCCCTGGAACGGCAGGTCCTGCACGTTCGCCGAATAGGCGAACCGCACCCCCGCCAGGTCCGCCAGGGACTCCGTCTCGTCGGCCATCCCCTCGCACACCTGCGCCAGGTCGAAGCCCTCCTCCCGCGGGAAGGTCTTCTCGTCCAGCTCCTGCGTCAGCTCCGCCTGCCGCGTCAGCCGCAGCATCTGATAGAGCAGCCGCTCCTGGTTGGCCAAGTCGCGGGCGAGATCGTCCTCCAGCCCGCGCTCGCGCAGGCGGCGCTTGAGCATCCACTGCACCGACACCGCGTTCGACAGGCACTCCCGCATCCGGAACACCGACTGAGAGAACGGGTGGCGCTCCTCCTTCTCCTCCCCCGGCAGCGGACGCAGCACGATCAGGTCGCCCTCCGTCAGCGCCGACACCGTCACGCGGTACTGGCCCGCGCCGAGCGCCAGCTCCGTCGTCTCGCCCGGGTGCTCCGCCAGCGCGAAGAGCAGGTCCTCCTCGACCTCCTCCTCCCGCAGCAGCCGTTCGCCCGGCTCGTTGGCATACAGCAGCCGCCCTGCGCCCAGGAACACCACCGGCTCCGGGAAGCTCCCGAACTGCATAGCGAGCCGCTCCTTGTACTCGTCCATCCCGTCATCTCCTTTGCTCACAGCTCCGCTCACATCACATGGGCTTTAGTTTGACCGGCCGGGGCCGGGGATCTTCTCCCGCTAGTTTAGCAAATGCTGGTGTCTTTGACAAGGGCCTTGTCGAAAACGGCTCAGGTTCCGGCGAATTTTTCCGGATCCGGCCTTCCCTCCGCCGGGAAAGTGGGGTATAATGGAGGAACCAGCCTGCACCGGCCCTCGGCGGCCGGGCGATCACCGGCGCACAGCGCAGAAAGGATCTTGTTTGACATGGGTATGAAAGTGGGCATCAATGGCTTTGGCCGCATCGGTCGTCTCGTCCTCCGACTGGGTGCGGAGCGGCCCGATATCGAGTTCGTCGGCATCAACAGCCACAGCCAGACCCCCGACTACATGGCCTACCTCCTGAAATACGACAGCGTCCACGGCCGCTTCCGGGGCGAGGTCGGCTACGACGGCGACGACCTCATCGTCAACGGCCGCCGCATCCACATCTTCCACTGCGAGGAGCCCCGCGAGATCGACTGGGCCAGCGTGGGCGCCGAGTACGTCATCGAGAGCACTGGCAAGTTCACCACCGCCGCCAAGATGGAGGGCCACCTCGTCGGCGGCGCCAAGAAGGTCCTCCTGACCGCCCCCGCCAAGGACGACACCCCCATGTTCGTCATGGGCGTCAACGAACCATCCTATGACAAGAGCATGGTTTTCGTCTCCAACGCCTCCTGCACCACCAACTGCCTGGCCCCCATCGCCAAGGTCCTGCACGACGCCTTCGGCATCCGCGAGGGCCTGATGACCACCGTCCACTCCATCACCGGCAGCCAGAAGACCGTCGATGGCACCTCCAAGAAGGACTGGCGCGGTGGGCGCGCCGCCTCCGGGAACATCATCCCCTCCACCACCGGCGCGGCCAAGGCCGTGGGCAAGGTCATCCCGGACCTCCAGGGCAAGCTCACCGGCATGTCCCTGCGCGTGCCGACGCTGGACGTCTCCGTCGTGGACCTCACCGCCGCGCTGGAGGTCCCCGCCACCTACGACCAGATCTGCCAGGCCATGCGCGCCGCGGCGGACGGCCCCATGAAGGGCATCCTCGCCTACACGGACGAGGACGTCGTCTCCTCCGACTTCCTCGGCGACGAGCACACCGCCATCTTCGACGCGAAGGCCGGCATCGCCCTGAACGACCACTTCGTGAAGGTCGTCGCCTGGTACGACAACGAGATGGGCTATTCCTCCAAGACCCTCGACCTCTTGGAATATATGTACAAGGTCGATCGCGCCTGAGCCGTCCGACGGCCCCTCATATGACATCTTCGCCCCCCTGTCCCCCTATTTCCATAGGTCGGGCAGGGGGGCTTTCGCAAGCAGCCCTGCATTTCATTCACAGAATAGACAGATCTCCGTGTCTTCCCCCCACGCACGCTGGGCAAAAGGTAGGAAGCGCGAAAATCATCAACTTGACACTTGAAACTGGGGCATAAGAGCGTTATAATGCAGAAAACGTGAGGGAGGAACGGGGTTTTGAGGCCTGACTCACTCAAAGTTGTGGAAAGGTTGACAGTTCGTATGGACTGGGGATCCCTTCCACGCCCGGCTCTCCACGATGAAACATGAAAAGGAGAACATGACATGAAAAAGAAGCTTCTCTGCATGGCTCTTGCCGGCGTCATGGCCCTGAGCCTCTGCGCCTGCGGCGGTGGCACCGATGACTCCGCCAACACCGACACCGACAGCACCGCGACCGGTGCCGCCTTCAAGATCGGCGGGACCGGCCCCCTGACCGGCGCCGCCGCCATCTACGGCAACGCCGCCAAGAACGGCGCCACCCTGGCCGTCGACGAGATCAACGCCCTCGGCGGCGACATCCAGTTCGAGCTGCGCTATGAGGACGACGTGCACGACGCCGAGAAGGCCGTCAACGCCTACAACACCCTGAAGGACTGGGGCATGCAGCTGTCCCTCGGCTCCGTCACCTCCAAGCCCGCTGAGGCGACCTCCGTCCTGAACAACGAGGACCGCATCTTCGCCCTGACCCCGTCCGCCTCCTCCCTGGCCACCATCGAGGGCAAGGACGACTTCTTCCAGATGTGCTTCACCGACCCCAACCAGGGCTCCGCTTCCGCTGACTACATCACCGGCAAGGGCCTGGCCACCAAGGTCGCCGTGATCTGGAAGAACGACGACGTGTACTCCAAGGGCATCCACGAGACCTTCACCGCCGAGGCCGCTGAGAAGGGCCTGGAGATCGTCAGCGACACCACCTTCGCCGACGGCAACGACACCGACTTCTCCGTCCAGCTGAAGGACGCCCAGGACAAGGGCGCTGAGCTCGTCTTCCTGCCGATGTACTATCAGCCCGCTTCCCTGATCCTCGCTCAGGCCGACAACATGGGCTATGCGCCCAAGTGGTTCGGCGTGGACGGCATGGACGGCATCCTGACCGTCGAGGGCTTCGACACCCAGCTCGCCGAGGGCGTCATGCTGCTGACCCCCTTCAACGCCGACGCCGAGGACGAGGCCACCCAGAAGTTCGTCGCCGCCTATCAGGAGCGCTTCGGTGAGACCCCCAACCAGTTCGCCGCCGACGCTTATGACTGCGTCTATGCGTACTATCAGGCTCTGACCAACGCCAAGGCGACCCCCGACATGGACGCTGCCACTCTGTGCGGCCTCATGCAGGAGCAGTTCACCACCATGACCTTCGACGGCCTGACCGGCGACGGCATGACCTGGGATGCCACCGGCGCGGTCTCCAAGAGCCCCAAGGGCATGGTCATCGAGAACGGCGCTTACGTCGGCCTCGACTGAGTCCGGTCCGCGCGACCCACTACGTTTCAGATTTCCGAGCGATCGGCCGGGGCGGCTTATGTCAAGTAAGCCGCCCCTGCCTTTCCCCCTGACAGCGCGTATCGGAAAGCGACCGGCGCGCCGGTGCCCTTCCGATACGCACTGGGCACATCCACCCGACTAAGAGTAAGAGAAAGAACGAGGTGACCTGATCTTGACCTTCCTGAGCTTCCTGATCAGCGGGATCAGCCTTGGCAGCATCTATGCCATCATCGCGCTCGGCTACACCATGGTCTACGGCATCGCCAAGATGCTCAACTTCGCCCACGGCGACGTCATCATGGTCGGCGCGTACATCTGCTTCTATGCGACCTCCCGTTATGAGCTGCCGGCCATCGTCGGCATCATCCTCGCCGTGATCGTCTGCACGATCCTCGGCATCGTCATCGAGCGACTGGCCTATAAGCCGCTGCGCGCCGCGCCGGTCCTGGCCGTCCTCATCACCGCCATCGGCATGAGCTACCTGCTCCAGAACGCCGCGCTGCTGCTGTGGTCCTCCAACCCGAAGGGCTTCACCTCCGTCGTCCCCAAGGGCGGCGTGTCCCTCTTCGGCGGCCAGCTGAGCATCTCCTACGTGACCATCGTCACCATCGTCACCTGCCTCGTCATCATGGTCGCCCTCGTCTGGTTCACCTCCAGCACCCGCAAGGGCAAGGCCATGCGCGCCTGCTCCGAGGACAAGGGCGCGGCCCAGCTGATGGGCATCAACGTCAACGGTACCATCTCCCTGACCTTCGCCATCGGCTCCGGCCTGGCGGCCATCGCCGGCGTGCTCCTGTGCTCGGCGTACCCGACCCTGGTCCCGACCACCGGCGCGATGCCCGGCATCAAGGCCTTCACCGCGGCCGTCTTCGGCGGCATCGGCTCCATCCCCGGCGCGCTGCTCGGCGGCATCCTGCTCGGCATCATCGAGATCTTCGCCAAGGCGTACATCTCCACCCAGCTCTCCGACGCGATCGTCTTCGCCGTGCTGATCATCGTCCTCATCGTCAAGCCTGCCGGCCTGCTGGGCAAGCAGGTCCGCGAGAAAGTCTGAGGTGAGCGCTATGAAACTGCAATGGAACAAGACCACCCGGATGAACTACCTCACCTACGCCGTCGTGCTGATCGCCTTCGTGGTGATGCAGATCATGGCGAGCACCGGCTCCATCTCGTCCACCCTGCGCGGCATGCTCGTGCCCATCTGCGCCTACGTCGTGATGACCATCTCGCTGAACCTCACCGTCGGCATCCTCGGCGAGCTGTCCCTCGGCCAGGCGGGCTTCATGAGCGTCGGCGCCTTCACCGGCGTCACCGCCGCCATCGCCCTGTCCGAGCGCTGCTCCTCCGGCCTCGTCTGCCTGATCGTGGGCATGATCGTCGGCGCCGTCTTCGCCGCCATCATCGGCTTTTTGATCGGCATCCCGGTCCTGCGGCTCAAGGGCGACTACCTCGCCATCGTGACCCTCGCCTTCGGCGAGATCATCAAGGGCATCTTCAACAACCTCTTCGTCGGCATCGACAGCAACGGCCTGCACATGAGCCTGCTCGCCGACAATACCAACCTGGCTGAGGGCGGCAAGCTCATCATCGGCGGCCCGATGGGCATCGGCTCCATCCCCCGTCTGTCCACCTTCACCGTGGGCGTCGTGCTGGTCTTCATCTCCCTGATCGTGGTCTTCCACCTGGTCAACAGCCGCGCCGGGCGCGCCATCATGGCCGTGCGCGACAACCGCATCGCCGCGGAGAGCATCGGCGTGAACATCACGAAGTACAAGCTCATGGCCTTCACCGTCTCCTCCGCCCTCGCCGGGGCCGCCGGTACCCTCTTCGCCATGAACTACACCACCATCGTGGCGAACAAGTTCGACTTCAACACCTCGATCCTCATCCTCGTGTTCGTCGTCCTCGGCGGTCTGGGCAACATGCTCGGCTCCATCATCGCCGCCGCCGCGCTGACCATCCTGCCCGAGGCCCTGCGCCAGTTCTCCGATTACCGGATGCTGGTCTACGCCATCGTGCTGATCCTGGTCATGCTCGCCACGAACAACGAGAACTTCAAGTCCTTCCTCGCCCGCCACAAGCCCGGTGCGAAGAAGGGGAAAAAGGAGGTCGGCTGATATGTCCAAGCTCGTCCGTGTCCCCTCCACCGGCATGATCCCGGAGCGCGACATCGATAAGACCCCCATCCTCGAGTGCATCAACCTCGGCATCCAGTTCGGCGGCCTGAAGGCCGTCGACGGGTTCAACCTGACCATCGGCCGGACGGAGATCGCCGGTCTGATCGGCCCCAACGGCGCGGGCAAGACCACCGTCTTCAACCTGCTCACCAAGGTCTATCAGCCCACCCACGGCACCATCCTCCTCGACGGCAAGGACACCCACAGCATGAACACCATGCAGGTCAACAAGGCCGGCATCGCCCGTACCTTCCAGAACATCCGTCTCTTCAACGCCATGAGCGTGGAGGACAACGTCAAGACCGGCATGGAGAACTCCATGACCTACAACATGTGGGACGGCATCTTCCGCACCCCGCGGTATTGGAAGCAGGAGAAGGTCGCACACGAGCGCGCGCTGGAGCTGCTGTCCATCTTCAACATGCAGGACATGGCCGGCCAGAAGGCCGGGTCCCTGCCCTACGGCGCACAGCGCCGCCTGGAGATCGTCCGCGCGCTGGCGACGAACCCCTCCCTGCTCCTGCTCGACGAGCCGGCCGCCGGTATGAACCCCTCCGAGACCGCCGAGCTGATGGAAAACATCCGCAAGATCCGGGACACCTTCCACATCGCGGTGCTGCTGATCGAGCACGACATGAAC
>CAKTJM010000035.1 GCA_934567745.1 uncultured Eubacteriales bacterium | reverse complement strand
CAGGCGGACGGTGCGTTTGCGCAACGGGCTGCATCCCCCCTGTCGGAAAACCCCGCAGGGGTTTTTCGACAGTCTCAACCCCCGGGCCATCTGGCCCGGGGGTCCTTTGTTTTCCCCCACTGCGGGGCGCTGTGGAGCGTCCCGACAGCGCATACCCAAACGAGGCAGAAAAAACGTGTCCCATTCGCGTCCCGATCCGGCTTTTGAGACGTCTCATATGCCGAGGGGGCCCGAATGGGACACATCACATTTCATCTCAACGAGGATCAAGAGCCGCAACCAAGCACTGCTTCAGGATCTGCTCCAAGTGATCTGTATCATAAACCGAATCGATCATTGCGTTGAGCAGGACCTCTACGTCAACTGCGTCCCACTGCACGACATAGCCATTGTGCAGAAATAGTGATCGCATAAATTCACGGATCGCGCGACCATTGCCCTCCCGGAATGGATGGATATAGTCCAGCTCTGCCATGTAGTAAGCGCTGCGGACTACAAACGCCTCAAAGGGAAAGTTTTCCAGCCACTTTTCCTGTCGCAATCGGCCTAAGAGCCTTTGGAGCTTCTCTTTGATCTGAGAATAGGTCACGAACCTCGTTGTGCCTTTGGCGATGTCTTCCCGGCGGAAATGCCCGGCAAAAGAATAGACATCCCCTAACAGCTTGCGATGGATATTGCAAAGATGTGTTGCGGTGAACCGGCCAACTACAGGGGTATGGAAAATTTCTGCCTGACGCGCAGTAGAAAGATCTGCTTCCACTTTCCGCAATAAAGCTGGGTCACGAATATCCAGCTTGTTTTTCAACACAGAAGGATCTGGATAGCAATAGATCGAGCTGGCTGCCGAATAGACATCGCATTTTCCAAATCGATCAGTCATTGCACCCCTTGCTTTCGCTCCCATAGCTAAGCAAAAGCTGCTGTACTGCGTCGTCACCGGAAATATGACCTTCCGCGATCTCTTCACAGAGGTGGATCGCTTTCTGGCTCGGTTTCATTCGTTCTGCCGCGTGCGTGGCTAACGTGTAGTTCACAGCGGCGGCTGCACGTTCTGTCACCGTGATCCCACCTTTCCCCATTAGTATACCAAGATGATCCGGAAAAGACAACCGGATCCTACCGTTCCAACCCATACCTCCGCACGACCCTGTCCAGCTTCTCCAAGAACGGCCCGCTGCCGATCCAAAGGAAGAGGAAGCTCGCCGCCGCGTGTACGCAGTCCATCGGGAACCCCGTCACGTAATAGCTCAGCAGCAGCCGCGCGTCCAGCTCGTGCGCCCAGAGCAGGGCCGCCGCGGGATCCATGATCCCACCGTAGACCACCAGAGCCCCCACCGCGCCGAAGAGCGACAGGCTCAGCCGCCCGCGCCGCAGCCAGCCGAGCCGCGCGAAGGTCCCGGCCAAAAAGCCCACCAGCCCCATGGCGAACATCTGCCACGGTGTCCACGGCCCCTGGCCGAAGAGGACGTTCGAGGTGAGCATCGTCATCGCCCCGACGAGGAACCCCGCCTCGCCGCCGAGGGCCACCCCGGCCACGACGGTCAGCGCCAGGACCGGCTTGCACTGCGGGAGCATGAAGAACAGCGCGCGCCCCGCCACGCCGATCGCGCACAGGGCCGCCAGCAGCACCAGCTCCCGCGCCTTCGGCCGCCGCCCCTCGAAGAGGAGTAGGAAGGGCAGCAGCCCCTCGACCAGGATCAGCAGGGAGAGGATCAGGTACCGCCGCTCCCCCAGCTGCGTCAGCCCGAACCACAGGGTCAGCGGGATCAGCAGGAGGATCAGCGCCGTCGCGGCCGCATAGCGCCCGCGCCGCTTCGTCCGGCCGACCGGGGCCAGCGCCGCGCCCCGTCCCGGCCGCGCCGTGGCGAAGGCCAGCACCAGCAGGGTCGCCAGCAGGGCGGCGTACAGCCCCCACGGCCCGTCCGCGCTCAGGCCCTGGGCCGTCACGGCGGAGAGGTCCGTCCGGGCCGCCGCCAGCAGGAGGACGGCCACCGTCGCGGCCCCGGCCATCCAGGCCAGCGCCCGCCGCCAGTGCGGGAGCGGCGTCGGCTCCTCCGGCGCGTCCGCGTCGTCCGTCGGCGTTCGGATCGGCTCCGCCTGCGGGACCGTCCCACCGCAGGCGGCGATCAGGTCCTCCGGCGTCACGGCCCCGTCGCACAGGCCGCGGGAGAGCCGGTCGGCGGGCGTGGTGTAGAACCGGTTGCCCGTGAAGAAGCGCCGGGGCGTGCCCTCCGCCACGATCTGCCCGTCGAAGAGCAGGGCGCACCGGTGGGCATGCCGCGCGCAGAAGGAGACGTCATGGCTGACCACCAGCACCGCCGCGCCCCGGTCCAGCAGGTCCCGCAGAAGGGCGGCGAGCTGCTCCTTGCTCTCGGCATCCAGGCCCTTCGTCGGCTCGTCCAGCAGGAGGACGTCCGGCGCGGTCAGCAGGAGCTTCGCCAGCGCCGCGCGCTGCTGCTCCCCGCCGGAGAGGTCGTAGGGGTGGCGGTCCAGCAGACCGTCCAACCGGCACAGGGCGGCGACCTCGCGCAGGGCCTCCGGCCCGGGGGCGGCGTCGGCCAGGTCCTCCCGCACGGTCTGGCGGACGAAGAGCGTCTGCGGATCCTGCGGCAGCAGGCCGATCCGCCCCGTGGCGGTCACGGCGCCGCGCTGGGGGGCCAGCAGGCCCGCCAGCAGGGCGAGGGTGGTCGATTTCCCGGCCCCGTTGCCGCCCAGGAGCGCCAGCAGCTCCCCGCGCCGCAGCGTGAGGTCCAGCCCGCGCACCACGTCGGCCCCGTCCCGGTCGTAGCGGAACCACAGCCCCTCCGCCGTGACCGCCGGCTCGGCCGGATAGCGCCGCACCGGCTCCGGCGGCAGGGGGCGCAGGGGCCGGTCCGCCGCGAAGCCCGCCAGCCACCGCCGCCCCTGGGCGACGGTGACGGGGCAGGGGCCGGTCCCGTCCGCCGCCGCCCAGACGCGCATCGCCGTGGGCATCGCCAGGGACATCGCGTGCCCCTGGGCGCGCAGGGCCGCCCCGACCTCCGCCGGGGCCCCGGCGCACAGGAGCCGCCCGCCGTCGAGCACCGCCGCGTCCGTCGCCAGCGGCAGGGCGTCCTCCAGCCGGTGCTCGGTCATCACGATCGTCGTGCCCAGCTCCCGCCCGATCCGCGCGAGGGTCGCCAGGAACTCTCCGGCCGCGATCGGGTCGAGCTGGGCGGTCGGCTCGTCGAGGATCAGCACGTCCGGCCCCGTCACCAGGGCGGCCGCGAGGACGAGCAGCTGCTTCTGCCCGCCGGAGAGGTCCGCCACGTCGCGGCGGAACCAGCCCTCGATGCCAAAGAACGCCGCCATCTCCGCCACCCGGCGGCGGATGACCGCGTCGTCCAGCCCCAGGCTCTCCAGCCCGAACGCCAGCTCGTGCCAGACCTTGTCGGTCACGAGCTGGTCCTCCGGCGACTGGCCGACGAAGCCGATCCGCTGGCACCGCGTCCGGCGGTCGAGCGCGGCGAGCGGTGCGCCGTCGAAGAGGAGCTCGCCCGAGCGCGTCCCGTGGGGGGCGAGGTCCGGGACGAGCTGCCGCAGGAGGGTGCTCTTGCCGCTGCCGGACGGGCCGCACAGGACGAAGAAGGCCCCGCGCTCGATCCTCAGGTCGATCCCATCGAGGGCGGGCGCGGTCTGGCCGGGATAGGTGAAGCTCACAGCGCGGAGCTCGATCGCCGCCATAGGCGCACCTCCCTTCGCTCCAGGATCAGCGGTCCCGCACACAGCAGGAGATAGACGAGGGGGAAGCTCACGGCCAGCGGCGAGGCCGCCGGGCCGCCGAGCATCGGATACCACCGCCAGGACAGCGCCCCCGCCGCCGCGCCGCAGGCGAGATACAGCCCGCAGGCCGCCAGCCACACGAGGACAGCGCGGTCCCGCCCGTCCAGCCGGTAGAGGGCGTAGGCCGTCCGGCCGGGCAGACCGTAGCCGCGGGCGCGCATGGCGTCGGCGGTCTCGATGGCGTGCTCCAGTGCCCAGCCGATCAGCGCCGACAGCGCCGCGGCCTGCGCCCGGAGCCTGCCCCGCAGGCCCCGCTCTGGCACGCCCAGACCGCGCTGGGCGGTGCGGATCGTGCCCATCTGCCGCACGAAGCGGGGCACGAAGCGCAGGGCCATCGACAGCACCAGGCTCAGGGCGGGCAGGACCCGCCCGAAGAGGTAGAGGAACTTGTCCGAGGTCATCACCGCGGCATAGCACGCGGACCAGACGAGGACGACCGCCAGCAGCGCGGCGGCCGCCAGCCCGTAGAGCAGGGACTCCAGCGTGAGCGGGTTCCCTGACGGGAGGTAGGCGAGGATGGTGACGCCCTTGTGGTTGAACGCCGGGTTCAGCACCGCCGCCAGCAGCACCACCGGCACGAGCGCCGCCGCGCCGCGCCGCACGGTCCGCGCGGGATAGAGCGTGCAGACGCAGCCCACCGCGCACGGGAGCGACGCGGCGAGCAGGGCGGGGTGCAGATAGAACATGGGGAAGCCGAGCACCAGCACGAAGAACAGCAGCTCGACGGCCGGATGCAGGCGGGAGAAGACGTAGCGCATGACAGCTTGCCTTTCTACTGTGACAGTTGAGGGCTGTCTCACGGGAGAGACAGCCCAAAGAGCCGGGGATCCGGTCCGGTCGCCCTCTCAGTCGCCTTCGGCGACAGCTCTCCCAGAGGGAGAGCTCCCTGCGGGGCGGAGTTCCCCACGCAGCGGGAGAGGGCGATCGGCGGAGCAGATCCGCAGATACGCCGTGTGCGGAAGGTCCAGCTCACGAGACGTTCGGTCCGCTGACGTCCTCGCCGAGGTCACAGGTGTAGACCCAGCGGACGACGTCGCCGTCCCGGAGCGTGTAGCGGCTGCACCCATAATTCGGGAACCAGCCGTTGACGGAGTACATCCAGCCGGAGAGCGGGCCGCAGTCCAGCTCGTAGAGGTTGCCGATCCCCTCCAGATAGGCCGAGCCGTAGGCGGGGGTGTCGGTGTACTCCATGTGGATCGCCCGCTCGCGGCAGACGCGGCGGAGGACGTCGAAGACGCTCTCGCCCTCGGAGAACGTCACCGTCGTCGGCGCGAGGATCCAGCCGTCGGCGGGGACCAGGGCGGTCTTGTCCGGGTCGAGGTCCGCCATATTGGCGAGGATCGTCGCGCAGGAGATGGACAGGGTGCAGGTCGGCTCCGCCGGGGGCGGCGGGTCGTCGTCCTTTTGGGCGGGAGGATCGCTCTGCGCGGGCGCGGCGGTCCCGTCCTCCCGGTCCGTCGGGGCGGGAGCGGACCCGTCCGGCGCATCCGCCGCCCCGTCCTCCTCCTGCTGGGCGAGCGTGGGGTCGTCGTCGATCGCGGTCGTCTCGGCGGAGGGCGTCGTCGGCTCCGGCGTCTCGGCCGGATGCCCGCAGGCGCACAGGGCGAGGAGCAACACGGTCAGGAGGAGCAGCAGGGCACGTCTCATCGCGGCACCTCCTCAGAAGATCCGGGCGGTCCCGATCAGGACCCCCAGCAGCACCCATCTCTGGGCCGGGTCGAGCACGATCGGGGACGGACGGTCGTCCGACCGGGCGACATCGTCCATCTGATACAGCCCGCTGCGGCCGTCCGCCGCGCGGTCGAGCGCGACGAGGGCGAGGAGCGCCTGCTCCGCGGCCATGCGGTCGTCGCCGGTCCCGCCGTCGGTGTGGCGGAAGCCGCCGTCCGGCCGCTGGAAGGTCAGCAGCCGGTCGAGGGCGCTGTGGCCGTCCTTGACGAAGCGGGCGTCGTCCGGCGCGATGCCGAGCGCCGCCAGCGCGATCAGCACCTGGGCGCAGCTCTCGGCGTTCGCGGTCCCGCCGCTGGAGAAGCCGCCCCGGGCGTCCTGGAGGGCGCTCAGGCAGGCCAGCCCGCGGGCGGCGGCGTCGCCCACGTCGGTGCGGTCCCGATATCCGGCGAGCGCCTGGAGCGCCATGGCGGTCAGGTCCGGGTCGCTCGCGCCGGAGAGGCTCCAGCCGCCGTCCGGCCGCTGGGCCGCGAGGATCTTGGCGAGGTACGTCTCCCGCGCGGCGCTGTCATAGCCCCCGGCGTCGAGGGCGATCAGCGCCCAGATCGGGCCGTTGACGCCCTGCCAGCAGACCTTGTCCACGTCGCTCAGCGGCGCGAGGAGGTCCCAGCCGTCGAAGTCGGCGGGGTCCTCCCCCAGGGCGGTGAGGGCGAGGACGACACGGCTGTAGTCGGTGTACTTCTTCGCGTGGAGCACGCCGTCGTGCGCGGCGAGATAGGCCGACAGGTCGGCGCGGTAGGCGTCCCACACGGACGCGGGGACGTCCGCCCCGCTGCGCGCGAGGCCGAGGACGGCCCACTCGCCGCCGATGGAGCCGAACTGCGGCGCGGGCGTGGCGGTCCGGACGGCCTGGACGGCCGCCGGGAGGGCGTCGCCGCCCGTCGTGGCCGCGGACGCGGGGACGGCGCACAGGAGCACGAGGGCGAGCAGGAGCGGGAGGATGCGTTTCATAGGCGACGGGCCTTCTTTCTCAGGATACTGAGAGGATTTTACTATAGGGCGCGGGAGGGTGTCAAGAGGGGGCAGCGGGGACGAAAGAAGCCCCCCGGGCCAAGGTGGCCCGGGGGCTTTTGTTAGGGATCGCAGACTAGATAAGAACTAGGGAGTGATCACTTCATGATGACACCAGAGGATGCACCCTCGGTGTTCGTGATGACGACCAGCAGGTCAAGATCCTTGCCGGAGTCGATCACGAAGGTGGCGTTGCGATAGGTCTCGCCATTCGCAGCAGTGCCAGCGTCGGAGATGGAGCCGCCATTCACGCAGATGTCTTCCGTATCAGAAGCGGAGGTATCCACGTAGATGATCTGAGTGTCCTTGGTGATGTTATAGTTCACAGGAGCATAGACCTCGTTCGCCAGCTGGACAACAGAGGAGGTGTGGTCCGTGATGGAGAACAGAGCATAGCCTTTGACGACGCCAGCAAGAGGCTTATAGCCGCTGAGGCCGGTCTGGACCGCATCGATGTCATAGGTGCCATCGCTGTTCTTCACGTACTCGACGACCTGCCACTTAGCAAAGCCGGTATTGGAGGTGACGACATCGATGGTCTCGGTGCCATTCCACAGAGTGAACTCGAACTTGTTGTCGGTCGCCTTGACGACGGAGGAGACGATCACAGCGTAGGAAGCGGTGGAAGCGGGCATCTTGTCGGTGCCGAGGTCGATGAACGCACCCTTGACCTTCATCATCTTATCGGAGGTCTTGTAGAGGATGAGGGAGCCGGAGCCAGTGAAGTTCTTCACCTTATCGCCCCAGCCAGCAACATCCTTGCCGGTGAGGATGGAATACTTGTCGTTGTTGTACTTGACATAGACGACAGCATCATCTGCGATCAGGTACTCGTTGCCCGTGCCATCCTTGCCAGAATAGATACGGCCATCCTTATAGGAGGCAACAGACTTAGCGGTGTAGCCGTCCAGGCCGGAATCCTGGGTGGTGATCGCGGTGAACTTATAAGCGCCGTCCTTCACTTCGTAAGTGACGTACATGTCCTTGGCACCGCCCTTGATGGCGGAACTCTTGTGGATGGAGACGACCTTGGTCTCGCCGTTCATCATGACCTTGGCCTGATAGTTGCCCTCAACATCCATGGAGGTGCTGGAGGAGATGATGTATGCGGTATCAGCGATGGAGCCGCCGGTGGTGTCGACCACGACGATATAGCCATTGTACAGGTAGAAGGTGCCCTTGTCGTCGATGGCCACAGAAGAGCTGTCGTACACAGCGACATCATACCAGGTGCCGTCGATACGGGCGGCGCCGTCCTTGGTAGCCTGGACCTTGCCGGAGACGGAGGTCAGCTTCGTGATGACATAATCGCCATCGACGTCATAAGCCTTGTCGATGACAGCGACCTGATCGTTCTTAGCAGCATCCTTGTAGATGTCGCAGTCTTCCAGCTTGGTGTTGGTCAGGACACCCTTGACGGTGATGTTCTTAGCGTTCATGTAAGTGATCTCACCGAACGCAACGGGGGTGACCACAGCAACGTCGATCTTCTCGTCGCCATCGTTGTCGATCAGGACGACCTGGGAAGCGTTGGAAGCCTTGACGTCCTTCAGAGCCTTCAGATCCTGGCCCAGAGCAGCAACAGCATCAACGGCACCAAAGTTGGTGTCCTTGGTCTTGTAGGTCACGCCATCCAGCTTGTACTCGTTCTTCTTCAGGTCGATGTCGCCCAGGGTGGTGGTCACGACGGTAGCGGTGTTCTCGTCATCGACATAGATGCCATAGACATCATCGGTGTCCTTGTAGATGGCCTTGACAGCCTTACCGACCAGGTCGGTGGGGTCCTTCGCGACCTTGGACAGGTCAACGGTGATGTCCTTCTTGGTCTTCGCATCCGTGCCGGTCGTGATGGTGACCAGGTAGCCCTTGGAGTTGGAGTCGATGGCGCTCACGATGCCCTTGGTGATGACAGCATCATACTTGTCTTCCAGCAGGGTGATGACCTTGTCGACCAGAGTGGTCTTGGAGACCAGCTGGCCGTTCTCGGAGACCAGAGTGTAGTCATACTTGACTTCCTTGGCCTGGAGAGCGTTCCAGACCATCTGAGCAGCGGCGTCACGGGTCAGGGGCTTGGAAGTGTCCACGCCCTCAAGGCCCTTGTACAGGCCCTGCTTGGTGGCGACGACATTGACATTGACTTCCCAGGCAGCGCCGGTGAAGGTCTCGATGTCGGACTTGTAGCCCAGAGCGACGAGCAGCATCTTAGCGGCCTGAGAGCCAGTCACGTTGCTGTTGGGGGCGAACTTGCCGCCGCCCACGCCGGAGACGATGCCCTGAGCCACGCAGGACTCGATGTACTTCTCGGCCCAAGCAGCGTTTGCACTGGTGCTCACGTCAGAGAAGGTGGGCTTGACAGCGGTGCCCAGGGTGGGCTCCTTGCCGCCGTTCAGCAGGACGCAGAGCATCTTGGTGAACTCAGCACGGGTGATGTTGCCCTCGGGCTTATAGGAGCCGTCGGGATAGCCTCCGATGATGTTGAGCGCCACGCAGGCATCAACAGCCTCGGTGTTCTTGATCTGCTTCTGATCAGTGAACGCGGCACCAGCAGCAACGCTGAGGGCCAGGGCCAGAGTCAGGACCAGAGCCAGAACCTTCTTCAGGTTTCTCATAGAGGTGTTCCTCCTTTAGATTTTTTGGACGTCCCCTCGAAGGAACCGTTCCGGCCCACATACTGTGGCATGCCGTAGCAGTATCTGCGCCGGGCGCAGGACCTCTTCGGTTTTGTCCTGAGTGTATGATACACAAACCTCCCCCGTTTGTAAAGGGGAAGGCCCGTCTTGTAACACAACGGTAATCTGGTAACAAAAGGTTACGATCCAACGATCGTGCATCTTCGCCAGAGTTTGCCGCGCCGTGCGGCGGGTCTTCTGCCTTGCTTTTCTGTCGAAACCATATATAATAGGGGGTACCATTGGCGCACGCTCCGTGCGGCTTTTTTCTTGGAGGCGTATATCTATGAAACGCGATCTCGTCGTTGGCAGCATCTGCATCGCGATGGCGACCCTCATCTTCTCCACCATGGAGGTCATGCTCAAGCTCCCCGCCGTCGCCGGGGCCTTCCACCCGCTCCAGATCACCATGGAGCGCTTCGTCGTCGGCGGGCTGTGCCTGATCCCCGTCGCCGCCCACGCGCTGAAGAAGCGCGGCGTGCGCCTGACCGCCGCCGACCTGCGCTATTTCGCGCTGACCGGTCTGCTGTGCGTCCCGCTCGGCATGGTGCTCTATCAGCTCGCCATCACCTTCGGCCAGGCGAACATCGTCGCCGTCCTCTTCTCGGGGAACCCCCTCTTCGTGACGGCGCTGGCCTTCCTTCTCCTGCATGAGGCGATCCACTGGAACAACCTCGTCGCCCTCGGGTTCGAGGTCCTCGGGATCCTGGCGATCGTGGACCCCTTCGGCGCGGGGTGCGAGGTCAGCCTGGTGAGCGTCCTGCTGGCGATCGTCTCCGCCCTGTGCTTCGCGCTCTATGCCGTCCTCGGCAAGCGGAAGACCGCCCGGGTGGGCAGCATCGTCGTCACCTGCTGCTCCTTCCTCTTCGGCGCGGCGGAGCTGTGCGTCCTGCTGCTGCTCGGGCACACCGGCTTCGCGGCGGTCTATCGGGCCGTCGGGCTGGACCTGTTCTGTGACGTGCCCTTCTTCGCGGGGATCACGGCGACGAGCCTGCCGTACTTCCTGTTCATCGGCATCGTCAACTGCGCCGCCGGGTACGTCTTCCACATGCTGGCCATCGAGAAGACCGGCGCGACCCACGGCAGCCTGGTCTTCTTCTTCAAGCCCATCCTCGCGCCGCTGCTGGCGCTGGCGATCCTGGGGGAGGCCTTGACCCGGCCGATCCTCCTCGGCATCGCCATGTTCCTCGTCGGCAGTCTGCTGAGCATCGTCCCGGAGCTGGTCCGCGCGCATCGCGCGGAGACCCACGCTCCTACATTATATTATAATATGAGGTAAGGGAGGACCGCCATGTTCACGCCCATCGACCTGACCACCTGGCCCCGCCGGGACCACTTCGCCTATTACCGCGGGCCGCTGCCCTGCGGCTACAGCGTCACCGTCCGCCTGGACCTCACCCGCTTCCTGGCGACGGTCCGCGCGCGCGGGCTGCGGGACTATCCCGCGTTCATCTGGTGCGTGTCGCACTGCATCGTGCAGCACCCCGCCTTCCGCATGGGCCTCGGCCCGAACGGCGAGCCGGGGCACCACGACGTGATGCACCCGAACTACACCGTCTTCCACGAGGACGACCACACCTTCTCGGACGTCTGGACCGCCCACGACGAGGATTTCGCGGCGTTCTACCGCGCCTTCCTCGCCGACGCCGCGACGGCACGGGCCACCCACGGCATGAAGGCGAAGGACGGCCAGCCGCCGAACTTCTACTGCATCTCCTGCGTACCGTGGCTGGACTTCGAGGGCTACACCACCTATGTCCCGCAGGGGACGCCCGCCCTGTTCCCCATCTTCACCTACGGCCGCTACCGCGAGGAGGGGGGCCGGACCACCGCGCCGCTCGCCGTGACGATCGGCCACGCGGCCGCCGACGGCTGGCACACGGCGGAGTTCCTCAACGACCTGCAAGCGCTGCTCGACACGGTGGACCTCCCCGCCCTGGACGAAGGGGGGCGGCCGCGATGAGGACGGAAGCGCTCCGGCAGGAGTTCCGCGACAAGACCATCACCGCGCAGGAGGCCGCCGCGCTGGTCAAGAGCGGCGACAACGTGTACATCGGCTGCTGCACGAGCTACGCGCGGGCGATCGCCGACGCGATCGCCGCCCGCTCGACCGAGCTGGAGGACGTGACGATCGGCTGCTCGAACATCATCCCGCCGATGTCGTTTTTGGACTGCGAGAACCCGAAGGCGTTCCGCATCAACACCTATTTCATGGGCTATGAGGAGCGCCGCGGGCTGAAGACGGGCGTCACCGACTACACCTCCGTCCACCTGGGGCAGGTGGACCGGTGGTGCTACGGGACCTTCCACCCGGACATCGCGTTCCTGGACGTGTCCAGCCCGGACGAGGACGGATACATGAGCCACGGGGCCTCCGGCTGCTGCATGCACCCCTACATCCTCGACCGGACGGAGAACGTCATCCTGCACATCAACAGGTTCTCCCCCTATGTGACCGGGCACCCGTGGGACCTGGTGCACATCAGCCAGGCCAAGCACGTCGTCTATGCCGACGTGCCGAAGGAGACGATCCCCGGCGGCGCGATGGAGGAGGCGGACGAGGACATCCAGCGCATGTCGCGCTATCTGCTCGACCAGATCCCCGACGGGGCGTGCATCCAGCTCGGCATCGGCGCGGTCGCGACGGCGGTCGGCTACGGGCTGATGGGCAAGAACGACCTCGGCTGTCACACGGAGATGATGTCCGACTCGATCATGGCGCTCATGAAGGCGGGCGTCATCAACAACAGCCGCCCGAAGTACGTCCCCGGGCGGACGGTGGTGGGGTTCGCGTTCGGCTCGGAGAAGCTGTACGAGTTCCTGGACCACAACGAGGCGATGTACTTCGGGCCGTTCCCGGAGGTCAACGACCCGATCAACATCGCGCAGAACGAAAATATGATCTCCATCAACACGGCGATGTCGATCGACCTCTTCGGCCAGATCGCCGCCGAGGGGATGGGGCTGCACCAGTACAGCGGCACCGGCGGCCAGGCGGACTACGTCCGCGGCGCGCAGCTGGCGAAGGGCGGCAAGTCGTTCTTCGCGTTCAAGTCCACGCTCGGCCGCGGGCCGGACGGCGCGCCAAAGAGCCGCATCGTGCCGTATTTCCCCCCGGCGACGATCGTCACGACGCCCCGGTCGGACGTGCAGTACGTGGTGACGGAGCACGGGATGGTGGACCTGAAGGTCCTGACCATGCGGGACCGGGCGCGGGCGCTGATCGACATCGCCGACCCGGACTGCCGCCCGTGGCTGCGCGCCGAGGCGAAGAAGATGGGCATCCTGTGACGCCCGACGACAGAAAGGAGACGGTAGTACCATGAAGATCGCGATCCCCTACGAGGACGGCCAGGTGTTCCAGCACTTCGGCAAGGCGCAGCAGTTCCAGATCTATGACATCGCCGACGGCAAGGTCGGCTTCTCCCTGACCGTCAGCCCGATGGGCGGCGGCCACGGCGCGGTCGCGTCGTTCCTGCGGATGCTGGGCATCCGTGCGGTCGTGTGCGGCGGCATCGGGCCGGGGATGGTCGAGGCGATGAGCAGCGTCGGCATCGCGGTGATCCCGGGCCAGAGCGGCGCGGCCGATGCGGCCGCGGCGGACTTCGCCGCCGGGCGGCTCGCGGTCGGCCCGGACGGGCTGGACGAGTACCGCGTGACGGACCTCGGCTTCGGCTGCGGCCACCACCACGGCGACCACGGCTGCGGCGGCCATGGCGACCATGGCTGCGGCGCGCACTGATCCCTCTCGAAGTAGACGAACGGAAGGCTCCTGCTGTAGTAACATTACGGACAGCAGGAGCCTTTTCCTGTCATTTTCTAAGGAGGGATAGCCATGGCGAGCTATGCATATGTGCGCAAGACCATCACCTGGCAGGGCCAGCGGTATGAGGTGCGCGGACGGACGGAGAACGAGGCGTGCGACAAGCTCACGGACCTCATCACGGCCCTGAGCCTGGGCAAGGGCAGCCGCGGCGGCGGCGCGACAGTGGACCAGTGGTACGAGCAGTGGAAGGCGGCCTTCAAGGTCCCGGCGGGCCTGACGGCGAAGGCGCTGCGGCTGTACGACGAGAAGTATCGGGGCTACATCGCCCCGGCGGTCGGCCACCTGGCCCTGCGCGAGGTGCGGGACCTGGACCTGCAATGGATCCTCAACGAGCAGGCGGGCCGGTCGTACTCCCACGTGTCGAAGCTGCGGATGGTCATGCAGGAGCTGTTCCGTCAGGCGCGGCGGTCTCGGCTGATCGTCTACGATCCGGCGGAGGGGCTCCAGCTCCCGGAGACGGTGAAGGGGAGCCGCCGGCCGCTGGACCCGGCGGAGCGGGCGCTGCTGCTGGCGACGGCGGATGAGCATCCCGCGGGGCTGTGGGCCCTGACGGTCCTCTACGCGGGGATGCGCCCGGGCGAGACGGCGGCGCTGCAATGGAAGGACATCGACTGGGACCGCAACGAGATCCACGTCTACAAGGCGGTGGAGAGCGGCTCGACGCGGATCAAGCCGCCGAAGACGGCGGCGGGGACGCGGGACATCCCGATGCGGCGGGAGCTGCGGGCGCGGCTGGAGGCCGCGCGGGGGGAGCCGGAGGCGCTGGTCTTCCCCACGGCGACGGGCGGGCCGCGGACGTCGGCGGCGTTCCACCGGCTGTGGCACTCGTTCCGGCGGGCGATGGAGGAGCGGTCCGGCGCGCCGGTGGCGGAGGACCTGACGCCCTACTGCCTGCGGCACACGTTCTGTACGGACCTGCAAAGGGCGGGGGTGCCGATCAACGTGGCGAAGGAGCTGATGGGCCACGCGAACATCTCGGTGACGGC
>CAKTJM010000034.1 GCA_934567745.1 uncultured Eubacteriales bacterium | reverse complement strand
CACCGGAGAAAATGATTTGATCTTATTTCGCGCTTCCGAGCGCGAAACTCTGCGAGGCTTTTTTGACACGCTGACGCCCCCGGTCCGTTCTCGGACCGGGGGCTTTGACTATTTTTGTCGTGCGTCAGACCGACGCGGCGGTGCGCTTCGGCTGCGGCGCGTACCAGCGGCGGCGCTTCTTCTTGCTCTTCGCCGCCTTCTTGGCCGGAGGCTGAGCCGGTGCGGCGGCGGGCGTCTCCGCCGTCTCCACCGCCTTCGTGTCGGGTACCGTGACCGGCTGGGCGCGGAACGTCCCGCGGAAGGAGCGGATCTCGTCCGCGTCCAGGACGGGGACCGCCAGCGTCCCGCGCCAGGTGCCGTCCGGCAGATGCGCCAGGGTCAGGCGGCTGAGGAAGATCCCGTGCTGCGGGCAGGTGAAGGGGGCGTAGTATTGTTCGCCGTTGCCCTTCCGCCACTCCTCCGCGCGATAGCGACGGCCGCACAGCGGGCACGTCGGGCGGCGCGCCCGGCGCGCGCTCAGGATCTCCGCCGGGGCCGGGAGCGGCCCGATGCGGAACTTGGGCGGTGGGGTGAACCGCTCCTTCGTGAAGTCCGGCAGCTCCTCGCGCGGCACCACCGGTGTGGCCGCCTGGACCGCCGCCTGCCGGTCCGGCGAGGGCAGCGTCGTCAGATCCTCCGGCCGGAGGAAGGCGGACACCAGCGCCACGTAGGCGGCGTCATACAGGGCGTTGTGGTAGGTGAAGATGTCCGGGATGCGGCAGTAGTCCACCGCCCGCCACAGCGCGATCCGCTGCGGTCCGGCGACGAGCCGCTCGCCGAACGCGAGCTGGAGGTCGTAGGTCGTCGTCAGCTCCGGGACCGGCAGGTCCCAATAGGCGCAGTTCTGGTACAGCACGCCCAGGTCGTCGCTGCCCCAGAGGCCCAGCTCGTGGTCGTCGCCGCACCAGGCGGTGAAGGACGCCAGCGCCGTCGGGAAGTCGAGGTCCGACGCCCGCGACAGGTCCAGGTCCGGGAGCTTCTTCGCGCCGGGGCCGAATTTCTTGTGGACCCGCGGCCGGATGTGCGCATCGAAGGTCGAGACGATCGGGCCGCCCAGCTCGGCGACCCGCACCGCCCCGATCTGCAGGATCTCATCCAGCGGCTTCTTGTCGTAGCCGCGGTTCCATTCCAGGTCTAAGATGATCATCGCTCATATCTCACTTTGACTGCATTTGTCCCCATTATAAGCCCTGCGCGGCGATACGGCAAGGGGGAGTTCCAGCGCATGGCAAAAAAAGCGCGGCAGGGCGGGAAGCTCCGACGCCGGGCACAGGAAAAGCCCCGAGACGTAGGTGTCTCGGGGCTTTGAAGGATCTTAGAGCGGATGGCTCACTTCTTCTCGAGCTGCTTCGCGATCTCCTCGGCGAAGTTCTCCTGCTTCTTCTCAAGGCCCTCGCCGCGCTCATAGCGGTAGAAGCCCTTGACCTTGATCTCGCCGCCGACTTCCTTGGCGACCTCGGCGACGTGCTTCTCGACGGAGATCTTGTTCTCCTTGACGAAGGCCTGCTGCATGAGGCAGTTCTCCTCATAGTACTTGCCCAGCTTGCCCATGACGATGCCTTCCTTGACCTTCTCGGGCTTGGCGGCCATCTTCGGGTCGTTGGCGAGGGTGAGCATCTGGATCTCCTTCTCCTTGTCCAGGGTCTCCTGGCTGACGTCGGACTTATCCAGGAACGCGGGGTTCATCGCAGCGATCTGCATGGCCAGGTCCTTGCCCAGCTCGATGACCTTCTCGTTCTCCTCGAGGCCGGGGGTGACGTCCATGTTGACCAGGACGCCGATGCGGCCGTTCATGTGGTTGTAGGCGATGCTCATGCCGGTGTCGAAGCGGACGAAGCGGCGGATCTTGATGTTCTCGCCGATGACCAGGATCTTCTCCTTGAGCATCTGATCGACGGTCAGGCCGGTCTTGCGATAGGGCAGGGTCATCAGGGTCTCCATGTCCACGGGGCCCCAACGGCCGACGACATAGCAGATGTCCTTGACGAATTCCTTGAACGTCTCGTTCTGGGCGACGAAGTCGGTCTCGGCGTTGACCTCGACCAGAGCGGCGCCGTCGTTGAAGACCTCGGCGTAGGCCATGCCCTCGGCGGCGATGCGGCCGGCCTTCTTCTGAGCAGCGGCCAGGCCCTTCTCGCGCAGGAACTCGACGGCCTTGTCCATGTCGCCGTCGGTCTCGGCCAGAGCCTTCTTGCAGTCGAGCATGCCGACACCGGTCATCTCGCGCAGGGTCTTGACATCATTAGCGGTGAATGCCATGTTACGAACCTCCAATTACTAGTTTCATCTATAGGGGGCAGGTCCCGGGGGGCCTGCGGACGATCGTGCGGATCAGGCCTCGGCGGGAGCCTCGGCAGCGGCCTCAGCGGCGTCGGCGCCCTGCTTGCCCTCCTGGATGGCGTTGGCCATGACAGAGGAGATCAGGCGGATGGCGCGGATGGCGTCGTCGTTGCCGGGGATGACGTAATCGATCTCATCGGGATCGCAGTTGGTATCGACGATGGCGACGATGGGGATGTGCAGCTTGCGGGCCTCGTTGATGGCGTTGCGCTCCTTGCGGGGGTCGACCACGAACAGGGCGCCGGGGAGACGCTTCATCTCGACCACGCCGCCGAGATACTTCTCGAGCTTGGCGATCTCGCCGAGGTGCTTGATGACTTCCTTCTTGGGGAGCATGTCGAAGGTGCCGTCCTCCTGCATCTTCTTGAGCTGGTTCAGACGGTCCACGCGGCCGCGCATGGTCTTGAAGTTGGTGAGCATGCCGCCGAGCCAACGGGCGTTGACGTAGTACATGCCGCAGCGCTGGGCCTCCTCACGGATGGCGTCCTGGGCCTGCTTCTTGGTGCCGACGAAGAGCAGGGACTGGCCGCTCTCGGAGAGCTGACGGACGAAGTTGTAGGCCTCCTCCAGCTTCTTCACGGTCTTCTGCAGGTCGACGATGTAGATGCCGTTGCGCTCGGTGTAGATATAGGTGGCCATCTTGGGGTTCCAGCGGCGGGTCTGGTGACCGAAGTGGACACCGGCCTCGAGAAGCTGCTTCATAGATACGACTGCCATGTTTTTGTTTCCTCCTAGATTTTAGTTGTGACCTCCGGGGCCGTCATCCCAACGGCCGACCCATGCGGGCACATGACCCTGTATCAGGCCCCGTGCGGAATCGGTTGATATTTTACCACAAGACGCCCCCGATCGCAAGCGTTTCTTTCTCAAAAGCACAGATTTTTTCCTTTTCGGGCCGCCGGGCGCGGACGCGGCGAAAAATCCATCGAAGCCGGGCGGACGATAAAAAATAAAGCCCCCGCCGGGCGGGGATGGATCGGCGGCAGGCGGAGATACTGGATGCAACGAGACAGCGGGAGGCGATGACATGGGACGACTGAGTAAGGTGGTCATCAGCGGGGTGGACACGGCCAAGCTGCCCGTCCTCACGCGGGAGGAGGCGAAGGCCCTCTTCCTGCGTGCGCGGGCGGGCGACGAGGGGGCGCGCGCCCAGCTCATCCAGGGGAACCTGCGTCTGGTGCTGAGCGTCATCAAGCGCTTCGACGGGCGCAACGAGGACCCGGACGACCTGTTCCAGGTCGGCTGCGTGGGGCTGATCAAGGGGGTGGACAACTTCGACCCCGGCATGGAGACCCTGCCCAGCACGTATCTGGTCCCGATGATCCTCGGGGAGATCCGGCGGCACCTGCGGGACTACAGCCCGGTGCGGGTCTCGCGGTCGCTGCGCGACACGGCGTACAAGGTCCTCCAGGCAAAGGAGGCCTGGATGGCCGAGCACCAGCGGGAGCCGTCCGTGGAGGAGATCGCCCAGGTGCTCGGGCTGCGGCGGGAGGACGTGGTCCTCGCGCTGGACGCGATCGTCGAGCCGGTGTCGCTGTACGAACCGATCTACTCCGACGGCGGGGACGCCATCTGCGTGATGGACCAGATCCGCGACCGGAAGGACACCGACGAGAGCTGGCTGGAGCAGATCGCGCTGCGCGAGGCGATGGAGAAGCTCTCGGACCGGGAGAAGACGATCCTGGGCCTGCGGTTCTTCGAGGGGAAGACGCAGATGGAGGTCTCCGCCAGGATCGGGATCTCCCAGGCGCAGATCTCGCGGCTGGAGAAGAACGCGATCGCGAAGATCAAGCGGGAGCTGTGAGGGGGCACAGGAGGACGATGAGGGGGACCGCACGGCCGGGCGAGCACCGGTGTGCGGTCCCCTTTCGAGCTCCTCCCCTGCTGCGTCCCACACCGTCGATCATAGGCCGGGGAACCCGGACCATGTGAGCAGAACGATCACCAGGATCAGGGCTGCGGCCACTGCCATCACGCTCCCGATCATCACCCGTCGCGCCCGGCGGTACCCTGTGAACAGCTTGGACAGCGCGTTGGGGGCGGTCCGAACGTCTCGGATCACCAGATCCGAAAGCTGAGCGTGGCGGATAAGATAATGCCGCCTGGCATCCTCCGGACCGGCCGGTGCCCGCAGCGTGAGCACCACGGAAACGAGGACCGAGACCGCCATGCTCAGGACATAGTGATTGATGCCCCAGGGGAGCGACAGCCCTCGGACCGTCACGAGCACCTGCAGAAGGGTGAGCGTCAGCGCGCCCGTGAGCATCCCGTAAAAGGCCGACGTCGAATCATAACGGTGCCAAAGCAAGCCCATCAGGATCGTGGGAAGCCAGCTCGCCGCGAAGATGCCGCAGGCGAAGATGGACAGGTCAAAGCTGTCGCTGGGCTGCAGGTATGCGATCGCACCGCCGATGCCGATCACAAAGACTTGGGCGATGCGGGCACGTTTGAGCTCATTCCCATCCGCTCCGCGTCCCTGATTGAGCAGGCCGTGCAGGTCATGGGAGATGGAGAAGCCTGCCAGGCAGAACAGAACGGAGGCCGTGGAGATGGACGCCGTCAGGATCCCCCCCACGCCGATCAGGCCTATGATGAGCGGGGCATGTCCCCGGAACGCACGGAGGATCACCTGCTCCTGGGGCACGATCCCAGGCTCCACGCCCTGCATCAGCCCGGCGGTGAAATAGAGCAGGAACGAAATCAGCGCGATGAGCGCCACGCTGATGACCGTCGCCTTGAAGACCGCAAAATCGTTCTTTGCCGGGAACACCCTCGTGATGATGACCGGAGACCCTGCAAAGAACGTGAACCAAAGGACCGTTTGCGAGATACGGTAGCCCAGCCCCGCCTCATGGATGCCCTGAACGGACCAGAACGACGCCGGGAGCGTTTGGACGGCCTCCGGATAGAGAGAAGCGATCACGACCGGGCAAACGATGAACGCGGTCAGGAGCACCACGACGAACATGAGCGTATCCGTCATCATGATCCCCCAGGTCCCGCCCGGTACACAAAACATGATGATCGCAAGAGTGAAGATCAGGATGATCTCGCCGTAGGAGAAACCGGTGGCCTCGCTCAGGACCGTACCGATGGAGACGAGCTGACCGATGCCATAGATCTCCATGACCGTCATCATGATGATCAGCGCCAAACAAGTGACGTTGTTGTCCGAAAAGCGCTTGGCGAAATAGTCGGGCATCGTGTAGCAGCCGATGGCCTTCATCTTCCTCCCGATAAATAGGAGGGCTACCAGCATCCCGAACCACGCGCCCGGCTGGGCCGTGGTCAGGAGGAGGAACGGCCCGTTCTCATAGCACACGCCCGGTCCGGAGCTCATGGTCACCGCACTGATGTAGGACATGCAGATGCCGCAGACCAGGAAGAGGGTCGGGGCCTTCTCCTCCATGATATAGAAACTGTCCCCGTTGCGGATCTTCCTCGCCATGCACAGGCCCACGACGCCGAACGCGAAGAGGATCGCCTCCATGGTCAGGGAGACTAGATCCATGGTCCATCCCCCTCTCCAAACTGAGGATCGTCCGGGGCAGTGCTCCCACAGGACTGACACTGCTCGAGCGCACGCAGCAGCGGGAGGTACTCCTTCTTCAGGATATAGAGTCCGGCACCCGCCGCAGCCAAGACCGCGCCAGCGGTCAAGAGCGCGAACACTACCATATATGATCATCCTTTCTGGTCTGTTCATCGAAGCTCTCGCGGAACGGCTCCGAGATCAGGTATTTCACGTAGGTCAGGAACAGGTCCTGTCGGCTTTTCACGCCCAGCTTGGCATAGCCGTTCTGGAAATGTGACTTGACCGTGAAGAGGCTGATGTGCAGCGTCTCCGCGATCTTCTGGTTGTCCAGCCCGTCCAGGGCCAGCTGGACGAGATCCATCTCACGGTTCGTCAGACCATACTGCCGCCGAAGGGTCTGGAAGAAGCGCTGTTGGATCTGATCGGCCACCCGGACAGGCGGATCGGCGCCACCAGGTCGGCTCGGCCGGTCCGGGGAGAAAATGACGATGAATTCGTAGGCACGGGCACCCTGGACATCCGGATGGACGATCATGCTGATTTTGGCGGTGCCGTCCAAAAGCGAGATCTGCCGCGTATCAGGCATATCGGAGCTGTCTGAAACCAGCTCACCGTCCTCCCGCATCTCTTGGCAGCAGCTGCGGATCGTGCGGAAAAATGCCCGCTGCCGCGCTGGCTCGGCACCCAGCTGGAGGAGGAACTGTTCCGCAGACTCATTGCCCTCACGCACTGTCAGATCTCCATCCAGGATGACCATGACGTCCGGGATCGACGCATAGACTCGCCTGGCCAGATCAGCCTGTGATTTCAGCCTGTGGAAGTGGATGGCGGTCTCGATCCCGGCAGCGAAGTGGTCGTGCAGCCGCTCCAGGATCGCGATCTCCTTCTCGTTGAAGTCCGCGAGGATGTGGGAGCGGAAGAGCATGACCGCGCCCAAGGGTGCTCCGGCGGAGTCCCTCGCATTGAGGACCAGCCGATACTCGATGCCCCAGTGGCATAAGAAGTCTTGGTAGAACCGCGCCTGCCGCCGTTCCTCCGGGCGGATGCTGGCACTCTCCAGGAACACTTTCTCCTCACTTTGGAAGAGTCGCCAGCCCAGATAATCCAGCCGGGAGTAGGTCGTCAGATAATCCCGGAGCATCGCGCCTCCACATCGCACCTCCGCACAGGGCGCATAGGACCGCTGGTCCTCCTGATACAGGAGCACCACGGCCTTCTCATAGGGTATGAGCCTGCCCAACAGCTGCAGGAACCTTTGCGACATCACTTTGAGGTCCCGCACCGATTGGAACAGGAACGCGATGTCCATCAAGGTATCTATTTCAGGAAGATCCAATGTATGACCCATAGCATCAGCCTCTCACGTCGTGCCTGACCGGTCCTTGACCAGTCCTATCGCGGGGACGCAGACTATCCGGAAGCAAGATGCGTCCGGATAGTCCACGGGAAGAAAAGAGATATATGATTATGGATAATTATACAGGAGTATCTCGGTTTTGGGAAGAGCAAATCGTTTTCTTCTGGGAATATCGGTCAAGCCTGATATACGATCTCACCATCGAGGACGGTCATGAGCACCTCGAGGCCCAGGATGTCCTCCGGCGCGATGGCCAGGGGATCGAGGTTCAGCACGGCGAGATCCGCGACCTTTCCGGGGGTGATCGATCCCTTTTTGTGCTCTTCAAAGGTGTGGTGCGCGCCCGCCATGGTGAAGGCGTACAGCGCCTGCTCCATGGTCAGTCGTTCCTTCTCGCCGCAGTCCTGACCGGCGATGGTGCGGCGTACGGTGGCAGCGTACAGGCCATACTTGGGATGGCAGCTCTCGATGGGGCAGTCGCTGCCGATGGAGACGGGGATGCCCATCCGGAAGCAGGACTGCATGGGGAACTCATAGGCGACGCGGTCCGCGATGGCACTGACGTGCGATTTCCCCAGGAAATACAGGAAGGCAGGGTTCATATCGATGTCGAGTTCGAGCTTCTTCATCCGTTCCAGCAGGTGCGGATAGGACATGGAGGCGTGCTCGATGCGGTGACGATGCTCCTTTCGGGGGTTCGCTGCCTGCGCGTTCTCAAAGGCGGTTAGGATCATGTCCAGGGTGTGATCGCCGATGCCGTGGATGGAGATCTGATACCCGGCATCGTGCGCATCCTTGACCTTCTCATTGAGCTCGTCCTGTTCCATGTAGGTCAGGCCCTTGCCATATGGCGGCAGCAGGTACGGCTCGGTCATGCCGGCGGTCATGCCGCCCAGGGAACCGTCCATAAAGAACTTCACGCAGCCAAAGCGGAAGCGGTCGGAGCCGAATTCGCTGGGGATGCCGAGGGCACGGATCTGGTCGGAAACACTGGGGGACATCAGCGCCGAAGTGCGGACCGTGAGCAGGCCGCTCTGGCTGCTCTCACACCAGGCAGGGATCTCGCCCTCGATCTCCAGCAGTGTGCTGCCATCGCAGGTGCTGGTGATGCCATACGAGTTATAGACCTTGCTGGCCAGTCCGATGGCGTTCTTCAGATCCTCCTTCTTCGGTGCGGGGATGACGCTCTTGACGAACGCCTGCGCATTGTCCTGGAGCAGGCCTGTCGCCTGACCATGCTCGTCGCGGACGATGCAGCCGCCCTGGGGATCGGCGGTATCCTCCGTGACGCCGCCCAGCCGCAGGGCCAGTCGGTTCGCCACCACCATGTGGTAGCAGGTGCGGGTGATCATGACCGGGTTGTTGGGCGCCGCCTGAGAGAGGTCGTCAGCTGTGGGCATGCGCCCCTCCTCCATGCGACTCTCGTCCCAGCCCCAGCCACGGATCCATTCACCGGGACGCGTCTGCGCAGCGCGCTGGGCGATCAGCTCCTTCATCTTGGCGATACTGGGGCAGACCTCGGGGGTCAGGTCCACTGTGGCCAGCTCCAGACCATACTGAAGCAGGTGGCTGTGCCCATCGTTGAAGCCAGGGACCATGGTCTTTCCATCCAGACGGACGACCGTGGTATCAGGTCCTGCCAGCTCCGCGATCTCCTGCGCGGTCCCGACGGCGATGATGCGTCCGGCAGAGACCGCCACGGCTTCTGCCCGCGGCAGGATCGGGTCCATGGTGATGATATGCCCACCTGTAAAGATCGTATCTGCTTTCCTCATAAGTAGCTCCTTCTTTCAACGTGTCTCGTTTCACGGCGGTCATCCGGCCTGTGTGCCGGCCTTCTCCGCAAGCTTTTCTTTCATTTTGAAAAAGCGCATCGTCATCTTGTCCAGTCCCCCACGGTAGTAGTCGAAGACCTGGACGTCCCGACGGCCCGCGATCTCCAGCTCCACCAGGGCCAGTGGATACCAGACGAGCCGCTCCCCGGAGAGGACCCGATGCGGCGGGGGCTTGATCATGCGCTTGGTGTCGACCAAAGCCTCCAGCCGGGCGGTCTCCCTCGCGTCCGCGGCGGAGACCTCGTGGTCCATGAAGATGGCACGGGTCTGGATCTGCGCCGTCTCCAGCCGCCCTTTGAGCAGCATACCGCGATTGGTGATGGCATTGACCATGATGGTGTAGGTCTTGCGGACCACCCCTTGCCTGGGGGCGCGGAGGTCCATCTCCACGTCCACGAGCCAGAAGGGGATGTACAGAGGGATCGAGGAGAGCCACCTGTGCTTTCGGTGGAAAAGACGGGCCCTTTCGACGCTCTCGCGGGCGGTGGTCTCCGTGAAGTGCGGGCAGATGATCTCTACATGTCTGCTCGTCTGGGTGTCCATACTCGTTCCTCCTATCTCTGCTGTCGTCTCGCGGACGTGGGACGGGCCGCGCCTTATTGGTCCTGCTGTCTCTGCCTCTTGGCCTTCTCGGCCTTGATGGGCGCCATCAACTCCTGGAACCCCTTTACTGCCACGATGATGACGGTGGCGGTGCAAACGATGAGCGCCACATAGAACATGGTTTGAACGATCATTTTGGTACCTCCTATCTATCTCTCCTAGATCGGTCGACTTTCGGTGCGCACGGATCAGGGCTCCTCGTCCACTGTGCTCAGCTTGGAGTACAGGGTCACGTTGACCAGCTCGTCCGGCTCAGGCCGCTGGATGAGGCTGAAGACGACGATTGCGATCAGCGACGCGATCAGGCCCACCATGATCACAGGGAAGCCGTTGGCCAGGAGCATGTAGTCGCCCCCATGCGTGAGGGACCAGATGCAGGTGACCAGACCGGTCAGACCACCGATCCAGCAGGCCATGACACCGCCGAGCTTCGTGGCGCGCTTCCAGAAGAAGGCAGCCAGCACGGGGATCAGGACACCGCAGGCGGTGAAGACATTGCCCATCTGGAACAGGATGACCAGATTGGGGATGACCAGGGCACCCACGATGCCAAAGACCGCGACGATGACGACGCCTACGCGGCCGACCTTCACGAGCTGCTTCTGCGTGGCCTTCCGGTTGATGAAGGACTTGTACACATCGTTGACGATCAGCGGTGCACCGCCCATGAGGAAGGCGGACCCACAGGAGAGGACAGCCGCCATGTAGCAGACCAGGAAGAACACACCGGCACCGGTGGGCAGCACGTTGATCAGGAAGTAGAAAAAGACGGAGTCACTGGCCAGATCCAAAGGGATGGGGATGATGCTCAGCTCAGCGCCGGCACGGAGCATGATGCCCGCCAGGAACGGGAGCATGGTGAAGAAGATGGCGATGAAGTTGCCCAGGCTCAGGCATTTGAAGGCGACGTCGGGCTTAGAGGCGGCAAAAACGCGCTGGAAGGCCCATTGATCGGCCAGGTAGTAAAAGCCCATGCACAGGAAGTAATTGAGGATCATGTTCCCAGGCAGGTCGAACGGGTTGAAGGAGAACCCCTCTGTCCCAGCCATGGCCTGCTGTGCGATGCTGAAGGCCTGAAGGATGTTCCCGTCCGAGACCATGTACATACCGATGAGGGCCAGGAGGATCATCACCAGGCTCTGGAGCAGGGACTGGAACCACTCCACGACGATGGAGGCCATCATACCGCCGATGGCGACATAGCCGACCAGGATCACGAAGCCGACCGCCATGCCGGTGGTCAGGGAGACGCCGAAGCCGGTCTGGAAGATGAGGCCGAGCGCCATGATCTGCAGACCCACGATGAAGCCCATCCGGAAGAACACGAAAAGGACCGAGGGGATACGGATCGCGTTGCCAAAGCGCAGCGCCAGAAAGTCGGGGATGGAGACCAGGTGATACTTCGCGCCCAAGATCGACAGCCGTTTGGCAAAGAGCAGGACGAAGATCAACAGGAAGATACAGGCGGGCATGATGGCGAAGTAGCGGATCATGCCGAACTGCCAGCCATAGCCCAGGTACCCGGCGATGGATGACCCACCGAACACACCGCCGATCCAGGAGCCGATGAGCACCCAGAAGCCGACGGCACGGCCGGACACCAGGTATTCGTCCAGGTTCGTGGTCTTTTTGTTGTAGTAGAGGGCGAGCATCCAACACAATACGATGAAGACTGCTACGCCGACGAAGGTCAGGATCATTCTTGACATGCTGTGTTCTCCTCCTTGTCTGTCTTTTCTCAAATCATCTCAGGGGGTGGAGACGTCTGCTGCAGCGTGACCTCCTTCCTGTTTTTCAGTATATTGGGATCTTCTCACGATGGGAATCCATCCGGAGGAGGGTTTTTCCTCTCCATGTGACTCATACCTAGGTATGGATCCTCCATCGAGCGTCGTCGCGAGGTCCTCTCGATATGCTGAGGAGAGGGGGCCATAAGGCCCCCTCTCCTCAGCAGAAAAAGAGATACAGACAGATCATGGCGACGGTCATGGCGATGATCGTCGCAGGGCCGGCCGTACGGCAATAGCGCCCCCAGCCGATGGGGTGGCCATGCTTGGCCGCGATAGCGGTGCCGACCACGTTGGCCGAAGCCCCGATCGGTGTCGCGCTGCCGCCGATATCGGTCCCCAACGCGAGTGTCCACGCCAGCGTATCCAGAGGTATCCCCTGTGTGGCCGCGATGGACCGGATCACCGGCACCATGGTGGCCGCGAAGGGGATGTTGTCCACGAAGGCCGAAGCGATGGCGGAGAACCAGAGGATGATGATCAGGATGATCTCCGTTTTCCCCTTGCCGACATACCCGATCATATCAGCCAATCGCTCCAAGACACCCGTCTGCTCCAACCCGCTCACGGCGACGACCAGGCCGGTAAAAAACAGCAGGGTCCGCCAGTCCAGGCGAGTGAGCAGGCTCTTCGCCCCGCGATAAGACGTCAAGAGCGTGAGCACGGCAGCGATCACGCCCACCGAGGCCACAGACAGTCCGGTCTGTCCATGGGTCACGAGCAGGACGACGGTGACCAAGAATACGATGATGCTGCGGTAAAAATGTGGACGGCTCACGATGGCGGTAGAGGGAGCCGGGACTGCGTCCGGCGATACCACACTGCGGCCGCCCGCAGAACGAGCGGTGTGCATCAGGAATGGGAGCACTATGGCCATGGCGATCCAGGCGATCGCGCCGGTGTGACAGAGGAAATCTGAGAAGGTGTAGCCCAACGCAGTACCGATGATGATATTTGGTGGATCGCCGCTCATAGTAGACGCCCCACCCAGATTGGCTGCAAAGATCTCAGCCAGGATCAACGGGACCGGATTGAAACGCAGCAGTTGGGACAGCTCCACAGAAACGGCCACTAGGAACAGGATGACCGTGATGCTGTCGATGAACATAGACAGGAGCGCGGACAGGAGCACGAAGGTCAGGAACAGCGGGACGATGCGATAGCCGACCGCTTTGGCCAGGACCATACACAGCCACCGGAAGAATCCGGTGTCCTCCAGCCCTTCCACCAGGATCATCATCCCGGCGATGAACAGGATGGTGCCCCAGTTGATGCCGGTGGACGCGACTGTCCCATGCGTTCGGGCAAACCAGAAGTCCGGCTCCAGGACGCTGTGCAGCGCGAGCGCCTCCCAAATGGACTGAGGGCTGCGCATGATCAGGAGGAAGACCAGCAGGGCGGTCGCAAGTGCAGCGACGGTAGTGATGATGTGACGAGGGATTTTCCCCGCAACGATACCTAGGAACATGATCAGAAAAATAGCGATCGCGAAGATCTGGCTCAGCATGGTTGGTCACTCCTTAGACAAGACTTTTCGTCTCTATCCTACCGAAAGGTCGGCATCCATACCATCCGCTGTGGGAATGGATCCGCACCGTGCCTAAGGATGGATCTGATCTAACTCCTGATGACCAGGATCGACTCGTGCCTGGCCGTAGTGGTCCCGATCCGCCCGCAGGGACCACGATCCGCGCTGCCCCATAGAATGGAGCAGCGGCCCCCGCGGGGGCCGCGTGACAAAGGGAGGTACAGGAGCATGGACGAGAAGTGGAAGACCTGGTGGCGCTGCGCGGGGATCCGGGCCGCCAAGACCGTGGCCCAGACGGCCATCGGCTGCATCGGCGCGGCGGCGGCCCTGGGCGACGTGGTCTGGCCCATGGTGGCCTCGGCCGCGGTACTGGCGGGCGTGCTGAGCCTGCTGACGAGCGTGGCCGGCCTGCCGGAATGCGGGAAGGGCGGTGACGCATGACGACCATGCGGAAGGGCATCGACGTCTCGAAGCATCAGGGCATCATCGACTGGCAGAAGGTCAAGGAGGCCGGGATCGCCTTCGCGATGATCCGCGCGGGCTACGGCGCGGGCACCGTCGATGCGCGGGCGCACCGGAACTTCAGCGAGTGCAACCGCCTGGGCATCCCCTGCGGGGCGTACTGGTTCAGCTACGCCCACACCGAGGAGATGGCCCGGCGCGAGGCCCGGGCCTGCCTGGCCGCCGTCGCGCCGTATCGGCTGGACTACCCCATCGCGTTCGACTTTGAGTACGACAGCGTGACGCGGGCCGCCAAGGCGGGCGTCACCGTCACGAAGGACCTGGCCAGCCGGATCGCCCGGGCGTTCTGCGAGACGATCGAGGCCGCCGGGCACTATGTCATCAACTACGCCAACCGGGACTACCTCGGGCGGTATTTCGACGAGCAGATCCGCAGGCGCTACGACCTCTGGCTGGCCCAGTGGCCGAAGGAGCCGGACCTGGCCCGGCCGCCGGAGTGCGGCATCTGGCAGTATTCCAGCACCGGCCGCGTGCCCGGCATCGACGGGGACGTGGACCTGGACGTGACCTATCAGGACTACCCCGCCCTCCTCGCGCAGCAGCGCGGGGACGCGGC
>CAKTJM010000033.1 GCA_934567745.1 uncultured Eubacteriales bacterium | reverse complement strand
CAGCAGGGGGGACAGCTCATAGCCCACCACGCGGTCGAGGATGCGGCGGGCCTGCTGCGCATCGACCAGGTCCTGGTCGATCTGGCGCGGGGCCGCGATGCTCTCGGTCACGACCTTGCGCGTGATCTCGTTGAAGGTCACGCGGCGGGTCTTCTCGTCCGGCAGGTGCAGCAGCTCCTTCAGGTGCCACGAGATGGCCTCGCCCTCGCGGTCCGGGTCGGTCGCGAGGTAGACGCACTGGCTATGGTCCGCCGCGTCCTGGAGCTCGGAGATGATCTCCTCCTTGCCCTGGATGGGCTGATAATTGGGGATGAAGCCGCCGGCGATGTCCACGCTCATCTTGCTCTTGGGCAGATCGCGCACGTGGCCCATGGAGGCCAGGACGCGGTAGTCCGGGCCGAGGTACTTGCCGATGGTCTTCGCTTTGGCGGGTGATTCCACGATCACCAGATTCGATTTCGCCACTGTTTACCTCCAAAATGTGTGTATCGTCAGGACGCAGGGCGTCCGTGGGGGCTTTGATGGGGGGTGGGGCCGTCCGTTCACCCCTCCAGCTCCACCGCGAGCCGGAAGCGCTTGCCCGGTCCCTCCTCCACGACCTGCCGCACCTGCAGCATGGTCAGCGTCGTCAGGATCCGGCGCACGGGCAGATCCGTCGCCTGCACCAGCTCGTCCACCGTGCGGTCCGCCTGGGCGAGGGCCTGCACGATCGTCCGCTCCTCGTCCGTCCCGGTCACCTCGTCCAGCTTCGCCGTGGGACGGGGCGCGGGGCGCTCCGGCGGCCGCTCGGGGGCCGGGGCGCGGTCGGTCCGGCGCGGCGGCGCGGGACGGCGGTCGTCCTCGCGCGGCTCCGTCGGCAGGCGGCGGAGCTTGCCGGGCCAGGCCTCGGCGTACTCCTCCAGGATGTCCTCCACGCCGCGGATCAACCGCGCCGTGCCGTCGTGGATGAGCTTGTTCGGCCCGCGGCTCATGGGCGCGTCCAGCGGACCGGGCACCGCGAAGACGTCGCGCTGCTCCGCCTGCGCCCAGCGGGCGGTGATGAGGGATCCGCTGTGCTCCGTCCCCTCCACGACCACCACGCCCAGCGCCAGGCCCGCCAGGATCCGGTTGCGCACCGGGAAGTGCTTCCCATACGGCGGGGTGCCGGGGGGATACTCCCCGATCAGCGCGCCGCGGGCGGCGATCTGCTCGTAGAGGTCCGCGTGGTAGGACGGGTACGGCACGTCCACCCCGTTGCCGAGGACGGCGATCGGCCGTCCCCCGGCGCGCAGGGCCCCGCGCAGCGCGGCCGCGTCGATGCCCCGCGCCGTGCCGGTGACGACCGTCGCGCCCTGACGGGTCAGGCCGTAGGCCAGCCGCCGGGCCACGGCGGTGCCGTAGCCGGTGGCCTCCCGCGCGCCGACGACCGCCACGATCGGCTCCTCGTCGATCGGCGGGAGCGTGCCCTGCACGTACAGCAGGCACGGCGGCTCGTCCAGCGCGGCCAGGCGGGCGGGATAGTCCGCGTCGCGATAGGTCATCAGGCGCAGGCCCAGCCGCTCACAGCGGTAGTAGATCGCCTCGGCCTGGTGCAGGTCCTTGTCCTTGAGTGCCTGGCGCACGCGGGGCGGGACGTCGTCGATCCGGTCGCACTCCGACGGCGGGGCCTCCCAGACCGCCGTCGCCGTCCCGAACCGGTCGAGGACGCGCGGCAGCCAGCGCCCCGGCGACGGGGCACGGCCGCTGAGCCAGATCCAATGCCGCAGATCGTCCATCCCGCTCACTCCTCTCCGTCCGGGCGGTCCATCATCTGCCAGAGGACCACCGTGCCCGCGCTGGCGGCGTTGAGCGATTCGCAGCGGGGCGTCATGGGGATCTTCAGCGTCCGGGCGCTCGCGTCCAGGACGGCCTGGGAGACCCCGCGGCCCTCGCTGCCGATGACCACGGCGCTGCGGCTGAGGTCCACCGTGCGCACGTCCGCCGTGTCCTCGCGCAGGGCCGTCGCGTACAGCGGCAGGCCCGCCGCGTCCAGCAGGGCGCGGAGGGTGTCCAGTCCGCCCTCCCACACGGGCAGGCGGAAGCACGCGCCCATGGTCGCGCGGAGGGTCTTCGGCCCCCACGGGTCGGCGCAGCCGGGCAGCAGCCACAGCCCGTCCGCCCCGAAGGCGTCGGCCGTGCGCCAGAGGGTGCCGACGTTGCCGGGATCCTGGAGCCCGTCCAGGACGAGGTACCGGCGGCCGTCCAGCCGCTCCGGCGGGGCGCTGTCCGGCTGGGCGCACAGGAAGAGCGGCCCCTGCGGGGTCTTCGTCGGGGCGACGGCCTGTAACAGGTCCGCCGGGACCTGCACCAGCCGCACGCCGTCCGGCAGGCCGGACGGGAGCCGCGCGGGGTCGGCGCAGACGACGGTCCGCAGGGCCGTGCCCCAGCGCAGGGCCTCCTCCAGCAGCTTCGGGCCTTCGCACAGCAGCTCGCCTGCGGCGCGGCGGTAGCGCCGGTCGGCGGCCAGCTTGCGCACGTGGCCAATCAGAGGGTTCGCGCGGCTCGTGATCTTCTCCATAGGGACCTCCTGGTCATCGTGAAAAAGCGCAGCAGCATACCGGCCCATGGCCGGTATGCTCTGCGCCAAACAGTTCCATCTGTCGATCCGGTCGAGCAGCTCCCGTGCGCTGTCCGCGACCGCCGGTCTCGACACACTGCCGGGCGGCTCGATCCGGGTGCGGTCAGTACAGCTTCGCGCCGGCCGGGATGTGCGGATCGACCATCAGCAGATGCAGCTTCTCCGCCCCGTCCTCGTGATGGACGGCGGAGATCAGCATGCCGCAGGAGTCGATGCCCATCATCGCTCTGGGCGGCAGGTTGGTGATGGCGATGCAGGTCTTGCCGACCAGCTCCTCCGGCTCGTAATATTCGTGGATCCCGCTCAGGATGACACGGTCCGTGCCGCTCCCGTCGTCCAGGACGAACTTCAGGAGCTTCTTGGACTTCTTCACGGCCTCGCAGGCCTTGACCTTCACGGCGCGGAAGTCGCTCTTGGAGAAGGTCTCGAAATCGACCAGGTCGGTGAACAGCGGCTCGATCTGGACCTTGGAGAAGTCGATCTTCTCCTCCACGGCGGGGGCGGCGGCCTCTGCGGGCGCTGCCTCCCTGGCGGGCTTCTTGTCCAGGTCCAGCGGCTTCATCGTCGGGAAGAGGATGACATCGCGGATGGAGTCGGCCCCGGTCAGGAGCATCACGCAGCGGTCTACGCCGATGCCCAGGCCGCCCGTGGGCGGGAGACCGTATTCGAGGGCGTTGATGTAGTCCTCGTCCATCATGCCGGCCTCGTCGTCGCCCTTGGCGCGCAGCTCGACCTGCTTCTGGAAGCGCTCCTTCTGGTCGATCGGGTCGTTCAGCTCGGAGAAGGCGTTGCCCATCTCACTGCGGCAGATGAACAGCTCGAACCGCTCGGTCAGGCGCGGATCCTTGGGGGAGCGCTTGGCCAGCGGGGAGACGTCCACCGGGTGCATGGTGATGAAGGTCGGCTGGACCAGCTGGCCCTCGATCTTCTGGTCGAAGCACTCGTACAGGGCGTGGCCCCAGGTCGGCTCCACGCCGTCCATGTCCACGCCGACGGACTTGGCGGCGGCGACGGCCTCCGCGTCGTCCGTGATGGCCATGAAGTCCACGCCCAGGTATTCCTTGACGGCCTCGGCCATGGTCAGGCGGCGCCAGCCGGGCGCGAGGTCGATCTGCTCGCCCAGCCACTCGACCTGGTAGGTGCCCAGGAGCTTCATGGCGGCGGAGGAGAGGAAGTCCTCGAAGAGGTCCATCATGTCGTTGAAGTCGGCATAGGCCTCGTACAGCTCCACGGTGGTGAACTCGGGGTTGTGCTTGGTGTCCATGCCCTCGTTGCGGAAGATGCGGCCGATCTCATACACGCGCTCCAGACCGCCCACGATCAGCCGCTTCAGGTGCAGCTCGGTGGCGATGCGCATGTACATGTCGATGTCCAGCGTGTTGTGGTGGGTGATGAAGGGGCGGGCGGTCGCGCCGCCGGAGATGGTGTTGAGCACCGGGGTCTCGACCTCCATGTAGCCGCGCCCGTCCAGGAAGGACCGCAGATAGCCGATGAACCGGCTGCGGATCTCGAAGTTGCGCTTGACGTCCGGGTTGACGATCAGGTCCACATAGCGCTGGCGATAGCGCAGCTCCTTGTCCTGGAGCCCGTGGAACTTCTCCGGCAGGGGGCGCAGGGACTTGGACAGCAGGGTGACGTGCTTGCAGCGCACGCTCATCTCGCCGCGCTGGGTGCGGAAGACCTCGCCCTCGACGCCGACGATGTCGCCGATGTCATACTTCTTGAACTCGGCGTACTCGGCCTCGTCCATCTCGTCCTTGCGGGCGTAGAGCTGGATGCGGCCGGTCTTGTCCTGCATGTCGCAGAAGGACACCTTGCCCATCCCGCGCTTGGACATGAGACGCCCGGCGACGGTGACGGGCTGGCCCTCCAGCTCGTCGAAGCGGTCCTTGATCTCCTGCACGTGGGCGGAGACGGTGAACTTCGTCTGCTCGAAGGGGTCCTTGCCCGCCTGCTGGAGCGCGGTCAGCTTGTCGCGGCGCACCTGGAGGATCTGGGAGAGGTCCTGCTCCTGCTCCGGTCCGTTCTCTCTCTTCTTTTCTGCCATGTCTTTCCTTCCTCTCTGTCGGCGCTCAGCGGTGGAGACCGACGATCTGATAGCGGATGCTCCCGGCCGGGGCCTCGACCGTCACTTCCTCGCCGGAGCGGCGGCCCAGCAGCGCGCGGCCGAACGGCGACTCCTCGGAGATGCGGCCGTTCATGGGGTCGGCCTCCTGCGAGCCGACGATCTGATAGGTCTGCTCCTCGTCGAACTCCACGTCGCGCACGGTGACCGT
The DNA here is from genome assembly GCA_934567745.1 of uncultured Eubacteriales bacterium. Taxonomy (GTDB): domain Bacteria; phylum Bacillota; class Clostridia; order Oscillospirales; family Oscillospiraceae; genus Evtepia. The sequence goes on along the minus strand of CAKTJM010000033.1, from coordinate 9,567 downwards.
GCTGCCCACGTGGACGATGTCCGCGCTCTTCTCGCGGTCGTCGATCACGGTGTAGTTGGACAGGATCTCGTCCAGCTCGGCGATGCGGGAGTAGAGCTTGCCCTGCTCGTTCTTCGCCTCGTCGTACTCGCTGTTCTCGGACAGGTCGCCGAAGGACCGCGCCTCCTTGATCAGCTCGGCCACTTCCTTCTCGCGGACGGTCTTGAGGTAGACCAGTTCCTTTTGCAGCTCCTCCAGACGCTCGGCGCTGAGGGTATATTCCTTTGCCATATGGTCACACACCTTTCCCTATCATGGTGAGGCAGATAGATACCTATATTAAAAGGATCCACAGATCCGTTCTAGTATTATATGGACTTTGCCGCCCCCTGTCAAGGGGAAGGCCCGCGCCTTGCCCCGTCCCCGGCGGTTTTTGCGCAAAAAAACGCACCGGAGCGGGCCATTCGGCCCCTCCGGTGCGTCCGTCTTTGTCTGACGTCCCTCACTCCGCCGCGGCGAGGGCGTGCAGCGCCGCCTGGAGCTGGGGGTCGTCCGGCGGCTCCAGCTGGCCGTACAGCAGGGCCTGCGCCTGGTCCTCGTCGAGCGCCACGGGGACGTCCGGCGTGAGGCCCCTGCCGATCAGGCTCTCGCCGCTGCCGGTGAAGTACCGGGCGGTAGAGAGGCCCATCGCGCTGCCGTCCGCCAGGGCGAAGAGCTGCTGGGAGTACCCCTTGCCGCTCGTCTGCTCGCCGACGATGACGGCCCCGGCGCTCTCGCGCAGCTCGGCGGCGAGGAACTCCGCCGCGCTGTAGCTGTCCGCGTTCACGAGCACGGCCAGGGGCAGGGAGACGCAGGCGGCGTCGGAGGTGTAGACCTTCTCGCTGCCGTCCCAGCTGCGGCTGATGAAGACGTCCCCCTCGGGGAGGAGAGCGTCGAGGATCTCGGTCAGCTCCGTGACGTAGCCGCCCGGGTCGTTGCGCACGTCCAGGATGAGCGCCCGCGCGCCCTGCGCCTGCAGCTCGCTCAGGCCCTCCTCCACGAGGGCGGCGGTGCCGGAGTAGAAGTTGCCGATCGTGATCAGGCCGACCTGGCCATCGAGCATCGACCAGACCGCGCTGATGCCCTGGACGGTGCGGCGCGTGATCTCGACCGTGCGGGCGGTGCCGTCGGCGGCCTCGACCGTGAGGGTGACGGCGGTCCCCTCCTCGCCGCGGATCAGCTCGATGCAGACGTCTCGATCCTCAGGCGTGACGGCGGTCCCCTCCACGGCGCGGATGCGCTCGCCGGGCAGGAGCCCCGCCTCCTCGGCGGGGCCGCCCTTCGTGACGGTGAGGATGCGCAGGCCGTCCGGCTCCTCCCGGTCCACGGTGATGCCGATGCCGACGTAGGCGTTGCGGCGGGCGTCCTGGACGCTCGCGTACTCCTCGGGGGTCAGGTAGTAGGACCAGCGGTCGCCGAGATCGTCCACCATCGCGCCGAGGACGGCCTGACGGTAGGCGTCGCGGTCGTAGTCGCCGACGAAGCGCTCCTGGATGATCCGTGCGGCCTGGAGGATGGTCACGCCGTCCTCGCCGAGCATGGTCCGCACCCCGATGAGGGCCGCGGACGCGCCGACTGCCAGACACAGCACACAGGCCAGGACGCACACCGGCAGCCGCACGCGGCGTTTCTTTTTTTCCATATGGTTGGGACCTCCTCCCGATGTACCGGTCGGAAAAGGCAAAGCCTTTCCCGACAGAGGGGCCTGCGGCCCCCTGCGCGCGCCCTCACGGGCACACTTGTGGGCCGAGAAGAATATTTTCCCGGCGCATGTCCGGGAAAATATGATCTGACTCTTTCCCGTCGCCTGCGGGCAACGGAACTCTGCGAGGCCCACTTGACAGAAGGAAGCGGCGAACCGCCGCTTCCTCGATGACTTATCTCTGGGTGTGCTCCCTTACCACGCGATCAGGCCCGCGACCAGCCCCAGCACCAGGGAGATGCACAGGACGACCGCGACGACGGCGGCGAAGCGCTTTTGGAACTTCTGGGTGTCCCAACCCGACCGTTTCTTGCTCATGCCACGGTCCTCCTCACACCTTCAGGAATTTTCGGATGGCCAGGAACGAGCCGCCCGCGCCGATCAGCAGGCCCGCCGCCAGGAACGACAGCAGCACCGTGTGTGCCAGCGCCGAGAACGGAAGGAACGAGATGATCGACAGGATGCCGCTCTGGACCATCGCCTTGTCGATGAGGCCGTAGACGCCCCACTGTGCAAAGTATGCCACGAGACTGCCCATCAGTCCCAAAAGGACGCCCTCCACGAGGAACGGCCAGCGGATGAACCAGTTCGTCGCGCCGCACATCTTCATGATGGCGATCTCCTCCCGGCGGGTGAAGGTCGCGAGCTTGATCGTGTTCGCGATGATGAACACGGAGATGACGGCCAGCATGACCACCAGGGTGATCGCCACCACGCTGGCGACGTTGCGGACCATGACGAAGCCGTCCGCGACCTTGAGCGCGGCGTTGACGTCGGCGATGCCGTCCACGTTCTGCACGAGGGCGACGGTCGCCGAGAGCTGCTGGATGTCGTCCACATGGATGCGATAGCGGTCGCGCAGGGCCGAGGGCTGGAGGTCCTGGAAGATCGCCTGGTCCTGGCGCTCCTCCTGGAAGTTGGCCAGCGCCTCCGCCCGGCTGACGAAGGTGACCGAGGCCACGTTCGGGATCGCCTCGATCTGCGTCTGCAACGCCCTGGCCTGCTCGTCGGTGCAGCTGTCGTCCACGTAGGCCAGGAATTCGTTGTCGTCCTCCAGGTCGCCGAGCATGTGGCTGGCGTTGACGGCGATCAGCGAGAAGGAGCCCATGATGAGCAGACACGCCACGATCATGCACACCGAGGCGAAGGACATCAGCCCGTGGGTCACGACGCTCCGGGCACCCTCCTTGATGTGATACCAGATGCGATCAAATACCATTGTTGTAATATCCTCCTGCCGCGTCGCTGATGATCCGCCCGCTCTCGATGGCCACCACGCGCTTGCCGAAGCGGTCCACCAGGCCGCGCTCATGGGTCACGACCAGGACGGTCGTGCCCATGTCGTTGATCTTCTCCAGCAGCGACATGATCTCGAGGGAACGGGCGGGGTCGAGGTTGCCGGTCGGCTCGTCGGCGATGATGACGCTGGGGTTGTTCACCAGTGCGCGCGCCACGGCCACGCGCTGCTGCTCGCCGCCGGAGAGCTGGGTGGGATACTGCCGCATCTTGGCGGACAGGCCCACCAGGCCCAGCACGTAGGGGATGCGGCGGCGGATCTCCTGCGGGGTCGCGCCCACGACGCGCATGGCGACCTCCAGGTTCTCGGCCACCGTCTTCTTCTTGATGAGGCGGAAGTCCTGGAACACCACGCCCAGCGTGCGGCGCATGAGCGGGATCTGCTGGTCGCTGATGTCGCGCAGGTTGTAGCCGTTGACCATCAGCTTGCCGCGATCGGCCTGGATCTCGCCGGTGATGAGCTTGATGATCGTGGACTTGCCGGAGCCGGACGGCCCGACCAGGAACACGAAGTCCCCGTCGTCGATCTGCATGCTCACGCCCTTGAGCGCCTTCGTGCCGTTCTCATATTCCTTATGTATGTCGGTCAGACGGATCAAACTAACACTCCCTTGGATGGTTCTGTGGGCACCGTGCTCACTGATCGATGCCTCTGGAGACGAGATACTTCTTGACCATCAGCGCGACCTTGAAGGTGATGGCGTCGTCGAACTCGCGCAGGTCCAGCCCGGTGAGCTTCTTGATCTTCTCCAGACGGTACACGAGGGTGTTGCGGTGGACGAAGAGCTTGCGGGCGGTCTCGGAGACGTTCAGGTTGTTCTCGAAGAACTTGTTGATGGTGAACAGGGTCTCCTGGTCGAGCGCGTCGATGGGGTTCTTCTTGAAGACCTCCTGCAGGAACATCTCGCACATGACGGTCGGCAGCTGGTAGATCAGGCGGCCGATGCCGAGGTTCTCGTAGTTGATGACGGTCTTCTCGGTGTCGAAGACCTTGCCCACGTCGATGGCCACGCCGGCCTCCTTATAGGCGCGGGCGAGGTCGCGGATGTGGCTGACGACGGTGCCGATGCCGATGGTCGTCTTGATCTTCAGCGTCTGGGCGAGGTTCTCCTCGATGCTCTTGGCGATCTTATAGATCTCCTTGCCGTCGGTCCCCTCGGGCAGCATCTTGATGACGGCGATGTCGGTCTCGTTGATGGAGATGACGAAGTCCTCGGGGTTGTCGGAGAACATGTTCTGCACGACGTCCACGGCGGCGATCTCGGCGGAGCCGACCTGGCGGACCAGGAAGACGGCGCGGGTGGCCTCGGAGGCGAAGTGCAGCTCCTTGGCGCGCACGTAGATGTCGCCGAGGAGGATGTTGTCGGAGATGATGCTCTTGACGAAGGCGGTCTTGTCGTGCTTCTCCTCATAATAGGTCTTGGCGCTGTTGAGGGCCACGGTCACCATGGAGCAGATCAGGCGCGCCTGCTCGTCGCTGCCCTGCACGAAGGCGGCGTAGTCGAAGTGGGATCCGCGGCTGGAGAGCGGCTTGAAGGTCTTGTCCCCATAGACGATGACGGCGGACTCGTTGACGTTCAAGGCAGAGGCAGCGCCCTCCCATTTCTCGCCGATCCAAGTGAGCTGGTTGCAGGAGACCACGGTCCCCTGGTCGTCCACGACGCCGATGACCCGGTCGGTGCACTCCTTCATTTGGAGCACGATGCTTTGGAACACTCTGCTGGACATGTCGATTCCTCCTGTTTCTATCTGATCGGGCCGACGGGCGGGATCTGCCAGATCCCACGGCGGTCCATGTTGCCATTCGCCCCATTATACCGTTTCCACCGCATCTTTTCAATAGTTTTTTTCTTAAAAATTGTGGAAAACGCCGGATCGCGCCCGTTCAGCCCTCCAGCAGGGCCACCTCGTCCGGCCGGAGCGGCCGCCATGCGCCCAGCGGCAGGGCCGGATCGAGCGACAGCGGGCCCATCGACAGCCGCTTGAGATAGCGCACGGGCTTGCCGCGCGCGGCCAGCATCCGCTTGACCTGGTGGTACTTCCCCTCGTGGATCGTCACGAGGCAACGGTCCGGCGCGTCGCCGACCGACAGCCCTGCCGGGCGGCAGACCGTCCCGCCGCGCAGTTCGATCCCCGCGGCGAAGGCCGTGACGTCGTCCTCCCCCAGCGCGCCGTCCACCTCGGCGTAGTAGACCTTGTCCACGTGGCGGCCCGGCGCGAGGAGGCGGTGGGCCGCCGCCCCGTCGTTCGTCAGCAGGAGCAGGCCCTCGGTGTCCTTGTCCAGCCGCCCGACCGGGAACAGCCCGATCCGCCGCAGCTCCGGCGGCAGCAGGGAGAGGACGGTCCGCTCCCGCGGGTCCTCGGTGGAGGAGACGACGCCCTGCGGCTTGTGCAGCATGAGCCAGACCGTCCGCGCCGTGCGGATGGGATGGCCGTCCACCGTGACGACGGCCTCCTCGCCGATCTTGTCCTCCGCGCGCTGTGCGGGCCGCCCGTCCACCAGCACGCGCCCGCCCTTCACCAGGGCCTTCGCCTGGCTGCGGGACCACCGCCCCGTCGCCGCCAGCACCTTGTCCAGTCGTTCCATGGTCCGTCCTCCTCGTCTTCTCGGGATCTCGTCCCCCTATCCTATCATATCTGCGCGCGATCGGCCATAGGGTAGGAGCGAAAGATCCCGCCCCATGGGCGGCGGACGAGAGGAGCTGCTGTCATGTTCATCATCGCCAAGAGGGTCCGCTGGCGCGGGCTGATCGCCGGGGCCGCTGTCCTCGCGCTGGCCCTCGGGGCCGTCGGCGCGGGGAGCGCCCTCGCCCGGGACGCCCGCGAGGCCGCGGGCATCGCCGCACCGGTCAAGGTCCGCAGCGACGAGGACCGCGTGGCCTATCTGACGGGCCTGGGCTGGCAGGTCGCGCGGGAGCCGGCCGCCGTGGAGGACGTTTTGATCCCGGAGACCTTCGACCCCTCCTACGACGAGTACCTCGCCCTACAGGAGGCGCAGGGGTTCGACCTGACCGCCTACGCCGGGAAGACGGTGCAGCGGTACACCTATCAGGTCTTCAACTATCCGGGGCTGCAGGAGGACATCTGGGCGAGCCTGCTCGTCTATCACAAGACGGTGATCGGCGGGGAGATCGCCTGCGCGTCGGGGGACGGGTTCCTACAGGGCCTGGCGTTCCCGGTGGGGGCGGAGAAGGCGGGGTGATGCGGGGCCGTGCGGCATACAGGTCCCTTGCCTCCCTCTGACGAGGGAGCCGACCTCTTCCGGACGACGAAAAGGGCCTGCCGTCCCGGCAGGCCCTCTCGGTCTCATTTGCGGATCGTGATCTCGCGCTGGGGATAGGGCATGGACAGCCCGTTCCGGTCGAAGGCGGGCTTCATCTGCCCGAGCAGGTCGTAATAGACCGTCCAATAGTCCTCGTTCGCCACCCAGGCGCGCAGGGTATACTCCACCGCGCTGTCGCCGTAGCCCGACAGCCGCGCGAACGGCGCGGGGTCGTCGAGCACCTTCGGGTGGGCGCGCATCAGCTCCATCAGCACGCGCTCGACCGTCGGGCCGTCGTCGTCGTACGACGCGCCGACCGTCAGATCCACGCGGCGGCGCGGCTCACTGGAGTAGTTGACGACCTTCGCAGCGACGACGGTGCTGTTCGGCAGGACGACGCGGCGGGCGTCGATGGTCAGGAGCTTCGTGTGGACCATGCCGATCTCCTCGATCGTGCCGCCGGTGTCGCCGATGTCCACATAGTCGCCGACCTTGAACGGCTGCGTCGTCAGGATCGTGATCCCGCCCGCCAGGTTCGACAGGCTCCCCTGGATGGACAGGGAGATCGCCAGACCGACGATGCCCAGCAGCGCCAGGAGCGACCGGGCGTTGAAGCCCAGCGCCTCCGCCACGAGCAGGATGGTCAGGAACCACAGCAGGATGTTCACCGACGAGCGCAGGAAGGTGTGGAAGCTCTTCTCGATCCGGTGGCTGCGGTCCAGCCCCCGGTCCAGCAGGCGCAGGACCACCGCCTTGACGATCAGGCAGACGACCAGGACGGCCAGCGCGGTCAGGATGAGCTTGAGCGCGCCCTCCCAGCCGTTCTTCGTCAGGGTCTCGACGCCCTGCTCGACGCTGCTGCCGATGGTGCTCGTGTCCAGCTCCGGCACGGCGGCCACCTCCTTTCAGGGTATGGGCGTGGGGGATCGCCCCCACATGGAAAAGAAAGGGCAAAGCATACGCTTTGCCCTTTCTTGGTTGGGTCAGAGTGACGAGTGCTGAATCACTCAGCGACCTCGACGACGACGCCGGAACCGACGGTACGGCCGCCCTCACGGATAGCGAAGCGGAGGCCCTTCTCGATGGCGATGGGGGTGATCAGCTCGACGTTCATGATGACGTTATCGCCAGGCATGCACATCTCGACGCCTTCGGGCAGGGAGATGACGCCAGTGACGTCGGTGGTGCGGAAGTAGAACTGGGGACGATAGTTGTTGAAGAACGGGGTGTGACGGCCGCCTTCGTCCTTGGACAGGACGTAGACCTGACCGGCGAACTTGGTGTGGGGGTGGATGGAGCCGGGCTTAGCCAGGACCTGGCCTCTCTCGATCTCCTTCTTGTCGATGCCGCGCAGCAGGGTGCCGACGTTGTCGCCAGCCTCGGCGAAGTCGAGCAGCTTGCGGAACATCTCGATACCGGTGACGACGGTCTTCTTGGTCTCGTCGGTCAGGCCAACGATCTCAACGGGCTCGCCGAGCTTGATCATGCCACGCTCGACTCTGCCGGTGGCGACGGTGCCGCGGCCGGTGATGGTGAAGACGTCCTCGACGGGCATCAGGAAGGGCAGGCTGTCATCACGGGGAGGAGTGGGGATGTAGTTGTCGACGGCATCCATCAGCTCCTTGATGCAGGCGTAGTTGGGATCGTTGGGGTCTTCGCTCTCGCAGGTCAGAGCGTTCAGAGCGGAACCACGGATGACGGGCAGATCGTCGCCGGGGAAGTCATACTTGGAGAGCAGCTCACGGACTTCCATCTCGACCAGCTCGAGCAGCTCCTCGTCGTCCAGCAGGTCGACCTTGTTCAGGAACACGACGATGGCGGGCACGCCGACCTGACGGGCCAGCAGGATGTGCTCACGGGTCTGAGCCATGGGGCCGTCGGTGGCGGCGATGACCAGGATGGCGCCGTCCATCTGAGCAGCACCGGTGATCATGTTCTTGATATAGTCGGCGTGGCCCGGGCAGTCGACGTGCGCATAGTGACGCGCATCGGTCTCGTACTCGACGTGGGCGGTGTTGATGGTGATGCCGCGCTCTCTCTCTTCGGGAGCCTTGTCGATGCTGGCATAGTCCTCGAACTGGGCCTTGCCCTGGAGAGCCAGATACTTGGTGATGGCAGCGGTCAGGGTGGTCTTACCATGGTCGACGTGACCGATGGTGCCGATGTTGACGTGGGGCTTGGTTCTCTCAAACTTTTGCTTGGCCATGATCAGTGATCCTCCTTATGATCCAGTATAGAAAAGAACGTTTGAGCATCTGCGGTGTGTTTTCGCAGATGTATTGTACAGGATAACGCGCGAGATTACAACACCCGATCGGCAATCTCCGCAAAAAAACAGGTCAATTCCCGCCGTTGCGCTTCTCGACGATCTTGTCGGTGATGGACTTCGGGATCTCCACGTAGCTGTGCGGCTCCATGGAGTACTGGCCGCGGCCCTGGGTGCGGCTGCGCAGGTCGGTGGCGTAGCCGAACATCTCGGACAGCGGGACCAGCGCGTCGATCTGCTGTGCGCCGGGGCGGGCCTCCATGCCCTGGATCTGACCGCGGCGGGAATTCAGATCGCCGATGACGTCGCCCATATAGTCCTCGGGGACGATGACGGACACCTTCATGATCGGCTCGAGCAGGACCGGACCGGCCTTGCGGCAGGCCTCCTTGAAGGCCATCGAGCCTGCGATCTTGAAGGCCATCTCCGAGGAGTCGACCTCATGGAAGGAGCCATCGTACAGCGTGACCTTGACGTCCACGACGGGGTACCCGGCCAGGACGCCGGATTCCATCGCGCCCTGGATGCCCGCGTCGACCGCTGGGATGTACTCCTTGGGGATCGCGCCGCCGACGATCTCGTTGACGAACTCGTAGCCCTTGCCGGACTCGTTCGGCTCGACAATGATCTTGACGTGGCCGTACTGGCCCTTGCCGCCGGACTGGCGCGCGTACTTGGTGTCCTGCTCCACCGACTTGCGGATGGTCTCCTTGTAGGCGACCTGCGGAGCGCCGACGTTCGCCTCGACCTTGTACTCCCTGAGGAGACGGTCGACGATGATCTCCAGGTGCAGCTCGCCCATACCGGCGATGATGGTCTGGCCTGTCTCTTCGTCGGTGTAGGTCTTGAAGGTCGGATCCTCCTCGGCCAGCTTCATGAGCGCCACGCCCATCTTCTCCTGACCGGCTTTCGTCTTCGGTTCGATCGCGACGCGAATGACGGGCTCGGGGAACTCCATGGACTCGAGGATGATCGGCGCCTTCTCATCGCAGAGGGTGTCGCCGGTGGTGCTGTTCTTCAGGC
>CAKTJM010000032.1 GCA_934567745.1 uncultured Eubacteriales bacterium | reverse complement strand
CGCTTGCGCTCGATCGTCGTCCCGAGGGACTTCTCCGAGATGGCCTCCAGGAGCACCGCGTGCTCCATCCGGCCGTTGAGCACCGTCACGGTGCCCACGCCGTGCTCCACCGCGTGGATCGAGTTCTGCGTCTTCGGGATCATCCCCCCGGCGATCAGGCCGCTGTCGATCAGCTCCCGCGCCCGGGCGGCGTCCATCCGCGCGATGCGGGTGGACTGGTTGTGGCTGTCCACCAGGATCCCGTCCGTGTCCGTGAGGAAGATGAGCTTGTCGGCGCCCACGGCCTCCGCCACGGCACGGGCCGCGTCGTCGGCGTTGCAGTTGAACGCGCCGCCCTGCTCGCCGCGCGCGATCGGCGAGACGACCGGCAGATACCCGCCGTCCAGCAGCGTGCGCAGCAGCCGCGGATCGACCCGCGTGATCGTCCCCACCAGGCCCATGGCCGGGTCCTTCTCCCGGGCGGTGATCAGCCCGCCGTCGCGCCCGGAGACGCCGCAGGCCCGCGCGCCGATCCGGTCGAGCGCGGCCACGATGGCCTTGTTCACCCGCGCCGAGAGGGCCAGCTCCGCCGTCTCCAGCACCGCGGGGCTGGTGACCCGATAGCCGTTCTCGAACCGGGTCTCCACGCCCAGCTTCTCCAGCAGGGCGGAGATCTCCTTCCCGCCGCCGTGGACGAGGATCACGCGCACGCCGACGGACTGCAGCGCCGCGGCGTCCTCCAGGATGGTGTCGGTCGAGGCCGCGTCGAGCGCGGACCCGCCGTATTTGATGACGATCGTCCGGCCCTCATACCGCCGCAGCAGCGGCAGCACGTCCAGCAGGGCGCGGACCTTGCTCATGCCGTCCATGCCGTGCTGCACGTCGTACTCGTGCAGGAACTCCTTGGCATAGTCTACATCGGAGGGGCAGTCGATATACTCCGTCCCCCGTTTTTGCCGCGTCTCCGCGCCCTTGCCGGTGAGCAGGACGACGGTGGGCCGGTCGCTGCCGAGGATCGCCTGCTTGACGGCCTCGCCGCGGTCGGGCACGATAGAATAGTCGCAGCCCTCCTGCTCGACGTACTGGGCGATGTCGCGGCAGATGTCCTCCACCGGCTCCTCGCCCGCGTCCTCCTCCGTGAGGATGACGAGGTCGGATCCGCGCCCGGCGACCTCGCCGAGGTCGCGGCGGCGGTCGTAGGCCTTATAGCCGGGGCAGCCGAAGACGGTGACGATCCGGCGGTCGGGGAACTCCTCCTTCACGGAGGCGAACAGCGTCTCGAACGAGAGCCGGTTGTGGGCGTAATCGACCAGCACGGAGATCCGCTCGTCCGTGTTGGTGTAGACCTCCATCCGGCCGGGCACGCGGGCCTTCATCAGCCCGGCGAAGGCGTACTGCTCTGGGATGCCCAGCGCCTCGCACACGGCCAGGGCGGCCAGCGCGTTCTGCACATTGAACAGACCGGGCATGGTCAGGCGGAACTCCCGGCTGTAGCGCGGGGTCTTCACGCGGAAGAGGATGTCCCCCCCGGCCTTGCGGACCTGGGAGCCGAAGACCGTGGCGGAGGGGTCCTTCTGTGAGAAGGTGATCATCCGCGGGCAGGCGCGCCGCGCGGCGGCGAGGACGCGGTCGGCGTGGTCGCAGTCGAGGTTCACGCAGGCGGCGGCCGCCTGGGCGAAGATGCGGAGCTTGGAGGTGAAATAGTCCTCGAAGTCCGGGTGCTCGATCGGCGAGATGTGGTCCTGACCGATGTTCAGGAAGACCGCGGCGGCGAACTGGACGTTCTTCACGCGGTCGTATTTGAGCGCCTGGCTGGAGACCTCCATCGTCAGATAGGGGATCCCCGTGGCGACGGCGTTGGCGAAGTGGCGCTCGAGGTCGAGCGGCTCCGGCGTGGTCAGGTGGGACTCGAAGCGCTCGACGCCGTCGTAGGTGTCGATGGACGAGACGATGCCGCTGAGCGGCTTCTCCTGCGCCGCCAGGTACTCGTCGAAGATATAGCGCAGGTAATAGGCCGTGGAGGACTTGCCCTTCGTGCCGGTGACGCCGACGACGGAGAGCTTGCCGCTCGGGTGGCCGTAGTAGAAGTCGGCCAGCAGGGCCATGGCCAGCCGCACGTCGCTCACGAGCAGGCAGGGCAGATCGATGCCCTCATACGGCTTCTCCGCCAGATAGGCGAAGGCGCCCTTGTCGCGGGCGGAGGCCAGGAACTCCGGCTTGAAGTGGGCGCCCTTGCAGATGAAGAGCGTGCCCGGCACGACCTCGCGGGAGTCGCAGGAGACGAGAGCGACCTCGCGGGTGAGCGGCGCACCGGCGGCGCGCAGCAGCAGGTCGTTCCTCTGTAAGAGCTGGACATATTCGCCCAGCGGATATAACGTCAGATCCAATCCATCACACATCCTATCCATAGTTTTGGGCCCCGTTCGGGCCGCAAAGAGGGTCTCACACGTTCCTCAGCTGCTTCCCGCAGCACAGGATCGACTGCTCGGCGAGGATCTCCATCGCGTCGAGGTAGAACGGCGGCAGGCCGTGCAGGGCGCGGTAGACCGACAGCTCCGTGCAGCCCAGGATCGCCCCGTCGCACCCGGCGGCGCGCAGGTGGTCGTCGATCAGGGCGAACTTCTCGCGGGAGCCGGTCTCGCCGCGCTTGATCTCGTCGTAGATGATGGACATGACCTGCCGCTGCAGGTCGTCCGGCAGCAGGTGCGGCTGAAGGCCCACCGCCTCCAGCGCCCGCTGATAGATCCCCGTGCGGACGGTGCCGTCGGTCGCCAGGATGCCGACGCGGTGCAGACCGGCCTGGCGGCAGGCCTTGACCGTCTCGCGCGGCATGTGGATCAGCGGGATGCCGATCGCGGCCGAGAGCCGGTCGGCGAAGTAGTGCGAGGTGTTGCAGGGGATGGCCAGATGGGTGCAGCCCGCCCGTTCGAGCAGCTGCGCCCCGCTCAGCAGCGCCTGATAGACCTCCTCCTCATGTCCGCCGAGGATCCCGGCCGTGCGGTCGGGGATCTTGGCATCGCTCCAGATGAGCACGCGCAGGTGCTCCTGGTCGCACTCGGCCTGGGTCCGGTCGATGATGCGCTGGTAAAAGGTGTTCGTGGCCTGCGGGCCCATGCCGCCCAGCACGCCGAGGATGCCTTCCTTCCGTTCCATGTCGTCCCTCAGCTCTTCTTCTCGTAATACTGCTTGAACTTCTTGAAGTGGCCGAGGAGGTTCTTGACCATCCGCAGCCGCCGTCCGAAGGCGCGGTCCGCGGGGTAGAACAGCGGATCGACCTCCTTGCCCTGCCGCATGAGGGCGCGCATCTCCTCGTGGTAGTCGGAGACGATATAGTCGAACGCGACCCGGCGCGGCACGACGCGCCACAGGCTCTCGTTGTCGGCCAGGACGAAGGGCAGCTCGCGGCCCTCGATGCGGTCCTCGACGACGAGGCGGGCGATGTTGTAGCCCGCGCCGGTGACGTAGTAGTTGCTGCGGCCCTGGCGGCAGTTGATCTCGAAGACCTTGTACTTGCCGTCGCGTTGGTCGTACTTGATGTCGAAGTTGGAGAACCCGACGAAGCCGATCGCCTCCAGGAAGGCGCGGATCTTCTCGCACAGCGGCTCGTCCACCTCCGTGAGGATGACGGCGTGGTTGCCGATGCCGTGGGGGGTGTGCTCCTCCAGGAGGACGTGGCCGAGACACATGAGCTTGACCTTGGCGTCACGGTCGGAGTAGCAGGTGAGCACGTGCATATAGCTGTCGTCGCCGGGGATGAAGTCCTGGATGATCATCGTGCCGGGGTAGCCGGAGGCGTACACGCGGTCGAGGACCGCGTCCAGCTCCGCCCGGTCCTGGCAGAGGAAGACCTTCTCATTGCCCGGGAAAGGATGCGCCCAATAGGCCACGCCGTCGGACGGCTTGCAGATATAGGGCGGCTGGAAGCCCAGCTCATAGTCGTGCCCCAGCTCCCGCCGATAGACGAAGGTGCCGGGGTGGTCGATGCCGTGCTCGTCGCACAGGGCGTAGAACTTCTCCTTGTTGATGAGGGTGCCGATCAGCTCGCCGGAGACGTAGGGGGCGATGCAGTTGGCGGGGAAGGCGTCCTTGTTCTCCGCGGCGAGCTTGACGTAGCTGTCGCCGCAGCCGATCACGAGGACGGTCTTGTCCGCGTGCTCCGCCGCGACGGCCGCGACGTTCGCGCGGAACGTCTCCGCGTCCTCGTTCCTGGCGCAGGGGCGGTAGTCGATGATGTCGGAGCCGTAGGCCGGACCGGTGGGGAACTTGCCGTAGCAGATGGACTTGACGCCGTAGGCCTCGTGGAAGGCACGGGCGACGCTGTACACGTTGATGTCCCCGCCGAAGAGGAGGGGCTGGAAGGTCTGTTCCATGGTGGTCATGCTTCCTTTTTCGTGGATTTCTCCCTCAGCCGCTCACGCGGGAGACCTGGTACACGCCGGAGATCTGGTTGAGCTTGTTCATGATGGTCGTGACCTCGCTCTGGGAGCGGACCTCCATCAGGATGCTGATCTTGGCGTAGCCGTCCGGCAGGACGTTGACGGTGAAGGAGAGGATGTTGAGCTTCGCCGCGGAGAGGACCGCGGCGGCGTCCAGGGTCAGGTTGGGCCGATCCTTGGCGATCAGCTCGACGGCGGTCTTATAGGTGTTCAGGCTCCCGGCGTCCCAGGAGACCTTGATCCAACGGTCCTTCTCGGCCGGGCGCGCGGCCCCGGCCACGGCGTTGGGACAGTCGGCGCGGTGGACGGAGACGCCGTAGCCGCGGGTGATGAACCCGACGATCTCGTCGCCGGGCACGGGGGTGCAGCACTTGGCGAACTTGACCATGCACCCGGTCATCCCGGCGACGATGACGCCGGAGACGGAGTGCTTCTGGTTCCCGGCCTTGGCCACGCCCGCGTCGAGGGAGACGCGCGCGGCCTCCTTCTCGGCCTCCTGCGCAGCGCGCTCGGCGGCCAGGCGCTCGGCCTGCTGGCGGTCCTGATGGACGAACTCCTCGCGCACGCGGTTGGCGCACTTCTGCGCGGAGGCCCCGCCGTAGCCGATGGCGGCGTACATCTCCTCCAGGGAGTTGAAGCGGACCTTCTCCAGCACGTGCGGGAGCATGGTGTCGGTGGTGATCATGGCCATGGTCAGGCCGAGCCGCTTGAGCTCGCCCTCGAACATGGACCGGCCGGTGGCGATGTTCTCCTCGCGCTTCTCGCGCTTGAACCACTGGCGGATCTTGGTCCGGGCGGAGTTGCTCATGGCGAGCTTCATCCAGTCGCGGCTGGGGCCCTTGGCGTTCTTGGAGGTGATGACCTCCACGATCTCGCCGGACTTGAGGCGGTAGTCGAAGCCGACGATCCGCCCGTTGACCTTCGCGCCGGTCATGGAGTTGCCTACGGCGGAGTGGATCGCATAGGCGAAGTCGATCGGCGTCGCGCCCGCGGGCAGGTTGATGACGTCGCCGCCGGGGGTGAAGACGAAGACCTCGTCGGCAAAGAGATCGACCTTCAGCGTGCGGATATATTCCTCGGCCTCGGTGTCCTGCTGGTTCTCCAGCAGGCGGCGGACCCAGGCGAAGGTCTCCTCGGTGCCGAGCTTCTGGTTCGACATGCCCTGCTTGTACTTCCAGTGGGCGGCGACGCCGTACTCGGCCATGTGGTGCATCTGCCAGGTGCGGATCTGCACCTCGAAGGGGATGCCCTCCGACCCGATGACGGTGGTGTGGAGGGACTGGTACATGTTCGGCTTCGGGGTGCCGATGTAGTCCTTGAAGCGCCCGAGCACGGCGCGGTACATGTCGTGGATGCAGCCGAGGACGGCGTAGCAGGTGGGGATGTCGTCCACGATGACGCGGAAGGCGTAGAGGTCGAAGATCTCGCTCATGCTCTTGTTCTGCGCGTACATCTTGCGGTAGATGGAGTAGATGTGCTTGACGCGGCCGTAGACGGTGGCCTGGATGCCCTCCTTCTCCAGCCGGGACTGGATCTCGTTCTGGATGCGCTCCATGAATGCAGTGTGGGCGGCGGCCTGACGGGACAGCTCGTCGTCGATCTCCTTGTAGGCGATGGGGTCGAGGAACTTGAGCGACCGGTCCTCCATCTCCCACTTCATCTTCTGCATGCCGAGCCGGTGGGCGATCGGCGCATAGATCTCCAGGGTCTCCAGGGCCTTCTCGCGCTGCTTGCGCTCGCTCTGGTACTCCATCGTGCGGATGTTGTGGACGCGGTCGCAGATCTTGATGAGGATGACGCGGATGTCCTTGGCCATGGCCATGAGCATCTTGCGCAGGTTCTCCATCTGCTTCTCCTCGACGGAGGTGTGCTTGACCCTGGTGAGCTTCGTGACGCCCTCGACCAGATCGGCCACGGTCGTGCCGAACCGCTTGGCGACCTCCTCATGGGTCGCGTCGGTGTCCTCGATGGTGTCGTGCAGGAGGGCGGCCATGATGGAGTCGGCGTCCAGCCCCAGCGCGGCCACCAGATGGGCGACCTCGATGGGGTGGGTGATATACGGCGTCCCGTCCTTGCGCAGCTGCCCCTCGTGATGGGCCTTGGCGTACTCGTAGGCGTCGCGGACGCGCTGACGGTCCTCCTCCGACAGGTTCTTCAGTTTTTCTTCCAGCTCGAGGAACCGGGCCTCTATCTTGTCCTCCATGGGTCTCTCTCCTTGTAGTTCTCGGGGACTTCCGATCTCTCTATGTAGCGAAGCGCGGCGGATCGCCCGCTCTCATGCTTCCTCCTCCCGGTCCCAGGCGATGGCCTGGAGCTCCTGGATCAGCGGGGCCTTGTAGAGGTCCACCTTCCCGCCGCCCCGGCGGCGGACCAGCCGCACGCGCAGGCGGCCGTTCTCCTCCTCGCGGAGCTTGACCAGGCCGAGCTGCTCGAGCACGTCGAGGCAGACGAGGGTCCGCAGGACGGACTCCCGCACCTCGCCCTCCTGGGAGACGCGGCGGGCCAGGCGGACGGGGGTGTCCGTGATCTCGCCGCTGCGGCTGGCGAGATAGTGCCAGAGGGCGGCGAACTCGTCGCGGCCGGGGATCATCGTCCGGGCCTGGCAGGCGGTGACGGTGCCGCCGCCGCGATAGTGGCGGTAGAGCGCGAGCTCCTGCTCCTGCTCCGGCGACCGGGCGGGGCGCAGGTCCACCAGGTTGAGCTGGACGGTCCGCGCGCCGCGGAACTCGTTGATCTGGGGGTAGAACGCCACGTCCGCGCGGTCGCCGACGGCCAGGCCGGCCTTGGCGCGGGTGGCGGAGAAGAAGATCATGTCGAGGGTCCGGCCGTCGCGGCTGGCGCGCAGCTTCAGGTGCCGCCCGCCGCCCACGTCGGACAGGCAGGTGACCGTGACCCCCGAGAGGGAGAAGACGGGCTTGGGGTTGCCCGCGCCGTACGGCTCGAGCATGTCCAGCGCCTGGACCTCCTCCAGCGTGAGGCTGGCGGCGTTCTCGATCTCGCCGTCGATGTGGAGGGTGGAGACCATCTGCTCGCCGCCGGTCTCCTCGCGGACGATGTCCTCCATGCGCACGCGGAAGGCGTCGATGTTCTCCTCCCGGATGGAGAACCCGGCCGCCAGCGCGTGGCCGCCGTAGCCCTCCAGCAGGTCCGCGCACTGCTCGAGCGCGCAGAAGAGGTTGAAGCCGCCGTAGGACCGGCAGGAGCCCTTGCCCTTGCCGTCCTCCTGGAGGCAGATCATGAACACGGGGCAGGCGAACTGCTCGCTCAGCCGCGAGGCGACGATGCCGACGACGCCCTGGTGCCAGCTGTGGTCGGCCAGGACGATGCAGTCGTGGTGCCCCTCCTCGGCCAGGCGCGCGGCGCACTGCTCGAAGATGTCCAGCTCCACGGTCTGGCGGAAGCGGTTGAGCTCGCACAGCTCGTGGGAGAGCCGCTCGGCGCGGCGGGCGTCGTCGGTGAGGATCAGCTCGGCGGCGACGTCGGCGCAGCCCATGCGCCCCGCGGCGTTGATGCGCGGGGACAGGCAGTAGCCCACGGCGGTGGAGTTGACGGGGCGGCTGAGGGTCCCGGCCTCCAGCATGAGGGCGTACAGCCCGCGGCGGCGGGTCTGGCGCAGGTGCTGCAGGCCGACGCGGACGATCGTCCGGTTCTCGCCGAGGAGCTTCATCACGTCGGCGACGGTGCCGACGGCGGCCAGGTCCGCGTACTCCGCGAACAGGGCCTCGGCCCGCTCCGGCCCGCCGAGGGCCATGACGAGCTTGAGCGCCACGCCGACCCCGGCGAGGTCCTTGAAGGGATAGGGGCAGTCGCGGCGGTGCGGGTCCACCACGGCCACGGCGGCCGGCAGGGTCTCCTTGCACTCGTGGTGGTCCGTGACGACGACGTCGATGCCCAGCGCGGCGGCGTAGGCGACCTCCTCGATGGCGGTGATGCCGCAGTCCACGGTGATGATCAGGCTCACGCCGGTGTGGGAGAGCTCCTCGACGGCGCCGATGTTCATGCCGTAGCCCTCGGTGAGCCGGTCGGGGATGTGGTAGCACACGTCCGCGCCGCAGCTGCGCAGATAGTGGGTCAGCAGGCAGGTGGAGGTGATCCCGTCCACGTCATAGTCGCCGTAGACCGCGATCCGCTCCCCGTCGCGCAGGGCGCGCCCGATCCGCTCGACGGCGCGGTCCATGTCGCGCATGAGCCGCGGATCCTGGAGCTGGCGCTTGCCGCTGCTGAGCAGGTCTCGGGCCTCCTCGACCGTGGTCAGGCCGCGGGCGCTCAGCGTCGCCGCCACCAGTGCGGGCACGCCCTGTGCCCGCATGGCGTCGTAGATCTCCTTTGGCCGCTTGGTGATGTTCCACTGCTGATACTTCATGCTGACTCCTCATGCCGGGCTCTTTCCGTGGGAAAAAACCAAATAATCTCACAACGTACAGGATACCACAAAGCCGCCCCCGCTACAAGAGCGGGCGCGGCTTTTTGTGCGATATTCCCAGCGGATCGCCCCGAAAAACGGGCTTTACCGTGTCCGGTCGTACAGGGAGACGTTCTGGAACTGATCGATCAGGCGCTGGGAGGCCTCGGACGGCTCGTGGGTGAGCACGCCGCCCTCCTCGCACCAGCCGGTCGTGTGCAGGACGGGCAGGGCCTCGGCGACGGGGCGCTGGGCCTGCATATAGGCCGAGCCGGTCCAGCCGCACTGCTGGAAGACCTCGTCCATCAGGAAGCAGGCGGAGAGCATCGGGCCCTCGCCCACGAAGTCGTTGCCCAGGACGGCCTTGGCGCTCTGGTTGGCCCAGATGACGTACCAAGTGGTGTAATAGTTCAGGAACCCCTGCTCCGTGGTGGTGTCGAGGCTGATCCCGAGCCGCTCGTAGAAGCTGCCCTGGCTGCCCATCCACGGCTTGTGGTCGCCGTAGAGGAAGAGGACCACCGGCCGGTCCAGCCCGTCGAGCCATTCGGTCAGGGCCAGCAGGCGCTGGCTCGTGTCCTGCATGAGGTAGAGGTAGTTGTTCAGCGCATAGCGGATGTCGGCGTCGTAGTCGCCCGTGCAGAACGACTCGCCCCAATAGGTCTGCTCCGTGTTGTACGGCCCGTGCCCCTGATAGGTCACGTTGAAGGAGAACAGCGGCGCGTTTTCCGTCGCGAAATGGTCGCTCAGCCGCTGCTGGAGGTCCGGGAAGAAGACGTCGTCGTAGCAGACGTCCTCGTCGGAATACCTGTTGTAATAGTTCTCCATGAAGAGGTACTCGTCGAAGCCGAGGCTCCTGTTCGCCGTGACGCGGCCGTAGAACCACTCATGGCTGGGGTGCCCGCCGCTGGTGGCGTAGCCCTGCCCCTTGAGGTACCAGGCGACGGAGTCGGTCTTCTGCTTGAAGTCCCCGTGCTGGTTGCCGCCGGTCAGGACGGCCCACTCCGTCTCCGCGGTGCCGCCCGCGAAGACATCGGTCACCAGGGTGCCGGAGATGCTCCGGGCCTGGAGCTCGTGGAAGTCGCGGTAGACGTCCGGCGAGATGCCCTCGATGTCGAAGAGGGTCAGGTCCGTGAAGGCCTCCAGCTGGATGCCGACCAGATCGACCTTCCGGTCGGCCGGAATCGCGGCGTCCTGATACTGGTTGTAGTAGGCCCGCACGGCGCGCTCGTCATAGGTGGCGGAGGAGGCGTAGTAGTCCCCCGCGCTGTGCAGGAAGGGATAGACGACGCCGCAGGCCATATAGGCGCTCGTCTCGTCCTTGGCGGCGTCCCCGGCCAGGGACGTATACAGGTCGTCGTCGGGATAGAGGAACTGGAAGGTCCCCAACAGCAGCATGCCCGCGGCGGTCACGCCGAGCAGCCGCCCGAGCGCGCCGGGCCGCCCCCGCCCGATGAGCAGCAGCACCACCGTCGCGGCGGCGATAAAGCCGATGAACGCCCACATGAGGGGGGTGAAGGTCGTGTCGTACTGCTTGGCGATCTGGAACCCCTCGCGGACGTTGAACAGGGTGGACCAGAGCATGGGGGTGCTGCGGTAGATGAGCAGGAAGTAGTTCGCCCCGGTCAGCAGGAACAGCAGCGTCCCCGTGACGGCGCAGGAGAGCCAGGCCCACCCCGTGACCAGCCAAAGGAAGGCCAGACACAGCAGGACGGGCAGCGTGTTCAGCGCGAAGAGGACCGGGCCCCACTGCACCTGGTCCCCGCCGAGCGAGAGAGAGAAGCCGGAGAAGACCAGCCCGATGACGAGCAGGAGGATCCCGGTCAGGGCCGCCCGCCGCGGTAGGCGGCGGCCCCTGGTTTTCGTGTCAGCCATAATAGTTCCCTGCCAATACCTTGTTGCTCAGACTCACGAGGGACGCGATCTCCGTGCTGCGGCGCGCGTCCCCGGCGGATCCGGCGGGCCAATAGCGGTCGCCGTCGTACCAGGCCCCGCTGGAGAAGAAGACGTACCCGCCGCCGAAGGGCGAGAGCGCGTCATGCCCCACGAGGAAGGCCCCGGAGGTGTCCAGCGCGAACAGCTCCGCCACGGTCGGCAGCACATCGACGGAGGAGGTGACCTTGTCGATCGTCTGGGGCGCGAGGTCGCGCGACCAGATGAAGAAGTCCGTGTGCTGGAGCATGTCCATGTTCTCCGCGCCCTTGATCTCCATGTTGAGCGCGTCGTCCATCATGTAATAGTCGTAGTGGTCGGCGTAGAAGATGAGGACGGTGTCGTCCAGCAGCCCCTTCTCCGTGAGTCGATCGACCAGCTCGCCGATGAACCGGTCCGTCTCCATGGCGCCCGCCACGGCGTAGACGTAGTTCCCGTCGGTCCGCTTGGCCGCGGCCTGGGCGGCGGCGGCGTTCGCCTGATAGATCGAGCTGTCCTCGCGGTACGGCCCGTGGGCGGAGTAGGTGATGACGAAGCTGAAGAACGGCTCGCTCTCCGTCATCTCGTCGAAGCCATGGATGAGGTAACGGTCCATCTGATAGTCCGCCATCCCCATGTCCCCGCCGCTGACGTAGCGCTCGTAGCCGAGGTTCGGGTGGATCGTCCCGCGGTCGTAGACGTCCCCCTCGCTGTTGTGGAAGGAGCGGGCGGTGTACCCAGCCTTCCCGAAGAGGCTCGCCATGGAATAGGGGTAGTCGTCGCGGGTGTAGACGGCGGTGCTGATGCCGCCCGTGGCGGGCAGCAGGCCGGTGTTCACGATGAACTCCGTATTGAAGGTCCCGGCGGAGATGTAGGCCGGGGTGAAATGGTTCGAGAAGACCAGCGCCTCGCTCTTGAGCTTGGCGAGGTTCGGCATGTACTCGGGGCAGAGCATCCAGGTGTCGGTGGCCTCGAGCTGGACCATGATGACGTTCTTCCCGGCCAGCGCCCCGCGGTAGTCGGTGCGGACCTGCTGCGCCTCATAGGAGGCGACGTAGCTGTCCACCTGCGCGCGGTCGCTCTCGCTCATCGTGGCGGAGGGGCGCAGCTGCATCCAGAGGTCGCGGACGGTGTACTGGTACAGGCCGGAGACCATGAGGGCGTCGGTCGTGTCGTGGTAGTCCTGATAGGCCGCGGCGGGCGCGTCCTCGGCGGAGTTCTCCCAGATGACGGTGTCGATGGTGGGGAACCAGTGCACATGGGTGAAGACGACCAGCCCCAGGCCGCACAGGCACGCGGCCAGCCCCGCCAGGACGGACCGCTTGACTGGCCGCGGCGGCAGGACCTGGAGGAGCCGCCCGGACGTCATCATGAGCAGCACCGTCACCGTGCAGCCCGCGACGACGTGCCAGTCGATGTGGATGTAGTCCGCCTTGAAGAACTCGCCCGTCCCGCCGAAGGACAGGACCGAGAAGGAGAAGAAGCGGCCGAACATGCTCATGAACCCGCTGTGGGTCACGGCCAGGACCACGCAGGTCACCAACGGCACGCACCGCACGAACCAGCGCGGGACCTTCGGCAGTACGAAGACCAGCCCCGCCAGCAGCAGCGCCCAGCCGAGGGTGAACAGACACGCCGGCAGATAGCGCACGCCGACCAGCCCCGCCCCGCGATAGGTGTAGCGGAGCGTGACGTCGAGGACGAGATAGGCCAGGAAGAAGGGGACGATGTAGAGATACGGCCCGATCCCCCTGCCATTTTTCGTATAGAGCTTCGCATGCCAGTAGCAATAGCCGAAGGAAAGGCCCTGGGCCTTCCCTTCCTTCTTGCCGTTCTTCTTCGTCATAGAGGCTCCTCATCCACCACGCGGCGGAGGGTCCCCTCCGCCGCGTGGTCGTCCCATATCGCATGAGCCGAGCTTAGAAGTCCACCTTCTCGTGGAGATAGGACACCAGCTCGGAGATGGGCAGGCGGACCTGCTCCATGGTGTCGCGGTCGCGCACGGTGACGCAGCCGTCGCCGGGCGTGGCTTCGTCGCCGACGGTCTCGAAGTCGACGGTGATGCAGTACGGGGTGCCGATCTCGTCCTGGCGGCGATAGCGCTTGCCGATGGACCCGGCCTCGTCGTAATCGACCATGAAGTCCTTGGAGAGCATGTCGCAGATCTCCTGGGCCTTCTCACCGAGCTTCTTGGACAGCGGCAGGACGGCGCACTTGTACGGCGCGAGGGCGGGATGCAGGTGCATGACGACGCGGACGTCGTCGTTGCCCTTCTTGTCCTGGCCGACGACCTCCTCGTCATAGGCATCGACGAGGAAGGCCAGGGTGACGCGGTCGGCGCCGAGGGACGGCTCGATGACGTAGGGGATGTAGTGCTCGTTCGTCTCGGCGTCGTAATAGGTCATGTCCTTGCCGGAGGTGGTCTGATGCGCGTTCAGGTCGAAGTTGGTGCGGCTGGCCACGCCCCACAGCTCGCCCCAGCCGAAGGGGAAGTAGAACTCGAAGTCGGTGGTGGCGTTGGAGTAATGGGACAGCTCCTCGGGATCGTGGTCGCGCAGGCGCAGCTCGTCGTCGCGCAGGCCGAGGTCGAGCAGCCACTTGTGGCAGTAGTCTTTCCAATAGGCGAACCAGGTCAGCTCGGTGCCGGGCTTGCAGAAGAACTCCAGCTCCATCTGCTCGAACTCACGGATGCGGAAGATGAAGTTGCCCGGGGTGATCTCGTTGCGGAAGGACTTGCCGATCTGGCAGACGCCGAAGGGGATCTTGCGGCGGGTGGTCCGCTGGATGGACGGGAAGTCCACGAAGATGCCCTGTGCGGTCTCGGGACGGAGGTAGACGGTATTCTTCGCGTCCTCGGTGACGCCCTGGAAGGTCTTGAACATCAGGTTGAACTGACGGATGTCGGTCCAGTTGCGCTTACCGCAGGAGGGGCAGCAGATCTCGTGCTCGTCGATGAAGGTCTTCATCTCGGCCTGGCTCATGGCGTCCACGCTGTGGCCCAGGTCGAAGCTGTTGGTCTGGCACCAGTCCTCGATGACCTTATCGGCACGGAAGCGCTCCTTGCACTCCTTGCAGTCCATGAGGGGGTCGGAGAACCCGCCCACGTGACCGGAGGCGACCCAGACCTGGGGGTTCATGAGGATGGCGCTGTCGAGACCGACGTTGTAGCGGCACTCCTGGACGAACTTCTTCCACCAAGCGCGCTTGACGTTGTTCTTCAGCTCCACGCCCAGAGGACCGTAATCCCAGGAGTTGGCGAGACCGCCGTAGATCTCGGATCCGGGGAAGACGAAACCTCGACCCTTGCAGAGGGCGACGATCTTATCCATGGTCTTTTCCTTGTTGGAAAGCATAACTGGGTTCCTCCTTTATTTCACTCGCCGCGGTGCGGCGGGGGTTTTCCCACAATAGATTCATTATATCGGAAATCGTCCCCCTGTCAAGGGACAGCTCCACACACGTCAGACAGAAAATGGCCATGATTTCTGTTGAAAACGATCGTCCGCCGTGGTAGGATGGTGGGATGAGAGAAGAGAGAGGGGGAGGACGATGCGCAGGACGCTGGGACTGGTGCTGCTCCTGGGCGCGGTGCTGCTGACCGGCTGCCGGATGATGTCGGACGAGGAGATCGACGCCGTCTATCAGGAGGGCTACATCGCGGGCAAGCAGCACGAGCGCAGCCGCGCGGAGGAGGAGCTCACGCGTGCCTTCGAGGAACAGTACGGGAAGCTCTACACCGAGGACGACTGCCGCACCGCCTACGAGGACGGCTACCGCGACGGCCACGAGGACGGCGTCGCGGGTCGGTGAGCACATAAAAAAGACCGGCCAAAGGCAGCTCCCGATAAGAAAACATCGTGAGGAAAGAGAGAACGGTATAGCTTCGGCTGTACCGTTTTCTCATTTTTCCATT
>CAKTJM010000031.1 GCA_934567745.1 uncultured Eubacteriales bacterium | reverse complement strand
GAGCACCTGGTCGAACCGCTGGGCGCAGGCCACGGTGTGGCCCCAGCCGGTCAGATGGTCCTGGACGGCGCGGGCGATGACGGCGTCGTCCTCCACGATGAAGATGCGGTACATGGTCGGTCCCTCCTTTTCCCCCAAAGTATAGCATCATGCGGCCGGATCGTCGATCGCGACATTAGAAAAGCCCCCGCCGGTGTGATACCGGCGGGGGCGAAGGCTGTCGTGTGGTGGTCCGATGCGGCGGGAGGATCAGAAGGTCCCCTTACCGTCGTTCCACTTCCAGTCGCGGATCTCGGGCAGATCCTGACCGTGCTCGGCGATATACTGCTTGTGCTCGACGAGCTTGTCCTGGAGCTGCTGCATGAGGAAGGCCCCACGTGCACCGAGCTTCTCGGGCAGCAGGTCGATCACGTCCATCGCCAGATGGAAGCGGTCGAGCTTGTTCAGCACGCGCATGTCGAAGGGCGTCGTGATGGTGCCCTCCTCGATATAGCCGCGCACGTGCAGGTCCTTGTTCTTCCGGCGATAGGTCAGCTCGTGGATGAGGGACGGATAGCCGTGGAAGGCGAAGAGGATGGGCTTGTCCTTGGTGAACAGCATGTCATACTGCTTGTCGGTCAGCCCGTGGGGGTGCTGGCTGTCGGACTGGAGCCGCATGAGGTCGACGACGTTGACGACGCGGATCTTCAGGTCCGGGAAGTGGTGGCGCAGGATGGTGACGGTCGCCAGCGTCTCCAGCGTGGGCGTGTCGCCGCAGCAGGCCATGACGATGTCCGGCTCCTCGCCCTGGTCGTTGGAGGCCCACTGCCAGATGCCGATGCCCTGGGTGCAGTGCTTGACGGCCTGGTCCATGGTGAGCCACTGGGGACGCGGATGCTTGGAGGTGACGAGGACGTTCACATAGTTCCGGCTGGCGATGCAGTGCGCGAAGCAGGAGAGCAGGCAGTTGGCATCGGGCGGCAGATACATGCGCACGACGTCGGCCTTCTTGTTGGCGACGTGGTCGAGGAAGCCGGGATCCTGATGCGTGAAGCCGTTGTGGTCCTGCTGCCAGACGTTGGAGGAGAGGATATAGTTCAGGGAGGCGATGTCCTGCCGCCAGGGCAGCTCGTTGCAGGTCTTGAGCCACTTGGCGTGCTGGGAGAACATGGAATCGACGATGCGGATGAACGCCTCATAGCTGTTGAAGAAGCCGTGGCGGCCGGTGAGCAGATAACCCTCGAGCCAGCCCTCGCACATGTGCTCGGAGAGCATGGAGTCCATGACCCGGCCGGTGCGGCCGAGGTATTCGTCGCCGTCGCAGATCTCCGCGTCCCAGACGCGGGTGGTGGCCTCGAACATCGGGGTCAGGCGGTTGGACTTGCTCTCGTCGGGGCCGAAGACGCGGAAGTTCTTCGCGTCCTCGTTGTCACGGATCACGTCGCGGACGTAGGAGCCGAGGACGAGCATGTCCTGGGCCTCCACCTCGCCGGGGGCGGGGACGTCCAGCCCGTACTGGCGGAAGTCGGGCAGCCGCAGGTCACGCAGGAGCTTGCCGCCGTTGGCGTGGGGGTTGGCGCCCATGCGGCGGTCGCCCTTGGGGGCGAAGTCGAGCAGGGCCTGGACGGGCTTGCCGTCGTCGGTGAACAGCTCCTCGGGCCGATAGCTGCGCAGCCAGGCCTCGAGCTGGCCCAGGTGCTCCGGCTTGGACATGTCGATCGGGACCTGGTGGGCGCGGAAGTTGCCCTCGATGGGCAGACCGTCGACCATCTTCGGGCCGGTCCAGCCCTTGGGGGAGCGCAGGACGATCATGGGCCAGATGGGACGGCTGGTGTCGCCGTTGGTCCGGGCGTTGGCCTGGATCCGGCGGATCTCACGGATGGCCCAGTCGAGCGCGGCGGCCATCTTCTGGTGCATCTCCTTGGGGTCCTCGCCCTCGACGAAGCGCGGCTCCCAGCCGTAGCCCTTGAACAGGGCCTCCAGCTCCTCGTGGGGGATCCGGGCGAGGATGGTGGGATTGTGGATCTTGAACCCGTTCATGTGCAGGATCGGCAGCACGGCGCCGTCCCCGACGGGATCGAGGAACTTGTTGGAGTGCCACGCGGTGGCGAGAGGACCGGTCTCGGCCTCACCGTCGCCGACGACGCAGGCGGCGATCAGGTCGGGGTTGTCGAAGACGGCGCCGAAGGCGTGGGCGAGGGAGTAGCCCAGCTCGCCGCCCTCATGGATGGAGCCGGGGGTCTCCGGCGCGACGTGGCTGGGGATGCCGCCGGGGAAGGAGAAGCGCTTGAAGAGGCGCTGCATCCCCTCGAGGTCCTGGCTGACGTTGGGATAGACCTCGCTGTAGGACCCGTCGAGCCAGTCCTGGGCGACCATGGCGTTGCCGCCGTGGCCGGGGCCGGAGAGGTAGATCATATCCAGATCGTACTTGTTGATGACACGGTCGAGGTGTGTATAGATGAAATTCTGGCCGGGCACGGTGCCCCAGTGGCCGACGATCTTCTTCTTGATGTGCTCAGGCTGCAAAGGCTCCTTCAGCAGGGGGTTGTCCAGCAGGTAGAGCTGGCAGGCGGACAGGTAGTTGGACGCGCGCCAATAGGCATCCAGCTTCTTGAGCTGGTCGGGGGTGAGCGCCGCCTTCCGGGACATCCGGGCAGCGGTCTTGGCGACGGCCTTGACAGCTTTCGTGGCTTTTCTCGGCATGGATGGTACCTCCTTTGTTCCACAGATGGGAAGGATATTTCGTTCTTTGCCGAGACTATTATAGCACGGATGACGGAAGAATCAACCGTTACGGGCAGGATATCCCGATAAAATCATCGTTAAGTCCGCCGTTGCGTACAGAAAATGGGAAAGCCCCCGACCGTCCGAGGACGGTCGGGGGCAAGATCGGTCGAAATGGGGGGAGTCTGCTCAGGACCGCGCCGCGGTCCCTGCCTTCTCCTGCGCCCCGCCCGCCTGGGCCAGCCGCTTGGCGTTGGCGAGCATGAGCTTGATGCGGTTCTCCTGGTTGATCTTCGTCGCGCCGGGGTCGTAGTCGATGGCGACGATGTTGGAGTCGGGATAGTCGTCCTTCAGCGCGCGGATCATGCCCTTGCCCACGATGTGGTTGGGCAGACAGCCGAACGGCTGGGCGCAGACGATGTTGGGCGTCCCGGAGTGGATCAGCTCCAGCATCTCGGCGGTCAGGAGCCAGCCCTCGCCCATCTTGCAGCCGTCGTTGAGATAGCCGTGGATCAGCTCGTGCAGCTCGGCGAAGGTCCCGGGCGCACGGAAGCCGGACTTCTTCAGCGCGTCGATCATGTCGAGCTGGCACAGCTCCACATAGTGCATGAAGAAGCGGCACACGGCCTGTTTGAGCTTGCTGCCGCCGAACATGTCGATGTCGGAGACACGGTTGTAGATCTTGAAGATGATGAAGTCCGTCAGACCGGGCACGACCGGCTCCGCTCCCTCGTCGAGGAGGAACTGCTCGAGCTGGTTGTTGCCGAGGGAGGAGAACTTGATGTAGATCTCGCCCACCACGCCCACGCGGACCTTCGGCTCGCCCTCGGTGGGGATGGCGCGGAAGTCGGCGCAGATCTCGTCGAAGATGCCGTGCATCCTCCGGCGGGACATGCCCTGGCCCTTGTCGAAGCGGTCGAGCAGCTCGTTCATCCAAAACTCGACCTTCTCCTGCGTGTCGCCCGCGTGGACCTCATAGGGCCGGACCTGGTTGGCCACGTTCATGATGACGTCGCCGTACATCATGCCGTAGATCAGGCGGCGGATCAGCCCCACGGTCCAGTGGAAGCCGGGGTTCTTCTCCAGGCCGAAGGAGAGGGAGATGACGGGGATGAAGCCCAGCCCGGCCTTCTCCAGCGCCTTGCGGAGCATGTGGATGTAGTTGGAGGCGCGGCAGCCGCCGCCCGTCTGGGTGATGAGCAGGGCGACCTTGTGCGGGTCATAGCCGCCGTTCTGGACGGCGTCGATCATCTGCCCGATGACGAGCAGGGCGGGGTAGCAGGCGTCGTTGTGGACGTACTTCAGGCCGCTGTCCACGACGGTGCGCCCATCGTTCTTCAGGATCTCCACCTTGTAGCCCGTGCGCTGGAGCAGCTTGGCGAAGAAGCCGAAGTGGACGGGGAGCATCTGGGGGATCAGGATGGTGTATTCCCTGCGCATCTCCTCCGTGAAGAGGAGACGGCCGGTCTCATCATATACGAGCTTCGCCATGGGGACCTCCTTTCTTGGCCTGGGCGTCCCGGGCGTCCAGAGCGGCGATGAGGGAGCGGATGCGGATCTTGACGGCCCCGAGGTTGGAGATGTCGTCGATCTTCAGTTGGGTGTACAGGTCGCCGCCGTCCTCGAGGATGGAGCGCAGCTCGTCCGTGGTGATCGCGTCCACGCCGCAGCCGAAGGAGACGAGCTGGATGAAGGCCATGTCGGGCTGGGTGCAGACGTAGCGGGCGGCGTCATACATCCGCGCGTGGTACGTCCACTGGTTCAGGACGTGGCGGGGCTGCTTGTCCATGTGCTGGAAGACGGCGTCCTCCGTGACGAGCACGAAGCCGAAGGAGGTGATCAGGTCGTTGATGCCGTGGTTGATCTCGGGATCCATGTGGTACGGACGACCGGCCACGACGAGGATCCGGCGGCCGTTCTGGCGGGCGTAGTCGATGTACTCCTGCCCCTTGCGCTGGACCAGCGCGCGGTACTCATGATAGGCCGCATAGGCCGCGCGCACGGCGCGGACCGTCTCGCGGCGGGGGATGCCGAATTCGCGCGCCATCAGCTCCGCGCCCTTCTTCTCGAAGTCCTTGGGGCGGTGGATGCCGACGTTGGCGTGCACGTAGTGGACCTTGCTCAGCGCGGGGACGTTGACGGCGAGCAGGTCGGGATAATAGGCCACGACGGGGCAGTTGTAGTGGTTGTCGCCCAGGTGCTCGTCGAAGTTGTAGGACATGCAGGGGTAGAAGATGGTGTCGATCCCCTGCTCCAGCAGGGCCATGACGTGGCCGTGGAGCAGCTTGGCGGGGTAGCAGACGGTGTCCGACGGGATGGTCTGCTGGCCCTTGATGTACAGGCTCCGGGAGGACTCGGGGGAGAGGACCACCTCGAAACCCAGCTCCGTGAGCATGGTGAACCAGAAGGGGAGGTTCTCGTACATGTTCAGCCCGAAGGGGATGCCGATCTTCCCGCGGGAGCCGTCGCCCTTCCCCTTGCCCTGGAGGGAGCGGAGATGGTCATACTTGAACTTCATGAGGTCCGGGACGTCGGCCCTCTCCTGCCCGAGCGGGCGGGAGCAGCGGTTGCCGGAGATGAAGCGGCGGCCGCCGTCGAAGCGGTTGATCGTCAGGGAGCAGTGGTTCGTACAGAGCTTACAGGTCGCGGGCCGCGCCTCGTGGGTGAAGTGGGCCAGGTCCTCGGCGGAGAGCAGGGCGCTCTTCTCCAGGCCGGCGTCCCGGGCGGCGAGCGCCGCGCCGTAGGCACCCATCATCCCGGCGATGGTGGGCCGGGTGACCTCACGGCCGATCTCCAGCTCGAAGGAGCGCAGGACGGCGTCGTTGAGGAAGGTGCCGCCCTGGACGACGATGTGCTTGCCGAGGTCATCGGCGCTGGCGGCGCGGATGACCTTGTAGATGGCGTTCTTCACGACGGAGATGGACAGACCGGCGGAGATGTCCTCGATGGATGCGCCGTCCTTCTGCGCCTGCTTGACGGAGGAGTTCATGAAGACCGTGCAGCGGGAGCCGAGGTCCACCGGATGCTTGGCGAAGAGGCCGAGACGGGAGAAGTCGGCGATCGTATAGCCGAGCGCCCTGGCGAAGGTCTCGATGAAGGAGCCGCAGCCGGAGGAGCAGGCCTCGTTGAGGAGGATGGAGTCCACGGCGCCGTTGCGGATCTTGAAGCACTTCATGTCCTGGCCGCCGATGTCGATGATGAAATCGACGTCGGGGGTGAAGTGGCGGGCGGCGTTGAGATGGGCGACGGTCTCGACCAGGCCGAGGTCGCAGGAGAAGGCGTTGCGGATCAGGTCCTCGCCGTACCCGGTGACGGCCGCGCCGCGCAGGACGACCCGGTCGCCGCAGCGGGCGTAGATCTCCCGCAGCTGGGGCAGGACGATCTGGACGGGGTTGCCCTGGTTGGAGTGGTAGAAGGAGTAGAGGATGGTGCCCGCCGGGTCGATGACGACGATCTTGGTGGTGGTGGAACCGGCGTCGATGCCGAGATAGGCCTCGCCCTGGTACGCCGCGAGATCCCCGGTGGGGACGCTCATGGCGGCGTGGCGGGCGGCGAAGGCGTCGTACTCGGCCTGGCTGGTGAAGAGCGGGGGCAGGGTATCGACGGGTGCGGCGTTCTCGGCGGCGTGCTCGAGCAGGCCCATGAGCGTGTCGAAGTCCTTCGTGTTGCCCGGCTCGGTGCACAGGGCCGCGCCGATGGCGGCGAAGCAGTCGCCGTCCTCTGGGAAGATCGCGTGCTCCGCGTCGAGCCGCAGGGTCTCCACGAACCGCTGCCGCAGGCCCTTGAGGAAGTGGAGCGGCCCGCCGAGGAAGACGATCTTCCCGGTCAGCTCGCGGCCCTGGGTCAGACCGGCGACGGTCTGATCGACCACGGCCTGGAAGATGGACGCGGCGACGTCCTCCTTCCGCCCGCCCTGGTTGAGGATGGGCTGGATGTCGCTCTTGGCGAAGACGCCGCAGCGGGAGGCGATGGGATAGATCTTCTCGTGGCGGAGGGACAGCTCGTCCAGCTCGCCCACGGAGACGTTGAGCAGGGTGGCCATCTGGTCGATGAAGGCCCCTGTGCCGCCGGCACAGGAGCCGTTCATGCGTTCCTCCAGGGTCCCGCCGAAGAAGATGATCTTGGCGTCCTCGCCGCCAAGCTCGATGACGGCGTCGGTGCCGGGGATGAAGGTCCGCACCGCGGCGGCGGTGGCGTAGACCTCCTGGACGAAGTCCAGCCCGGCGGCCTTGGCCACGCCGAGCCCGGCGGAGCCGGTGACGAGGAGCTGGACCTCCTTGCCGCCCAGCAGCCCGCGCAGCCCGCGCAGGGTCTCGCAGGTGCGTTCGCGCGCCTTGGAATAATGCCGCTCATAGGAGCGGAAGAGCAGTTTGTCTCGTTCGTCGAGCACCACGACCTTGACGGTGGTGGAACCGATGTCGATGCCGATGCGCAGTGCCATAGGGTGTCACCTCGAATGTGTGCGTTCTTTCTCTATATAAACTATATAAATAAGTGTGGATGCCTATCCATTTGGGCTTTATTATACAGGAAGCCCTGACAAAAGACAACAGAAAACTTATGGCAATGGACAAGATCGGCAAATTTGGGGCCTATGGGCAGGGGGTGAGCGTCAGCGTGTCGTCCGCCGCGTCCAGCCGCAGCAGCCCGCCCTCCGGCAGCTCGCCGGTCAGCAGGAGCTGGGCGGCGGGGTCCTCGACCCGGTCGCGGATGCACCGCCGCAGGGGCCGCGCGCCGTACCGCGGGTCGGCCCCCTCGCGGGCGAGGAGGGCGACGGCCTCGTCCGTCACCTCCAGCCGCGCCCCGGCGGCCGCCAGCCGGTCGCCGACGCCGTGCAGGAGCTTGCGGGCGATCCGGCCCAGCTCCGGCGCGGCCAGGGGGCGGAAGACGATGGCCGCGTCGAGCCGCCCTAAGAACTCCGGGCGGAAGACCTGGCGCAGCTCGGCGCGCAGGGCCGCGTCCTCGGACCGGCTCCCGGCCCCGCCGCCCGCGAAGCCCAGCCCGGTCCCGGACGAGAGCCGCGTGCCGCCAACGTTCGCGGTCATGACGAGGACGGCGCTGCGGAAATCGGTCCGGCGGCCGTGGCCGTCGGTCAGGACGCCGTCCTCCATGATCTGGAGCAGCAGCCCCCAGACGTCCGGGTGCGCCTTCTCCAACTCGTCGAAGAGGAGGACGGAGTAGGGCCGCTGGCGGACCCGGTCCGTCAGCTCGCCGCCCTCGTCGTGGCCGACATAGCCGGGCGGCGCGCCCATGAGGCGGCTGACGGTGTGCTTCTCGGAGAACTCGGTCATGTCGAAGCGGAGCAGGGCGTCCTCCGTCCCGAAGAGGGCCTCGGCCAGGGCCTTGCACAGCTCGGTCTTGCCCACGCCCGTCGGGCCGAGGAAGAGGAAGGACCCCACGGGCCGCCCCGGCTCTTTCAGCCCGGTCCGGCCCCGGCGCACGGCCCGGGCCACGGCGCGGATGGCCTCGTCCTGCCCCGCCACGCGGCGGCGCAGGGTGTCCTCCAGGGCGAGCAGCCGCGCCCGCTCCGGCTGGGTGAGCCGTTCGGCCGGGATGCCCGTCCACTGGGCCACGACGCCCGCGATGTCCTCCTCGGTGACGACCGGGTCCGGGCGGAGGATCGGCTCCTGGTGGGCGCGGTCGAGCTGGCGGCGGAAGTCGGCCTCGGCGTCGCGGCAGAGAGCGGCCTTCTCATAGTCCTGGTCGGCGATGGCCTCGTTGCGCTCGCGCAGGGCCTGCCGGACCTTCTCCTCCAGCCGGACCACCTCGGGCGAGGGGGCCAGCGCGGCCAGGCGCGTCCGGGCGGCGGCCTCGTCGAGCAGGTCGATGGCCTTGTCGGGGAGCCGTCGGTCGGGCAGATAACGCACGGAGAGCGCCACCGCCGCCTCCAGCGCCTCCGGCGTGAAGGTCAGCCCGTGGTGGCGGGCATAGCGCGGCGCGAGGGTCTGGAGCATGGCCCGCGCGGTCTCCGGAGTCGGCTCGGCCACGCGCACGGGCTGGAAGCGCCGCTCCATGGCCGCGTCCTTCTGCACGAAGCGGCGGTACTCCTCCAGCGTGGTCGCCCCGATCAGCCGCAGCTCCCCGCGGGCCAGGGCGGGCTTGAGGAGGTTCGCGGCGTCGATGGCCCCCTCGGCGCTCCCGGCCCCGAGGACGGTATGGAACTCATCGACGAAGAGGATGACGTTCCCGGCCCGCCGGACCTCGGCCAGGATGTCGCGCATGCGCCCCTCGAACTCGCCGCGGTACTTGGTCCCCGCCACGACGGAGGCCAGGTCGAGGGAGACGAGCCGCTTCTGCCGCAGCTCCTGCGGGACCTGGCCCAGGGCGATGCGCTGGGCCAGGCCCTCCACCACGGCGGTCTTGCCGACGCCCGGGTCGCCGAGGAGGATCGGATCGTTCTTGCTGCGCCGCAGGAGGATCTGGATGGTCCGGGCGATCTCGTCCTCCCGCCCGACGACGGGGTCGTAGCCCCCGGCGTAGGCGATCTGGACCATGTCGCGCCCGTGCTGGTCCAGGAGCTTCGTGGGCACGGAGGAGGACGGCGGCGGGTCGTCCCGGACCGGGCGGGCGTAGTGCGGCCCGCCCGCGCCCAGGGACGCGGAGGTCCGGCGGTAGAGGCTGCTCGGGTGGAGCCCCGCCTCGCACAGCAGCTCCGTCGCGCCGCCGTCGGCCAGCCGCAGCAGGCCGAGCAGGAGATGGCGGCTGCCCACCTGGGGGTGGTGGAGCCGCCGCGCCTCGTCCACGGCCAGCTCGACGACGGTCTGTAGACGGGGCGTGATGGGCCGCGCCAGCGGCACCGCGGCCCCCACGCCCAGGGCGAGCAGGCGCTCGTGGACGGTCTGGCGGTCCAGTCCCTGGGAGAGGAGGATCTGCCCCGCACCGGAGCGCGGGGCCTGGAGGAAGGCGAGCAGCAGATGCTCGCTGCCGACGTAGTCATGGCCCATCCGCTGGGCGATGGCCCCGGCGCGTCGGAGCGCCGCGCGGGCCGCCGAGCTGAAGGTCACGGTCTTGATGGGGCATCCTCCTTCCCGCTGACAGGGGCAGGAGCGGTGACGGGCCCGCGTCGATCCGCATGGCGCTGAGAGGCGGGCGCACCCTCCAAAGCTGGGGTGATACTGCCAAGATCGGCCGTTCGATCTCGTTCGATCTGCATGGTTAGAAACCTCCAATCGATTCCAATGTGTGAAAAGTACATGAAGATCCTTCCCGAAAACCATAAAAATAACCAAAAATTTTCTGTGATTTTTCAATTGCATTTTTCAAAAGTTGTGGTACAATGAGCATTGCCAAGAAAATTACATTGGAGGTACCCAACTATGTATGTTATCAATCCTGAACTGTGCACCTTCTGCAAGAAGTGCATCGACGAATGTCCCACCGGCGCCATCATCGAGGCCAAGGAAGGCGACAAGGACGTCTGCAAGGTCACTTCCGAGTGCATCGACTGCGGCGGCTGCGAAGACGCTTGCGAGACCGAGCCCAAGGCTCTTGGTTTTGCCGAGTGATCTGACATAAGGATCGAACGATGAAAGAATGAGCGCGCTGGCAGCAGCACGCTCATTTTTTTGTCGTTCCGGCAAGCCGACGCCTGCGGGGCCATACACTATGGGGGCATGGGACAGACGATCCCTGTCCACTGTGCCAGTTGAGATCTGGCGGCGGGTGTGCTATAATCTTTGGAATGTATCCATCCCATCGATCCGTAAAGGAGGTCCCTATGAAGATCGTCGTGTTGGCCGGTGGCCTGAGCCCCGAACGGAACGTTTCCCTCTCCTCTGGTACCATGATCGCAGAGGCATTGCGCGCCCTTGGACACCAGGCGGCCCTGGTGGACCTCTACTTCGGGCTGGAGGACCACGAAGGCCCCCTCGCGTCCTATTTCGACGCCCCCATCCCCGACAGCGCCAAGCATGTCGCCCGTGTCGCCCCCGACCTCGAGGAGGTCAAGGCCGCCCGCCGCTGGAAGAGCCCCAGCGCCATCGGCCAGGGCGTGCTCGAGCTGTGCCAGATGGCCGACCTCGTCTTCCTGGCCCTCCACGGGGCCTGCGGCGAGGACGGGCGCATCCAGGCGGTCTTCGACCTCATGGGGATCCCCTACACTGGGTCCGGCCACCTCAGCTCCGCCATCGCCATGGACAAGGACCTGACGAAGCGGTTCATCGCCGACCTCGACGTGGCCACCCCGGAGTGGAGGCGCGTCGATTACACGGAGCGCGACGTGGATCGGCTCACGAGCACCACGCCCGTGCCCTGCGTCGTCAAGCCTGTGGACAGCGGCTCGTCCATCGGCGTGTCCATCGCCTTCGACAAGAAGCAGCTCCACGCGGCCCTGCTGGACGGTCTGCGCTTCGGCGGCCGCTGCGTGCTCGAACGCTATGTCTCCGGCCGGGAGATCCAGGTCGCGCTGCTGGAGGACCGCGCGCTGCCGTCCATCGAGATCATCCCGAAGACCGGCTTCTATGATTATGAGAACAAATACCAGCCCGGCGCCGCCCTCGAGGTCTGCCCGGCGGAGATCCCGCCCGAGATCGAGGAGCGCGTCCGCGCCGCCGCGCTGAAGGTCTACCGCGCACTGGGCCTGACGGTCTATTCCCGCGCCGACTTCATCCTGGACGAGGACGGGACCCCGTGGTTCCTGGAGATCAACACCCTGCCCGGCATGACGCCCACCAGCCTCGTGCCGCAGGAGGCCGCCGCGGTCGGGATCTCCTACACGGAGCTGTGCCAGCGGATCATCGACGAGTCCCTGCGTCTGCGCGGCGTGTGACGCCGCCCACGGAAGAGAAGAGGAGGAAGCCCCATGGAACCCATGACCCTGAAGGAACTGCTCGACGCCACCGGCGGCCGCCAGCTTGGCACGCCGCTCGCGCTCGATACCGTCTTCACCTCGGTGGAGACCGACAGCCGCGCCGTGCGGCCGGGCGCTCTGTTCGTGGCCCTGCGCGGTGAGCGCACCGACGGCCACCGCTACATCACGTCCGCGCTCGAGAGCGGCGCCGTGGCCTGCCTGACGATGGAGGAGCCGGAGACGCTCCTGCCCGGCAAGGCCTACGTCCTCGTCGAGGACACGATGACCGCCATCGGCCGGGCGGCGCACGCCTATCTGGGGCGCTTCCCGATCCCCATCATCGGCATCACCGGCAGCGTCGGCAAGACCACGACCAAGGACATGGTCGCCTCCGTCCTCTCCCAGCACTACCGCGTCCTCAAGACCGAGGGGAACTTCAACAACGAGCTGGGCCTCCCGCTCACGCTCTTCCGGCTCACGTCCCAGGACCAGATCTGCGTCCTGGAGATGGGCATGAACCACTTCGGCGAGATCGACTACCTCACCCAGATCGCCCGCCCGGACGTCGCCGTCATCACGAACATCGGCGACGCGCACATCGAGAACCTCGGCAGCCGCGGCGGCATCCTGCGCGCCAAGAGCGAGATCTTCCGCTATATGCAGCCGGGCAGCCTGGCCGTCCTCAACGGGGACGATCCGCTCCTGCGCACCCTGGAGGGGACCATCGGCCCCGACATCGTCTTCTTCGGCGAGGACCACGAGCCGCCCTATGCGGCGACCAGCGTCCACCAGCTCGGGGCGAAGGGGCTGGCCTGCACGATCCGCACGCCGCGGGACACCTTCGACGTCACCGTGCCCGCCCTCGGCAGCCACATGATCTACCCGGTCCTGACCGCCTGCGCCATCGGCGAGCGGTTCGGTCTGACGACCGAGGAGCTGATCGCGGGCATCCGCGCCTTCGTCCCCACGAAGATGCGGATGAACATCGTCCACCAGGGCGCGCTGACGATCCTCGACGACAGCTACAACGCCAACCCGCAGTCCATGCGCGCGGCGCTGGAGGTCCTGGCCCACAGCGGTGGGACCCGGCGCGTGGCCATCCTCGGCGACATGTTCGAGCTGGGCGCGCTCGGGCCGGAGCTGCACCGCAGCGTGGGCGAGTTCGCCGGCCAGGTCGGCGGGATCGACGCCCTCCTGGCCATCGGGGACCTGGCGTGGAACATCTACGACGCCGCCAGCCAGTCCGACATCCCCGACGTCTTCTATGCGCCGAACAAAGAGGAGGCCCTGGCCCTCCTGCCCGGCCTGGTCCAGCCAGGCGGGGTGGTGTTGGTCAAGGCCTCCCGTGGGATGGCGTTCGAGGAGCTCACGCGCGCCTTGCAGCGGCTGGCCCTGGAGGAGTGAGCCTCACGCGTCGAAGTTGACGATGAGCTTCTTGGGGGCGTGCTCGACGGTATAGGGCAGCGTCTCGTCGTACGGCGCGGACGCGATGCCCCGGTCGGTGATGTAGCCGGAGATCAGGAAGGCGGGGACCACGTCATAGGCGGGGACCCAGCCCTGGGCCTGGCCGCAGGGGAGCGCCTCGCCCAGCACCGACAGGACCTCAGCGGGATCGCCCTCGTCCTGGCCGAGCTGCACGCCGCTCTCGATGTCCAGCGCGATGTCCCCGGCCGTCAGCACGACGTAGAAGGGGATGGAGTGGAAGTAGCAGGAGATGGCCAGCTCATAGGTCCCCACCGGGGCCTTGCAGTCGCCGTTGCGCGCGGCGAGCAGGCCGTCGCACAGCACCATGTGCGCGCCCTGGCGCGCGAGGAAAGTCGCGGCCGCGTGGTCGGGGATCAGGGTGAAGGGCAGGCCCTCCTTCGTCAGCTCCTGAGCCAGCGTCGTCGCGGCGGTCAGCGCGGGGCGGCCCTCGCACAGGGCGGCGGACTCCAGGATCTCCCGCTTGAGCCCGCGGCGGACGATGCCCAGCGCGCCGGAGGGGGAGGCGGAGTGGAACGCGCCCCGGTCCGTGCGGACCAGCACGCGGGTGCCCTCGCCCATGAGGTCGGTGCCGTTGCGGCAGATGTTGCGGTCGGCGATGACCTGCTGCCGGTCGAAGGTCACGGCGGTCGCCAGGAGCGTGGTGATCCGGTCGGCGTTCTTGGTGTAGGCCTCGGGCGGATGCTCCATGAAGTCCATGGCGGCCTGCATCCCGCGGGAGCCGGGACGGCTCGCCAGCAGGAGCGCCTTGGCCGCGTCCAGCTTCTCGTCGAAGGCGGGCGTGCCCAGCAGCTCCTGATGCTCCAGCGCGGCCAGGCAGTAGCCATAGGCCCCGGCGGTCGCGGCGATCTTGTCCTCCAGGATGGCGCCAGAGGAGAGGACCTCGGCGGTCGCCTCGGCGGTGGTGCATTCGAGCCAGAGCTCCTCCTCGGGGTACCGGGCCTGGTCCAGGAGCAAGAGGACCTTGGCCTGCCATTGCAGTGCGATCATTGTGGATTACCTCCTACGTAGATAGAGAATGGATCTCGTTTTGGGATCATCATACCATAGCGCCCCCGGCGCGTCAAGGACGCCCGGCGGGCAGAGAAAAGGACGACGAAGCATGATAGACATCGCGGTACGCGACCTGACAAAGGAATACGAGGTCGGCCAGCCCGTCCTGGACGGCCTGACCTTCCAGGTGGACGCGGGGGAGCGCGTCGGCATCCTCGGCCGCAACGGGGCGGGGAAGACCACCCTCTTCCGCATCCTCACCGGCCAGGAGCGGCCGGACGGCGGCGCCGTCCAGATCGCGCCCGGCAAGCGCCTGGGCCTCATCTCCCAGATCCCCGTCTATCCGGCGGGCAGCACGGTCGAGGACGTCCTGCGCACGGCCTTCGACGAGCTGTACGCCATGGAGCGGGAGCTGCGGGACCTGAGCGAACGGCTCGCCGGGGCGGACCCGGCGCTGCTGGCCCGCTACGACCGCCTACAGGCCGCCTTCGAGAGCGGCGGCGGCTATGAGACGGAGATGCGGCTGGAGAAGGTCTGCTCCGGCCTGGGCATCGAGCGCGCCTTCCGGGACAAGCTCTTCGCCGACCTCTCCGGCGGCGAGAAGACGCGCATCAACCTCGCGCGGCTCATCCTGACCGACACGGAGATCCTGCTCCTCGACGAGCCGACGAACCACCTGGACCTCCACGCCACCGAGTGGCTGGAGGAATACCTGAGCCATTACAAGGGCACCGTCCTGGCCATCTCCCACGACCGCTACTTCCTCGATCGCACCATTTCCCGGGTGATCGAGATCCGCGGCGGCAAGGCGGCCTTCTACGCGGGCAGCTATTCGTTCTACGCCGTCGAGAAGGAGAAGCGGTTCCTGGAGCAGCTGCGCCAGTATCAGAAGGAGC
>CAKTJM010000030.1 GCA_934567745.1 uncultured Eubacteriales bacterium | reverse complement strand
TTTCATCACCCTTGTCCATTCTACCATATCTATCAGAAAAAGCCCAGCTCCAGCCGGACTTTTTCGACACGCTGACGCCCGTCTCGTTCCCGAGACGGGCGTTTTCTTTGCGTTCACGATCATCAGGATCTGGAGATTCGGCGTCGTGCCCCTGCACACGATGTCGAGGGCACTGCTGCGAGTGGATCACCCTCTCAGTCCGCTGCGCGGACAGCTCTCCCAAAGGGAGAGCTCCCTGCGGGGCGATTCGCGCCGACGCAGCAGGAGGACATCGCGTAGCGAGCTCCCCCTCTGGGGGAGCTCGCACGGCAAAGCCGTGACTGAGAGGGCGATGCCTTGGTTTTCGACAGTCTGAACGCTTTAGGTCATCTTCTCCTGCTTGACCTTCTTGTCGATCACATGCCGGGACGCCAGCTCGCGGCGGACGTCGTCGAGGGAGATGCCCAGCTGGAGCATCAGCACCAGCACGTGATAGGTCAGGTCCGCGATCTCATAGATCGTCTCCGGCTTGTCCTCCGCCTTCCCGGCGATGATGACCTCCGTGCTCTCCTCGCCGACCTTCTTGAGGATCTTGTCCAGGCCCTTGTCGAAGAGGTACGAGGTGTAGGATCCCTCCTTCGGCGCGCTCTTGCGCCCGGCCAGCAGCTCCATCAGCCCGTCCAGGGAGAAGGCGTGCTCGTCCTCGCTCTCCCACAGCAAGTTATGGAAGCAGCTCTCCGCGCCCGTGTGGCAGGCCGGACCGTCCTTGTTCACCCGGACCACCAGCGCGTCGTGGTCGCAGTCGGCCGTGATGTCGATGATGTGCTGCACCGCGCCGGAGGTCTCCCCCTTGCGCCACAGCTCCTGCCGCGAGCGGCTCCAGAAGCAGGTCCGCCCCTCGCGGATGGAGATCTCCAGGCTCTCCCGGTTCATATAGGCCAGCGTGAGCACCTGGCCGCTGCGCCCGTCCACCACGATGGCCGGGACGAGTCCGCGCTCGTCGAAGCGCACGCTCTCGATGTCGATCATATCGTTCTCCTCCTTACTGCTTTCGTCAGCGCACGAGGATCCCCGCCTCGCGCAGGGTCCTCTTCAGATCCGGGATGGCCACCTCGCCGAAGTGGAACACCGACGCCGCCAGGGCCGCGTCGATCGTCGGCACCGCGCGGAACAGGTCCACGAAGTCCTCCGTCCGG
Source organism: uncultured Eubacteriales bacterium (assembly GCA_934567745.1). GTDB lineage: Bacteria > Bacillota > Clostridia > Oscillospirales > Oscillospiraceae > Evtepia. The sequence goes on along the minus strand of CAKTJM010000030.1, from coordinate 14,209 downwards.
CCCGCGCCGCCCGAGGCGATCACCGGCACGCGGACCGCGTCGCAGACGCGGCCGAGCAGCTCCAGGTCGAAGCCGCCCTTCACGCCGTCCGTGTCGATCGAGTTCACCACGACCTCGCCCGCGCCCAGCGAGACACAGCGCCGGATCCACGCGATGGCCTCCAGCCCCGTGTCGTCCCGGCCGCCCCGCGCGAACACGCGGAAGCTGCCGTCCACGCGCTTGACGTCCGCCGACAGCACGACGCACTGGTCGCCGTACCGCTGCGCCGCGCGGCGGATCAGGTCCGGGTCGCGGATCGCGCCGGAGTTGACGCTCACCTTGTCCGCGCCGCACTTGAGCACGCGGTCGAAGTCCTCCAGACTGTCGATCCCGCCGCCCACGGTCAGGGGGATGAACACCTTCGCGGCCGTCTGCCGCAGGATGTCCGTGAACAGCGCCCGGCCCTCGGCCGACGCCGTGATGTCATAGAACACCAGCTCGTCCGCCCCGGCGTTCGTATAGTATTCGGCCAGCGTCACCGGCGAATCCACGTCCGCCAGGCCCTGGAAGTTGACCCCCTTCACCACGCGGCCGTCGCGCACGTCCAGGCAGGGGATGATGCGTTTCGTGATCATACCGTTCCTCCTTCCGCCAGGGCGATGGCCGCCGCGAGGTCGATCGCCCCGGTGTACCACGCCTTGCCGACGATCGCCCCGGCGCAGCCGGCCTCGCGCAGGGCCGCGACGTCCTCCAGGGACGACACGCCGCCCGAGGCGATCAGATCCATGCGGAACTGCGCCGCCAGCGTCCGATACAGGGCGCGGTTCGCCCCGCGCATCGCGCCGTCGCGCGCGATGTCCGTGCAGATGACCGTCCGCACGCCCAGGTCCTCGATGCGGCGGAAGAAGGCCTCCCAGCCCTCGCCGCTCGTCTCCAGCCAGCCGCGGATGGCGACCTTGCCGTCCTTCAGGTCCGCGCCCACGGCGATCCGCTCGCCGTAGGTCTGCACGGCCTCGGCCAGGAACTCCGGGTCCGTGACCGCCGCCGTGCCCAGGATGACGCGCCCGGCCCCGGCGTCGAGATAGCGCCGGACCGTCGCCATGTCGCGGATCCCGCCGCCGACCTCCAAAAACAGCGAGGTGCTGCGCGCGATCTGCTCGATCGTGGGCAGGTTGGTCGTCTGCCCGGTCTTCGCGCCCTCCAGATCCACCACGTGGAGACAGGACGCGCCCGCGGCCTCGAACCGCCGCACCGTGTCCAGCGGCTGCGGATCGTAGACCGTCATCTTCTCATAATCCCCCTGGAACAGGCGCACCGCCTGGCCCCCGAAGAGGTCGATGGCCGGGAAGATCTTCATACCGACCACGTCCCTTCGCAGAAGGCACGCAGGATGCCCAGGCCGACCGGCCCGCTCTTCTCCGGGTGGAACTGGCAGCCCATCACGTTCCCGCGCGCCACGGCGGCGGTCAGCTCGCGGCCATACTCCGCCGTCGCGATGACCGCCGGATCGCAGTCCGCCGCGTAGAACGAGTGGACGAAATACACGCAGTCGCCCTCCTCCACCGACGCGAGCAGCGGGTGCCGCGGCCCGTCGGGGAAGCGCAGGGCGTTCCAGCCGATGTGCGGGATCTTCAGCTCCGTCGGGAGCCGCCCCTCCATGGCGACGACGCGGCCGGGGATCAGCCCCAGCCCGCGGTGCACGCCGTACTCCTCGCTCTCGTCGAAGAGCAGCTGCATCCCCAGGCAGATGCCCATGAGGGGCTTGCCCGCGGCGGCCTGGGCGCAGACGACGGCGTCCAGCCCGCTCGCGCGGAGCTTCTCCGCCGCGTCGGCGAAGGCGCCGACGCCCGGCAGGATGAGCTTGTCGGCCTGCGCGAGGACGGCCGGGTCGCCGGTGACGACGGCCTCCTGCCCGATGGCCTCCAGCGACCGGCAGAGGGAGAAGAGGTTCCCCACGCCGTAGTCGATCACTGCGATCATGTCACAGCACCCCTTTCGTGGAGGGGATCCCCGTCCCGGTGACGGCCACCGCCGCGCGCAGGGTGCGGGCGACGGACTTGAAGGTCCCCTCGATGATGTGATGGGCGTTCTCGCCCGCGAGCAGGCGCACGTGCAGGGTGCACGCCGCCGTCCGGGCGAACGCCAGCCAGAACTCCTTCACCAGCTCCGTGTCGAAGCTGCCGACCTTCTCCGTCGGCATCGGCACGTCCCAGCCGAGCCAGCAGCGGCCGGAGAAGTCCACCGCCGACAGGACGAGCGTCTCGTCCATCGGCAGCGCGGTGCTGCCAAAGCGCTCGATCCCCCGCTTGTCGCCCAGGGCCTCGGCGAAGGCCTGGCCCAGGCACAGGCCGATGTCCTCCACGCTGTGGTGGTCGTCCACCCAGGTGTCGCCGGTGCAGCGCACGGTCAGGTCGAAGCGGCCGTGCCGCGCGAAGGCGGCCAGCATGTGGTCCAAAAAGCCCACGCCGGTCCTGCCGTCGAAGTCGCCCGAGCCGTCCAGGCAGAGCGTGAGGGCGATGTCGGTCTCGCCGGTGGTCCGGCGCACGTCTGCGGTCCTCATAGCAGGCCCTCCTCCCTCAGGATCTCCTCGACCTGCCGCAGGAAGACGTCCATCTCCTCCGGCGTGCCGATGGTCACGCGGTTATAGAGCGCGAAGCGCGGATCCGAGAAGTGCCGGATCAGGACGCCCCGGTCCTTCAGCTCGCGGTAGAGCCGTTCCCCGTCCAGGCCCGGATGGGCGACGAAGAGGAAGTTGGCCTTCGACGCCGGGGCCGTGAAGCCCAGCAGCCGCAGCCGCTGCGCCGTCTCCTCGCGGGTCGCGGCGATCTGCGCGGCGCGCGCCTCGTAGTAATCGGCGGACGCCACCGCCACCGCGCCGAGCTTGAGCGTCAGCCGGTCCACGCTGTAGGGGTTCGTGGACCACGCGAGTCGGTCCAGGTCCTCGATCAGCCCCCGGCTGCCCAGGGCGAAGCCCAGCCGCGCCCCGGCCATGGACCGGGACTTGGAGAAGGTCATGACGACCAGCAGGTTCTCGTATTTCTCCAGCAGCGGCACGGCCGACTCCGCGCCGAAGTCCACATAGGCCTCGTCCACCAGGACCACGTGGTCCGGCTCCGAGGCGACGATGCGCTCGATCTCGTCCCGGCTCAGGGCCAGGCCGGTCGGCGCGTTGGGGTTGGCCAGGACGGTCAGCCGGCCCGACCGGCTCAGCCCGTCGGGATCGACGCTCCAGTCCCCGCGCAGGGGGACGGTGTCGTACTGCACGCCGTGCAGGGCGGCCAGGACGGGGTAGAAGCTGTAGGTCAGCCCAGGGAACACCGCCCCGTCGGCCCCGAAGGCCAGGAAGGCGAAGCTCAGGATGTCGTCCGAGCCGTTGGAGAGGAAGACGTTCTCCGGCTGCACGCCATACTGCGCCGCCAGCGCCTCGCGCAGGGCCTTGCCCTCCGGATCGGGGTAGAGCCGCAGGTCGGCCAGGTCCTGCTCCTCCAGCGCCGCCAGGACGGCGGGCGCGGGCGGATAGGGCGACTCGTTCGTGTTGAGCTTGATGTAGCGCTTGTCCCGCGGCTGCTCACCGGGGGTATAGGCCTCGAGCGAGGCGAACTTGGGGTGCAGGAAACGGCTCATTTCTCCTCCTTCACGACGGCGGGGTCGAAGCGGATGTCCACGCTGCGCGCGTGGGCGAAGAGGCCCTCCTTCTTGGCGAAGTGGGAGACGCTCTCCCGCGCCACGGACAGGGCGGACCGGGTGTAATAGGTGTACTGCATCTTCTTGACGAAGTCGTCCACGCTCAGCGGCGAGGAGAACCGGGCGGTCCCGCCGGTGGGCAGGGTGTGGTTCGGGCCGGCGAAGTAGTCGCCCAGCGCCTCCGGGCACTGATAGCCCAGGAAGACCGACCCGGCGTTGCGGACCTTGTCCAGCCAGTCGAACGGCGCGGCGACGCACAGCTCCAGGTGCTCGGGGGCCAGCTCGTTGGCGATGTCGATACCGGTCCCCAGGTCCTCGGCGACGATGATCTTGCCGTTGCGGTCGATGGACGCGCGGGCGATCTCCTGCCGGGGCAGCTTGGGGATCTGCTCCTCCAGCGCGGCCTGGACGGCCTCGGCCAGGGCGGCGCTGTCGGTGACGAGGACGGCGGTGGCGTTGCGGTCGTGCTCGGCCTGGCTGAGCAGGTCGGCGGCGACGACCTGCGCGTTCGCCCCGTCGTCCGCGACGATCAGGATCTCGCTCGGTCCGGCGACCATGTCGATGCCGACGCGGCCGAAGACCTGCTTCTTCGCCTCGGCGACGTACTGGTTGCCGGGGCCGACGATCTTGTCCACGCGCGGGACGCTCTCGGTCCCGTAGGCGAGGGCGGCGATCGCCTGGGCGCCGCCGACGCGGAAGACGCGGTCCACGCCGCAGATGCGGGCGGCCGCGAGGATGTTGGGCGGGATCTTCCCGTTCTTGCCGGGCGGCGTGACCATGACGACCTCGCGCACCCCCGCCAGCTTGGCGGGGATCGCGTTCATCAGGACGCTGGACGGATAGGCCGCCGTGCCGCCGGGGACGTACAGGCCGACGCGGTCGAGGGGCAGGACCTTCTGCCCCATCACGATGCCCGGCTCGTCGTTGAGCAGGAAGCTGTTGCGCAGCTGGTGCTGGTGGAAGGCCGAGATGCGCTCGGCCGCGCGGTAGAGGACCTCCACCAGGACGGGATCGGCGGCGCGGAAGCCCTCGTCGATCGCGCCGAAGGGCAGCTCGACCGTGGCGATGTCCGCCCCGTCGAACTCCTTGGTGTACGCCTTGAGCGCCGCGTCGCCCTCGGCGCGGACGCGCTCCAAAATGGCGCGGACCGGGACGGCGACGTCCTCCATGGGGTCGTCCCGGAGGAAGATGGTGCGGCGGTCGGTCTCGGCCGCACGGATGATCTGGATCATGGCTCTCCTGCCTCCTTCGCGGCGCACAGGGGACGCAGACTGTCCAGCAGCCCCTGGATGGCCGTGTGTTTGAATTTGAAGCTCACCTTGTTCGCGATGAGCCGCGCGCTGATGGGCACGACCGTCTCGATGGGGGACAGGTCGTTCTCACGCAGGGTGGTCCCGGTCTCCACGATGTCCACGATGACGTCGGTCATGCCCAGGATGGGCGCGATCTCGATGGACCCATGCAGGCGGATGATGTCGATGTCACGGCTGCGGGCGCTGTAGTAGCGCCGCGCGATGTTCGGGAACTCGGTCGCCACGCGCAGGGTGGTGTCCGGGTCGTCGCGGAAGCCGTTCTTCGCGGCCACGCACATCCGGCAGCGGCCGACGTTCAGGTCGAGCAGCTCGTAGACGTCCGGCCCGTATTCGAGCAGGATGTCCTTCCCGGCCACCCCGACGTCCGCCGCGCCGCGCTCGACGTAGACGGGCACGTCCGAGGGCTTGACCCAGAAGTACCGCACTCCGGCCTCCTCGTTCTCGAAGATCAGCTTGCGCTTGGGGTCCAGCAGCTCCTCGCAGGGATAGCCCGCCTCGGCGAACATGGCGTAGACCCGCTCGCCGAGCCGTCCCTTCGGCAGGGCGATGTTCAACAGCTCCTTCATGCTCCGGCCCCTCCTCTCAGGTCGATGATCTCGCGCACGGACAGCCCGTCGCCCGCCGCGCCGCTGCGGGCGAGGACGCGCCGCCCCGTGGCGGTCTGCGCCGCGACGACCGCGGTGAGCGCCGCCAGGTCCGTGCCCTCATCGTACCGCACCAGGACGTCCGCGTCCAGCGCGGGGGCGCGGGCCGCGAGACGCTCCAGCTCGTCGAGGTAGATCGCGAAGCCGATCGCGCCGCAGCGCTTGCCCATCTTCTCGGCCATCTTGTCGTACTGCCCGCCGGAGAGGACCCCGGAGGCCAGCCCCTTCACGAAGCCGCGGAAGACCAGGCCGCTGTAATAGTCCATGTCGCCCGCGACGGAGAAGTCGAGATAGACCCGCTCGCCCAGGCCGTTGGCCGTGAGCAGCCGGGAGAGGGAGCTGAGCTCCTCCCACGCCTCGCGGGTGCGCTTGCCGCCGACGCACAGGGGCGCCAGCTCGTCGAGGACCTCGGCCATCGGGCCGTAGGTGGTGACGAGCTTCTCCAGCAGGTCGCCGACGGTCCGGCTCATGCCGTGCGCCGCGCAGAAGGCGCGGATGGCCCCGGCGTTCTTCTCCCGCACGGCGTCCAGCACGGTGGGCCAGTCCTCCGGCAGGACCCCGGCGGCCTCCAGGAAGCCCGAGACGAGGCCCATGTGGGAGACGTCGAGCAGGTGGTCCGGGCTGATCGCCGCCAGGCTCTGCACGGCCAGGGAGACGACCTCGTAGCAGTGGTAGGCGTCGAGCCGGCCGATGCACTCCAGGCCGGTCTGCATGATCTCCTGGAAGGCGCCATCGTTCTTGTTCGTACGGTAGACGGTCTCATTGTAATAGACCTTGCGCGGGCCCGGCTCGCCGGGCCGTGTGGTCTTGAGGATGGAGAGCGTCACGTCCGGCTTGAGCGCCATCAGGACGCCGCGCGCGTCGGTGAAGGTGATCATCCGGTCGCTCACCAGGAAATCCTTGTTGCGGATGTACAGGTCGTACTCCTCGAATCGGCTCATCTTGAACCGGCTATAGCCGCAGCGCTCATACAGTCCGCGCAGACGGTAGATCGTCCGCTCCCCCTGTCGGAGGATGCTCTGATCGAACTCCATGGTCATGCCCCTTTCGCTCTGGATCTTTGTGTTTCGTATTTTATCACTCTACCGTGATAAAGTAAAGGGGGCGCGCCCGTTTTTTTTCGCGCGGCGGGAGAGGATCTGGCCGCGGCGCGGGCGGCGCGATCGTGCGATCCGACGGGACGGCTCATCGGCGCGGGCGGGGATCGTCGCTGCGGCCGAGGAGGTAGTCCACGCTGACCCCGTAGAAGTCGGCCAGGAGGACCAGATGCTCCGCCGTGAGGGCGATCGTGCCGGTCTCGTATTGGGAGTAGGTGTTCTGCGAGACGTGCAGCAGCGCAGCCAGCTCCCGCTGCTTCAGGTCGCGGTCCTCGCGCAGGGCGCGGATGTTCGGATAGACCATGTCATCACCTCGTGGGTATGATGACTTATCTCGATTCCAGATATTGATTTTTATCCGTAATCCAGATATAATGGAAGAAAATAGCAGGAGGTGACCTTCCATGGTCGATTACAAGCAACTTTATCTCGAACTGTTCCGCGGCATCGAACGCGCCATCGGAGAGCTGGAAACGACCCAGCAGAGATGTGAGGAGCTATACCTCTCTTCCGAAGAGGATGAAGAACCGACGGACGCATCCACGTCCCCCGCAGCAGACGAAGGAGAGGGGCGCTGAAACGCCCCACTTCTGTCTTGACACCACCCGTCAAAACAGGGATAATGGACCCAACGGACCACGGTCCAAAACGAAAAAGGAGCTGAGCACCATGCACGCACCCCACTGCAAGCGGGCCCTGGCCCTGATCCTCACCCTGATCCTGGCGATGGGCCTGGCGGTCGTCCCGGCCTCGGCGGCCGCGCCGGGCGACTCGCTGCCGTCCTACGCCTACTACGGCGACCGGAGCAAATGCCAGATGTCCGTCGCGATGGCCAAGGGCTACGCCGACGCCCTCGCCAACTACAGCGACGACGCTCCCGCCATGCTCGTCGATCCCGCGAACGACGGCATCCCCTTCCTCGCCGTGACCTCCCGGCCGGAGGTCGCCGACCCCAACGACTTCCTGCTCTTCTGGACCTGGGACGGCTCCCAGGCCGAGCCGCTGGACGAGCTGACCGCGCCCGCCGTCCGGGGCTTCGTCTTCGGCTACGACTTCGGCACCTATGAGGGCAAGCCCGCCCTGCGCATCGGCGACGGCGTCGGCCTGGTCGTCGGTGACACCGAGGGCGACCTGTATTACGCCGTCGGCAACGGCAGGATGACCCTCCTCCACCACGACGTGTTCTACACCTCCGAGATCTTCAACGGCGTCGCCGACGGCGACCTCCTCCCCCTCGTCGCGAACAAGACGAAGACCGCCGCCGGGGAGCAGGCCGATCCCTCCGAGCTCGTCAAGGCCGGGTGGGCCGTTGACGCGGACTTGGGCGCGGCCTTCCTGTATCAGCGCGACGGGACCTATCGCACCGGACTGACCGTCGATCAGTACATCGAGGAGACCGGCGCCGCGATGACGAAGTTCATCCCCGCCCGCACGCAGATCCTCGATGCGAGCACCGGCGGCAGCACCCTCCCCAACTGCTGGAGCACCTGCGCCACCCTGCGCAGCGCCCTGTACGACTATGCCACGGTCAAGGCGGGCGGGCCGAACTCCGAGCGCGGCGACTTCGCGACCTTCCCAGACGTGCCCCCGGAGCACTATGCCTATGTCGCCGTCGATTGGGCGCTCCATGAGGGGATCACGAACGGCACCTCCGACGCCACCTTCAGCCCCGATATGACCTGCACCAAGGCCCACATCCTGACCTTCCTCTACCGGGCCTACGACTGCCCGCCCGTGTCCGGCGCGAACCCCTTCTCCAACGTCAGCACCAGCGCGTATTACTACCAGCCCGCCCTCTGGGCGAACCAGAAGGGCCTCGTCTCCGCCGGGACCTTCCCCGCCGATGCGCCGTGCGACCGCGCCACGACCGTCTGGTACCTCTGGAAGCTGGCCGGGTCCCCCGAGCCGAACGGCCAGTCCCTCTTCACCGACGTCCCGGCCGACGGCAGCGAGCGGTCCAAGGCGATCGCCTGGGCCGTGCAGCAGAAGATCACCAACGGCACCTCCGCGACGACCTTCAGCCCCGACGCCACCTGCACCCGCGGCCAGATCGTGACCCTCCTCTACCGCGCCCTCGCCTGAAAAACGACGGGGCGGCCCCAACGGCCGCCCGGCGGCTTTGTGGATCTTCACCCATTGACAAAACTCCTGCAATCGGCTATGCTTTTGGTACACCAAAATCGCATATCGACATGCAATGAAGGGAATGTGTTTCCCCTGGCCCCATCACAGAGAGCGTCCGGTCGCTGCGAGGACGTATGGGCGGGGAGGCGTCTCACCCCGGAGCGTGAGCTATTTGAGTGGGCGTTGATAGACGCCAATAAGAGTGGTACCGCGGAAGCTTGACAGCCTTCGTCTCTTTGTTTGGAAGAGACGAAGGCTTTTTTGATCCGCGGACCGAGTACGATGGAAAGGATGAACCCCCATGAAGCACGTAGAGAGATACCGTCCCGGCTATTACATGCCCCCCGAGGAATGCCTGGACTGGGCGAAGCGCGAGCGCATCGAACAGGCCCCCGCCTGGTGCAGCGTGGACCTTCGCGACGGCAACCAGGCCCTGATCACCCCCATGAGCCTGGAGGAGAAGCTGGACTTCTACCGTTTCCTGCTGGGTCTCGGGTTCAAGGAGATCGAGGTGGGCTTCCCCGCCGCCTCCGAGACGGAATATGACTTCCTGCGTACCATCATCGAGCAGGACATGATCCCCGACGACGTGTGGATCCAGGTCCTGACCCAGTCCCGCCCCCACATCATCGAGAAGACCTTCGACGCCATCCGCGGCGCCAAGCATGTGGTGGTCCACCTGTACAACTCCACCTCCTTCGCCCAGCGGCAGCAGGTCTTCCGCGCCAGCGAGGACGAGATCGTCGATCTGGCCGTCTCCGGTGCGGCGCTCTTCAACGACTACGCCGCGAAGATGCCCGAGACGCAGTTCCGCTTCGAGTACTCCCCCGAGAGCTTCACCGGCACCGAGATGGAGTTCGCCCTGCGCATCTGCAACGCCGTCATCGACACCTGGCAGCCCCGGCCCGAGCGGAAGGTCATCATCAACCTCCCCTCCACCGTCGAGATGTCCATGCCCCACGTCTACGCCCAGCAGATCGAGTACATGAGCAAGCACCTGCACTGCCGCGGGGACGTCATCGTCTCCCTCCACCCGCACAACGACCGCGGCACCGCCGTCGCGGCGGCGGAGCTGGGCCTCCTGGCGGGCGGCGGCCGCGTCGAGGGCACCCTCTTCGGCAACGGCGAGCGCACCGGCAACGTGGACCTCATCACCCTCGGCATGAACCTCTACACCCACGGCGTCGATCCCCAGCTCGACTTCTCCGACATGCCCAAGATCGTCAAGTTCTACGAGGACCTGACCGGCATGTCCGTCGGCTTCCGCCAGCCCTACGCCGGTCAGCTCGTCTTCGCGGCCTTCTCCGGCTCTCATCAGGACGCCATCGCGAAGGGCATGGCCTTCCGCCGGGAGCGCGGCGAGGACCGCTGGACCGTCCCCTACCTCCCGCTCGACCCGCAGGACGTCAACCGCGAGTACGAGACCGACGTCATCCGCATCAACAGCCAGTCCGGCAAGGGCGGCATCTCCTACATCCTCGAGCACAACTACGGCTACGACCTGCCGAAGGAGATGGCCTCCGAGGTCGGCTACTTCATCAAGGAGATCTCCGACCACGCGCACAAGGAGCTCTCCCCCGCCGAGGTCCTCGCGGCCTTCCAGGCGGAGTACCAGAACATCAACGCGCCCATCACGCTGGAGGACATCTCCTGGATGAGGGAGAAGGACGGCACCGTCGCGGACATGACCCTGAACATCGGCGGCGAGATCTTCTGCCTCTCCGCCCGCGGCAACGGCCCCATCGACGCCGTCAGCAACGCCCTGCGTGAGGCCAACCCCGACATCCGCTACCGGTTCGTGGACTACGAGGAGCACGCGCTGGAGAACGACTCCGACTCCCGCGCCTCGGCCTACGTCGTGATCGCCGACGAGGCGGGCCGCCACTTCTGGGGCGTCGGCGTGGACAGCGACATCATCATGGCGTCGGTGTACGCGCTCATCACCGCGATCAACCGCGAGAACAGGGTCCGCCACTTCGTCGCGGACCAGGAGCAGTGATCAGATAGAAGGGAGAGATCCACTATGGCAATGACGATGACACAGAAGATCCTGGCCGCCCACGCCGGTCTGCCCGAGGTCCGGGCCGGTCAGCTCATCCGCGCGCGGCTGGATCTGGTCCTGGGCAACGACATCACGTCGCCCGTGGCCATCCGGGAGTTCGACAAGGAGGGCTTCCCCGGCGTCTTCGACCGGAGCAAGATCGCGATGGTCATGGACCACTTCACCCCCAACAAGGACATCAAGGCCGCTGAGCAGTGCAAGCAGTGCCGGACCTTCGCGCGGCGCTTCGACATCGAGCACTACTACGACGTCGGCCAGATGGGCGTGGAGCACGCCCTGCTGCCCGAGCGCGGCCTGGTCGCCGCCGGTGAGTGCATCATCGGCGCGGACTCCCACACCTGCACCTACGGCGCGCTGGGCGCCTTCTCCACGGGCGTCGGCTCCACCGACATGGCCGCCGGCATGGCCACCGGCGAGACCTGGTTCAAGGTCCCCGAGGCGATCCGTGTCCACCTGACCGGCAAGCCCGGCCCGATGGTCAGCGGCAAGGACGTCATCCTCCACCTGATCGGCCTGATCGGGGTGGACGGCGCGCTGTACCAGAGCCTGGAGTACTGCGGCCCCGGCGTGGCGGAGCTGTCCATGGACGACCGCCTGTGCATCGCGAACATGTCCATCGAGGCGGGCGCCAAGAACGGCATCTTCCCCGTGGACGACATCGCCAAGGCCTACATGGCCGGGCGCGTGGACCGGCCCTACACCGTGTACGAGGCCGACCCCGATGCCGCCTACGTCCGCACGGTCGAGATCGACCTCTCCCAGGTCGAGCCGACGGTCTCCTTCCCCCACCTGCCCGAGAACGCCCGGCCCATCTCCCAGGTCGGCGACATCGCGATCGACCAGGTCGTGATCGGCTCCTGTACGAACGGCCGGATCGAGGACATGGCCGTCGCAGCCGGGATCCTGGCGGGCCGGAAGGTCCACCCCGGCGTGCGCTGCATCGTGATGCCCGCCACCCAGCAGGTCTATCGTGAGTGCATCGAGCGCGGGTACATGACCACCTTCATCGACGCGGGCTGCGCCGTCTCGACACCGACCTGCGGCCCCTGTCTGGGCGGGCACATGGGCGTCCTCGCCAGCGGCGAGCGCTGCGTGGCCACGACCAACCGCAACTTCGTCGGGCGCATGGGCGCCATCGACTCCGAGATCTACCTGGCGAGCCCCGCCGTCGCCGCGGCCTCCGCCGTGGCCGGTAAGATCGCCGATCCGAGAAAGGTGTGAGCAGCATGGAAGCAAAAGGTTTCGTTCACAAGTACGGCGACAACGTCGATACCGACGTCATCATCCCCGCCCGCTATCTGAACATCGCGGACAAGCAGGAGCTGGCGACCCACTGCATGGAGGACATCGACCGCAGCTTCGTCCAGGCCGTCAAGCCCGGCGACGTGATGGTCGGCGGCCTGAACTTCGGCTGCGGCTCCTCCCGTGAGCACGCGCCGATGGTCATCAAGGAGTCCGGCATCTCCTGCGTCATCGCCAAGACGTTCGCGCGGATCTTCTACCGCAACGCCATCAACATCGGCCTGGCCATCCTGGAGTGCCCGGAGGCCAGCGAGCGCATCGAGGCGGGCGACGAGGTCCAGGTGGACTTCGACACCGGCGTCATCACGGACGTGACGAAGGGCGAGACCTTCCAGGCCGAGCCGTTCCCCGCGTTCATCAAGGAGATCATCCAGGCCGGGGGCCTCATGGCCTCGATCAAGGCCAGAGCGGAGGAGGCGTGAGCGATGGAAGCGAAGATCGCAGTGATCCGCGGCGACGGGATCGGTCCCGAGGTCGTGGGTGAAGCATTGAAGGTCCTGGACCGTGTGGCGGAGAAGTTCGGCCACACCTTCCGGTATGAAGAGGTGCTCGCGGGCGGGTGCGCCATCGACGCGGTGAGCGAATGCCTGCCGCAGGAGACGATCGACGTCTGCCGCAGCAGCGACGCCGTGCTGCTCGGCGCGGTCGGTGGCTGGAAGTGGGACGTCCTGCCGGGCGACCAGCGCCCGGAGCGCGCGCTGCTCGGCCTGCGCAAGGAGCTGGGCCTGTTCGCGAACCTGCGCCCGGCGATGATCTTCGAGGAGCTGGCGGACACCTCGCCCCTCAAGCCGGAGCTGCTGGCGGGCGGCCTGGACATCGTGGTCGTGCGTGAGCTGACCGGCGGCATCTACTTCGGCGAGCGCGGCACGAAGGAGACGAGCATGGGCCCCGCGGCCTATGACGTGGAGCAATACGCCGAGGGCGAGGTCGAGCGGATCGCCCGCGTGGCGTTCGACATGGCGCGCCGCCGCGGCGGGCACGTGACGAGCGTGGACAAGGCCAACGTGCTCGAGTCCTCCCGCCTGTGGCGGCGGACCGTGGCGAAGGTCGGCCTGGACTATCCGGACGTGAAGCTCGATAACCTGTATGTGGACAACACGGCGATGCAGCTCGTACGCGACCCGAAGCAGTTCGACGTCATCGTGACGAGCAACATCTTCGGCGACATCCTCTCCGACGAGGCCAGCCAGATCACCGGCTCGATCGGCATGCTGCCCTCCGCCTCGCTGGCGACGGGCAACTTCGGCATGTACGAACCGGTCCACGGCTCCGCGCCGGACATCGCGGGCCAGGACAAGGCCAACCCCATGGCGACGATCCTGTCCGCGGCGATGATGCTGCGGTACACCTTCGGCCTGAAGGCCGAGGCGGACGCCATCGAGCAGGCGGTGCGGAGCGTGCTCCGCGCGGGCCTGCGCACGCCGGACCTCTACACCGGCAAGGAGACCCTCGTGGGCACCCGCGCGGTCGGCGACGCGATCGCAGCGGCCATCTGAGGCGTCAACGGCGAGATCGATACGACGAAGCGGAGGGAGCAGACACGCTCCCTCCGCTTTTTCGTCTCATTTTATAATAGCCCCGTCAGCTTCCGCCGCACGAGGTCCAGCGCCGTCTGCGCGGCCTGGCGGCGGATCCGCTCGCGGGCGACCCGGCCGCCCCGATAGGTGTGGACGTAGCACTCGTCCCCGTAGGCCAGGCCCAGGTACACCAGGCCCACCGGCGTCCCGCGCTCGTCCGTGTCCGGCCCGGCGATCCCCGTCGCGGAGACCGCCAGGTCGCAGCCGAGCAGCCGCTTCGCCCCGCGGGCCATCGCCTCGGCCACCTCCGGCGAGACCGCGCCGTGCTCCCGCAGCAGCTCCTCCGGCACGCCCAGTGCGGCGGTCTTCACCGCGTCGCAGTAGCTCACCACGCCGCCGCGGAAGACCTCCGACGAGCCGGGCCGGTCCGTCATCAGCTTCGCGATCAGGCCGCCCGTGCACGACTCCGCCGTGCCCAGCGTCAGCC
>CAKTJM010000029.1 GCA_934567745.1 uncultured Eubacteriales bacterium | reverse complement strand
CAGGCGGACGGTGAGTGCGCGCAACGGGCTGCATCCACCCTGTCGGAAAACCCCGCAGGGGTTTTTCGACAGTCTCAGGCCCACGGACCATTCTTGGTCCGTGGGCCTTTCTCTGTTGAAAGATCCCTGCGGGATCTCATGTGCAGCACTGTCCGGAGACACGAAAAAGCCCCGAGGTCAAAGACCTCAGGGCTTTGGTGGACGATACAGGACTTGAACCTGTGACCTCCCGCACGTCAAGCGGATGCTCATACCAGCTGAGCTAATCGTCCGTTTCGTTCGCCGCGTCTCTCGCGGAACAAGTGTTATTTTATAGCATGATCCGCGATATGTCAAGCACTATTTTCAACTTTTTCAAAAAATCTCTTTTCGGCCCGTCCGGCCCCCTCCGGCGGTTGCGGAGGGCCGCCGGATACTATATAATCAAGGGACAGACACCCGGACAGGAGGGAGCCGCATGATCGACCTGGACCACATCGCCCGCTACCACGAGAACAATCGCATCGAGGCCAAGAAGGCCGCGGGCGGCTTCCCCCACAGCCTGTGGGAGACCTACTCCGCCTTCGCCAACACGATCGGCGGCCTGATCCTCCTCGGCGTCGAGGAGGACCGCGACAAGGGCCTCCACGTCACCGGCATCCCCGACCCGGACGGCTACCGCGCGACCTTCTGGCGGACCGTCCGCGACCCCGCCAAGGTCAGCGCCTGCGTCGTCACGGAGGACGACGTCACCGTCCAGCGCGTGCAGGGCAAGGACGTCCTCGTCATCTCCGTCCCCCGCGCCGGGCGGCGCGACCGTCCCGTGTACATCGGCGACAGCCCCTTCAACGGCTCCTACCGCCGCGACGGCGAGGGCGACTACCACTGCTCTCCCGACGAGGTCCGGGCCATGCTCCGCGACCGCGAGGACGCCCCCGCCGATCTCGCCGTCCTAGAGGGCTGGTCCCCCGAGGACCTCTCCCCCGCGACCCTGCGGCGGTTCCGCACCCTCATGGCCATGCGGCGGCCCGAGCACCCCTGGACCCAGCTGCCCGATCTGGCGTTCCTCACCGAGGCCGGGATCCTCGGCCGCGGGCGGGACGGGGCCCATCCCACCATCGCCGGGCTGCTCCTCCTCGGCCGCCAGAGCGCCCTGCGGGAGGTCTTCCCCCAGCTGCGCCTGACCTATCGTGAGGAGGGCGGGGCCTACCTGACCACCCGCGGTCCGGGCCGACCGGAGAACCTCTTCGACTTCTATGAGATGACCGCCAGCCGACTCACCGCCGCCGCGGCCCTCCTGGAGCCGGACCGAGACGCCCGCGACGCGCTCGCCGCCGCCCTGCGGGAGGCCCTCCTCAACGCCATCCTCCACGCCGACTACTTCGGCAACGGGACGCTCGACGTCCACTGGACCGCGTCCGGGCTGGCCGTCTCCAACGGCGGTCTCCTGCGCCCATCCCCCGACGAGGCCCGGTCCGGCGGCCGCCCCGACCCGCGCAACGTCGCCCTCGCGCGGCTCTTCTCCCTCGTGCGGCTCGGCTCCGGGGCCGGGCGCGGCCTGAAGGGCATCTATGCCCTCTGGGCGCAGCAGGGCTGGCGCGCCCCCGTGCTCTCGGAGGCCTTCCGCGCCGGGATCACCAGTCTCTCCCTCCCCCTGCCCCGGCCGTCCTTCACCCCCGACGAGCTGACCCGGCAGCAGGTGGCCGAGGGGCTGACCGATGCCGTCTCCGCCGATCCGGACGCCCTCGCCGCCGCCCTCGGGCTGGCCCCGGCGGACGTCCGACGCGCCCTCGAGGGCCTCCTGGCCGACGGGCTCGTCACCTGCGCCGATGGCAGCTACCGCCTGCGGGCGTGAACCGATCAGAATGAACAGGAGCGTGATCTCGATGATCGCCGTCACCCAGCATGTCATGGCCTACCGCGCCGAGCAGGACCGCATCCGCGCCCTCCTGCCGGACGGCTTCACCTCCCTCCGCCCGGTCCTGCGGATCGACGCCGAGATCCTCGTCCACGCCGGACAGGAGAGCGCCGCGCTGGAGCTCATCACCCCCGTCGAGGGGCACGGCAGGAGCGGCTGGCTCGCCGTCGCCCACTGGGACAGCGCACACGACGGGCTGACCGTCCAGCGGGACGGGGCGACGACCACCTTCCGCCTGCCCGTCCTGTGATCGTCCCGGACACAAGAACGCCCCTCCCGTGAACGAACGGGAGGGGCGTTCTTCATACAGGCGTGTGCTCCGTCAGGATCGGCTGGAGCCGCATGAGGAGGTCCACCTTGTTGTTGACCTCGAATTTCTTGTAGATGTTCGCGATGTGCGTGCGCACCGTGTAGATGCTGATGTGCAGCTCCTCGGCGATCTGCTCGTTCTTCATCCCCGACGCAAGGTAGTAGACGATCCGCCGCTCCTGCTGGGTCAGCGAGTTGTACGGGTGCTCCGTGTTCTTCGGCAGCTCCTTCGTCTGGCAGGTGATCAGCATCAGGTGCCACGTCTGGATCAGGCCCGCCGCCGAGGAGGACAGGAACGACGTGTGATAGAACGTCAGGTCCCCCGCCAGCGACGTGATCGTCTGGCTCGTCCCGCCCTGGATCGTCAGCCGCTCGCTGACCTCGTTGATCATCGTCTGGATCTCGCGGAACTGCGGCTCGCCCTGATAGTTGCTGCGCAGGAAGTGCCCCTGGTTGTGGCGGTACTGCTCCCAGAAGCCCTGGCTGATCTCCCGCGCGGCGGTGTTGCACTGCATCACCGTCATGTCCTGGTTCAGGATGACGGCCCCGATCTTCGAGTCCTGGTAGAAGAGGTTGAAGCTGTCGTGGAACCGGAACTCCCCGCTGTGGCGCAGGTAGTTCTGATAGTTCGCCTCCACCAGCCCCGCCAGATACTCCAGCAGGCTGCGCGCCTCCTCGCCGAAGCCGCCCTCCTCCTTCGCGCGGAAGAGCCCCATCGACCCGATGACCCGGTCCCCCATGTAGAAGAACAGCACCGCCTGGTAGTACATGTCCTCCCCCGCCATGTGGATGCCGTAGGGCGTGCGCTCGTACTCCTCCAGCGGCATCACGTCCTGGGTGAACACCACGTGCTTGCCGCGCAGGTGCGGCGGCAGGGCCGAATAGCGGAAGATGTCGTCCCGGTAGACGTGGTCCTTATAGTCGTACATCGGGCCGTAGCGGATCCCGTAGGTGATGTAGTTGCTCAGGGTGCTCACCCGCCGCTGCTGCGTGCCAGGGAAGGCCGAATAGGTGAACGGGAAAAAGATGCTCCGGCGGAACCCGAAATACTTGTCGAACAGCGAGAGCACCTTCTTCGGGAAGTTCTCGCTGTCCCGCGCGATGTCCAGGGAGAACCCCAGCGCCGCGTCCATCCATTTCTCCGGGATCATGCTCATCGTCGGCCGCCTCCTCTCGATAGTTCCGTATTTGCGAATGAGATGTTTTCAAAAACAAATTCTAAACTTGCCCTTTATGATTCGATTATACATGATCCTCAGTATCCAGGCAACCCAATTTCACTCAAAATCATCAGAGGCTTTTTGTGCAATTTTCGCGTCACAGCCTTGACAGGGCGCGTTTTCGGTGTATAATAGAGACACCCTTTGGATAGGATCAAGTCATTTTAGTATAAAGTGAACAAATACGATTTTTAGGAGGACTCCTCACATGCAAACCAGAGATGTTGTCATCGTCAGCGCTTGCCGTACTGCTATCGGCAAGTTCCAGGGCCAGTTCAAGGACGTTTCCGCCAGAGAGCTCGCGATCCACGCCGGCAAGGAAGCCATCCGCCGCGCTGGCATCGACATCAACACCATCGACGAGATCGTCATGGGCGAGTGCTACTCGGCCATGCAGGGGTCCCTCCCCGCCCGCCAGGTGTCCATGCGCATCGGCCTCCCCAAGGAGAGCAGCGCCGTCACCGTCAACCAGAACTGCGCCTCCGGCATGCGTGCCCTCGAGATCGCCTGCAACGACATCCAGCTGGGCAAGACCGACATCGGCCTCGTCGTCGGCGTCGAGAACATGACCCAGGCCCCCTTCCTGCTGCCGAAGGCCCGCATGGGCTACCGCATGGGCGGCATCCCCACCGAGGGCGCTGCTGAGATGTACGACAGCCTGATCCACGACGCTCTGTACGACGCGCTGGTCCCCGGCCACATGGGCGTGACCGCCGACAACGTCGCCAAGCTGTGCAACGTCACCCGTGAGCAGTGCGACGAGCTGGCCGTCATGAGCCACAACCGCGCCTGCGCCGCCATCGAGGCCGGCAAGTTCAAGGATGAGATCGTCCCCTACGTCATCCACAACAAGAAGAAGGGCGACATCGTCATCGACACCGACGAGCATCCCATCCGCAACTGTAGCATGGAGACCCTGTCCAAGATGAAGCCCGTCTTCACCCCCGACGGCGTCACCACCGCTGCCAACGCCTCCGGCATCAACGACGCGGCCGCTGCCGTCATCGTCATGTCCGCCGACAAGGCCAAGGAGCTCGGCATCAAGCCCATGTCCAAGATGCTCTACATGTGCTCCGCCGGCGTCGAGCCCAAGTACATGGGCATCGGCCCCGCCTATGCGATCCCGAAGTGCCTCAAGGGCGCCGGTCTCGACTTCTCCGACGTCGAATACTGGGAAATCAACGAGGCGTTCGCCGCTCAGTTCCTGGGCGTTGGCGTGAAGCTGAAGGAAGAGCACGGCTGGGAGGTCGACATGAACAAGACCAACCTCAACGGCTCCGGCATCTCCCTCGGCCACCCCATCGGCTGCACCGGCCTGCGCATCATCGTCTCCATGCTGTACGAAATGGCACGTCAGGGCACCAAGATCGGCGGCGCTTCCCTCTGCGTCGGCGGCGGCCCGGCCATGGCCTCCCTGTGGAGCAGAGACGTGTGATCTGATCGCGTCTGCGCATCCTAGCTAAGACATCAAGCCCCTCCTGTTTTTACGGGAGGGGCTTTCTTCGTGCCTTGGCCCGCGCCACGGTTGCGCCGGACGGGAAAGCATGGTAAGATGGGGGAAACGAACCATTCTGAGGAGGGATGTGCCATGGAGCCGATGTGGCTCGAGATCGCGATCGACGTGCCGTCCGAGGTGCTCGATGAGGTGAGCGCCACGCTCATCACCAACGGGGTGCCCGGCCTGGCCGTAGAGGAGGAGGGCGAGTTCCGTGCCTTCCTGGAGGAGAACCGGCAGTATTGGGACTATGTGGACGACGCGCTGCTGGCGCAGATGAAGGGCGTCTCCCGCGTCAAGTTCTACGTCACCGACGACGCCGACGGCGAGGCCCAGCGGCAGCGGTGGATGCGCGGCGTAGACCGCCCCTACACCGCCGTGCGCCTGAGCGAGTACGACTGGGCGCACAGCTGGCAGAAGTATTACCGCCCCCTGACGATCGGCGACCGGCTCTTCGTCGTCCCCGCCTGGGAGAGCGACACCGCCGCCGTCCCGGCCGGGCGCACCCGGCTGATCCTCGATCCCGGCCTGGCGTTCGGGACGGGGTCCCACGCCTCGACACAGCTGTGCCTGGAGGGCGTGGAGGCCCACACGCGCACCGGCGACCGGGTGCTCGACCTCGGCTGCGGCAGCGGCATCCTGGCGATCGCGGCGCTGTGCCTGGGGGCCTCGTGCGCCGTCGGGGTGGACATCGACCCGAAGGCGGTGGACGTGGCGTATGAGAACGCCGCGCTCAACGGCATCGGGCGGGACCGCTGCACCTTCCTGGCCGGGAACGTGCTGGAGGACGCGGCCCTCGTGGCGGAGCTGGGCCGGACGCCCGCCGATCTGGTCCTGGCGAACATCGTGGCCGACGTCATCATCCCGCTCGCCCCGATGGTGCCGGGGCTGCTGGCGGAGGGCGGGACCTTCCTGTGCTCCGGGATCATCGACACCCGTGGGGACGAGGTCGCCGCCGCACTGGCGGCCGCCGGTCTGCACGTCATCCGGCGGCGGGAGAAGAACGGCTGGATCGCGCTGGAGGCGAAGCTCTGATCCGGCCCCCGTTCCTACCCCAAACCGAGAAAAAGCACACACCGGAGCGATCCGGTGTGTGCTTTCGTTTTTCATGCCGTGCAGGAGAACGTCTGTGCGAAGCCCGGCAGCGAGATGGTCAGCGCATCGCCGCTCTGGACCGTGTCCCCGAGGGGGAGCTGGAACTCCATGGTGATGGTCACCGTGTCGCCCTTGGTCCGGACCGCGCTCGTCAGGATCGGCAGGGTCTCGCCGACGAGCGCCCCGCCGGACACGGTCGGCTGATAGGCGAAGAGCCAATCCTCGTCCTCCCGCTTGTCGCCGTCCGCGACGGTCACGGCGACCTCGATGGTCCCCATCAGCGCGTCGCCCTCCTGGCCGATGCCGGAGAGCTGGGCCGTGGCCCCCTCCGTCTCGATCTTCTGCGTTCCGCCGCAGCCGCTCAGCAGGCCCAGACACAGGACCAGCGCCAGGACGGCCGCACCTATCCTCTTCATCGATCACTCGCTCCTTCCTGCGCCGCGTGGGCGGGTCTTTCCCTGATGATACCACGTCCGCGGCGCAGATGCAACAGGAAGTCAGCCCAGGAAAGGCGAACGCCGACCGCTCCATATCCAAGATCTTTTCGATTTTTTTGAGGAATACGGTCAGCCCACCCCCTCCTGCGGCCATTTATCAGTAGAGACACATGAGCGGCCCGGAGATAGGAGGCGATGCCTATGGCGGGCAGATAGCACGGAGGAAGCTCCGGCGTCGGGGGATCGATCGAGCGGACAGAAAGGAGCGAGCACTATGGAATACCTTACCTACCTTTTCAGTAAAGACACCTTCCTTACCACCATAGGCGCTACGATCGGATTCGAGACGCCTTATTTCGTCCACTATGCGATGAAACGCGGCTGGACCCGTCGTGCCATCCTCGCCATCCTCTTCTGTGTCCTAGTCGGCCTCCTTTGGAACCCCCTCCTTACGGAGCTTGGCGTGACGAGCTACTGGACCCTATCCGAGGGACTGTACATCGAGATAGGAGCCGCCATGCCGTCATTATTGCGATTTGGCATCACTATAAGCGCAAGGACCAGGATCAATAAGACCCCTGCTATATCGCCCCGGACCCGTCGGCCGCATCCGGTCGGCGGGTCCGGGATTTTCTGAAAAAAGGGGTGAGATCCTCCCCCTCCCATGGTATACTGGACATGAACACAGAGAAAGGTGGTGGACGCCGTGACCCCGGAGCAGGAACGCTTGCTTGGGACCCTGTATCACGAACATTCACGATGGACGAGGAGGCCTTCGCCGCCATCATGCAGCGCGGGCCGCAAGAGGCCAAGGCCGACCGCTCCCGCCCCGTCGATGAGGTCTTCCAAACGCTGAGGGAGGAGCTGACGTCATGGCAGAGCGGTACGAAGTGAAGCTCACCCAGCAGGCGCAGGAGCAGCTCCGCGCCACGGTGGCCCACATCGCCCGTGAGCTCCAGGCCCCGGAGACCGCTGAGCGGATGCTGGACACCCTGTACGATGCCCTGACTCGCTCTCTCTTCCCCGCGCGGGCCTCGCTCACGCCAGAGGAGCCTTGGCGCAGCTATGGCGTCCGAAGGCTCCCCGTGAAAAACCATTTGATCTACTTTTGGATCGACGAGGACGCGCGAAGGGTCCAGGTCACGGCGATCCTCTACGGCCGCCGCGACCAGGCGCGCGCCCTTGGCGGGATGGCCCTGTCCGACTGACTCAGTCCACCAGATATGCCGCGAAGCCCGTGGACATGGTGATCTGCCCCTCCTTGTCCACGAACAGCGCCTCCGTGTCCGGCAGCCGCTCGATCAGCGCCAGCCCGCGCTCCTGCCCGAGCAGGAGGCAGGTCGTCGAGAGCGCGTCGCCATCGACCGACTCGTCCGAGAGAATCGTCACGCTCGCCACG
Source organism: uncultured Eubacteriales bacterium (assembly GCA_934567745.1). GTDB lineage: Bacteria > Bacillota > Clostridia > Oscillospirales > Oscillospiraceae > Evtepia. Next base: position 8,241 of record CAKTJM010000029.1, on the reverse strand, counting down.
TCGTTCTCCACCGGGAAGCCCGTCGTCGGGTCCAGGATGTGGTGGTAGGTCTTGCCCTCGTAGGTGAACTTCCGCTCGTAGACCCCCGACGTCACCAGGCTCTTGTCCGACGCCGCGACCTTCGCGATCAGTGCGCCCTCCTCCGCGTTCGGGTCCTGGACGCCGATGCGGAAGTCCGTCCCGTCGCTCTTGCCGCCGATCAGCAGGATGTTCCGCCCCAGGTCGAGCACGGCGTGCTCCACGCCCTGCTCCACCAGGAGGTCCTTCACCCGGTCGGCGATGTAGCCCTTGGCGATGGCCCCGAGGTTCGCGACCATGCCCTCGCGGGCCAGGTACGCGCGGCCCGGCTCGACCAGCAGGTCGTCGTCGTCGATCAGCGGCAGGACCTGTGCCAGCTCCTCCTGCGTCGGATAGTGCCCCTGCCCGTCGTGGATGCCCCACAGCGCGATCAGCGGCCCGGATGTCACGTCGAACAGCCCGCCGGAGAGTTGGGCGTACTCCTTCGCCTTCCGCAGGACCTCCTCGGTCTCCGGGGCGATCGTCACCCACTCCTGCCCGGCCGCCTTGGCCAGCCGGTCCAGGTCGCTGCCCTCCTTCTCCACGCTCAGCAGCGCCTCCAGCCGCGCGATCTCGTCGAACGCCAGATCCAGCGTCGCCGTGTCGTCCCAGTCGTAGAGCGCGATGGTCACGACCGTGTCCAGCATCAGGTTCGTCTTCTGGATCGGCTCCGCGCTGCGCGCGCCGCACGCCGTGAGCGTCAGCGCCAGCGCCGCGCACAGCACGGCCGCCGCGCCCCGTTTCATCCACTGCATCAAGGGGACCCCTCCGTCGTCTCGTTTTTCGCCCATTATACCGTATCCCGCGCCAAGATGCAAGGACAGGCAAGTTCCCGTCCCCGCGGGCATACCCTTGCTGGGACGGGAGGAGGGATGCGCCATGCGAGACGGGCTGTGCCGGGCCGGGACGGCGGCGGGACTGCTGCTGACCGGGGCCGCGCTGTGCCGCTGGCCCGTCGAGAGCGCGGCGGCGGTCCGGTCCGCCCTGGGCCTGTGCGGGGACGTGCTGGTCCCCGCCCTCTTCCCCTTCTTCGTCCTCTCCTCCCTCCTGATCGCGACCGGCGTGGCGGGCGCGTGCGCCCGTCCGCTGCGGGCCGTCATGCGGCCCCTCTTCGGGCTGAGCGGCGCGGCGGCCGCGGCGGTCCTGCTGGGGGCCGTGGGCGGCTATCCCGTCGGCGCGCGGACGGCGGCGGAGCTGGCCGCGCGCGGCGACTGCGCCCCGGAGGAGGGGCGGCGGCTGGCGCTCTTCTGCAACCAGTGCGGCCCGGCGTTCTTCCTCGGCGCGGCGGGCGTGGGGGTGTTCGGGTCCCGGCAGGCGGGCTTCCTGCTGATGGGCTGCGTCCTGGGCGCGGGCCTGCTCGTCGGGATCGGCCTGCGGCTCGTGTGCGGGCCGGTCCCCGCCGGGACGGGCGGCCGCCGCGCCGCGGCGCGGCAGCCGCTGGCCGAGATCCTGCCGGAGTGCGTGCGCGGGGGCTTCTCCGCCACGCTGGGGGTGTGCAGCTATGTGCTCCTCTTCTCCGTCCTGGCGGAGCTGGCCACGTGCTCCGGCGCGCTGCCGGTCCTGGCCGGGGGGCTGGCGCGGCTCTGCCCCGGCGCGGGGGCGGAAGTCCTGTGCCGGAGCGGGCTGATCGGTCTGCTGGAGCTGTCCACCGGCGTCGCCGGACTGCGGGAGGCCACGTCGGCCCCGGCGGCGCTGCCGCTGTGCGCCTTCCTGCTGGGGTGGGGCGGGCTGTCCGTCCACTGCCAGAGCCTCCCCTTCCTCCGCGCCGCCGGGGCGTCCCTGCGGTCCTACCTCCTCGCCAAGCTCGCCCAGGGCGCGCTCGCCGCGGCCCTGACGGCCGCCGCCGCGCGGATCGTCCCGCTCGCCGCTCCGGTCCTGGCGGCGGAGGTCGTGCACACGGGCCCCGGCCCGCTCGGACGGCTCACCGTGCTCCTGTGGGCGCTGGTCGGCCTGAGTTTCCTCGCCTTCGGCAAAAAAAGAGTGGAAAAGACAGGGCGGAGCTAGTATAATGGAGCCAAAGCCACGGACGGGAGGGAGCGTCATGCTGTTCAACAAGAAGATCGAGCCGAGCTGCGCCTATTGCCGGCGTGGGCGGACCGTCGATGCCGAAACCGTCCTGTGCCCCAAGCGCGGGGTCTGCACGCCGGAGGGGTCCTGCCGGTCCTTCCGCTACGACCCGCTCAAGCGCGTGCCGAAGCGCGCCGCGGTCCCGGACTTCAGCCGCTTCGACGACGAGGACTTCAGCCTGTGATCTCACCGCCCGGCCCCTGTCTCAGGGGCCGGACATTTTCGTTCCCCCTTGCATCCCCGGCCCGAACGTGCTATGATACGACAAAAACCAAGGGAGTGGTCCCCTATGATCCGCAAAGCCACCAGCGCCGATCTCCCCGCCGTCGCGGCCCTCTACGAGCACATCCACGAGGCCGAACAGGCCGGGCGGATGACGATCGGCTGGGTCCCCGGCGTTTATCCCGTCCCCGCCACCGCCGAGGCCGCCCGCGCCCGCGGCGACCTCTTCGTCGATGAGGAGGACGGCGTCCTCCGCGCCGCCGGGATCGTCAACCAGGTCCAGGTGGACGTCTACGCCGACGGCCGCTGGACCATCCCGGCCGCGGACGGGCAGGTGATGGTCCTGCACACCCTCGTCGTCGAGCCGTCGATCGCGCGCGGCGGGATCGGGCGGGCCTTCGTGGCGTTCTACGAGGACTATGCCCGTCGGCACGGCTGTACCGCCCTGCGGCTGGACACGAACGAGCGCAACGCCGCCGCCCGCGCGATGTACGCCCGGCTGGGCTATCACGAGTGCGACATCGTCCCCTGCGACTTCAACGGCATCCCGGGCATCCGCCTGGTGCTGCTCGAAAAGGCCCTGTGAAGCACGAGAAAACGACGCGCCCCATCCATCGGGGCGCGTCGTTTTTCATCTCTTGTGGGACCGTCCTCACGCGGCGGCCTTGCCGCGCTTGGCCGCGTGGCAGATCAGCCCGATGACCAGGCCGAGCACGGCCGGGCAGATCCAGCCCAGCCCCAGGCCGGACAGCGGCAGGATCGCACCCATCCCGTCGATCACGCCGCCGAGGTGGAGCACCGTCTGCGCGGTCTCCGGCAGGGTGCGGAAGAGGTCGTACAGTGCCGCGACGAGGGTCAGCCCCGTCACCCAGCCGTACACCGCCCGGTCGTGCCCGAAGAAGCGACCGAAGAGCGCGAGCAGGATCAGGGTGATCGCCAGCGGGTAGAGGAACATCAGCACCGGCACGGCGTAGGCGATGATCGCCGACAGGCCGAGGTTGGCGAAGATCAGGCTGACCACGCTGAACAGCACCGCCCACACGCGGTAGCGCGGCCCGCGCGGGAAGAGACCGGAGAAGGTCTCCGCACAGCTCGTGATCAGGCCGACGGCGGTCTTGAGACAGGCGAGGGTGACGGTCGCCGCCAGGATCAGCAGGCCCGGCGCGCCGAGGTAGTGCTGGGCGATCTGGGCCAGGGCGGTGCCGCCGTTGTCGGCCGCCGCCAGGACGCCGCGGCTCTGGGTGCCGACGACGGTGACGGCGAGGTAGATGACCGCCATGAGCAGGCAGCTGAACACGCCCGCCTTGACGGTGTTGCGCGCGACCGCGCCCGGCTCCTCGACGCCCAGCCCGCGGATGACCTGGACGACGATGATGCCGAAGGCCAGGCTGGCGAGGGCGTCCATGGTGTTGTAGCCCTCCAGGAAGCCGGTGAAGAACGGCTGGCTGGCGTAGGTCTCCAGCGCGGGCTCGACCTCGGCGATCGGTGCGCCCGGACGCACCAGCGCGACCACGACCAGCACGCCGAGGAAGACGAGGAAGCAGGGGTTGAGGATCTTGCCCACCCAGGTCAGGATCTTGCCCGGGAAGAGGGAGAACAGCAGCGCCGCCACGAAGAACGCCACCGAGAACAGCATCAGCCACAGCCCGCCGCTCTCCGGCAGGATCTGCTCCAGGCCGACGGTGAACGAGACCGTGGCGCACCGGGGGATGGCGAAGAACGGCCCGATGGTCAGATAGAGCAGGCAGGTGAAGACGAGGGCGTAGGGACGGCCGACCTTGCTCGACATGTCGTAGAGGCCGGAGCTGCGGCTCATGCCGAGGGCGGCCACGCCGAGCAGCGGCAGGCCGACGCCGGTGATCAGGAAGCCGAGCACGGCGGCCCAGACGTTCCGACCGGCCATCTGGCCCATGTAGACGGGGAAGATGAGGTTGCCCGCGCCGAAGAACATGCCGAAGAGCATGCTCGCGACGAAGACGTATTCGCGGGGACGCAGCTTTTGTTTCATGGGGATGCTCCTTTGTGACAAACTGTTGACAGTGTACCACCTTTGCCCCCCGTTTGCAACCACCACCCTTCCGAACACAGAAAAGCGGCCGCAGGGGAGCTCCCCTGTGGCCGCTGCCGTGTCGACTCGTCTGGTCCGTCCCGGCCGCCGCCTCCTGGAGGGAGACGGTGACGGCACCGCCGCGGATCGTCTGGGTCCCGATCTCGCGGAAGCCCAGCGCCGCGTGGAACCGCAGGCTCGGCCCGTTGTAGGGCACCGTGTCGATCTCCGCTGTGACGGACGGCACGCCCGTCGCCCGCGCGCGGGCGAAGACCGCCTGATACAGCAGCCGCCCGATGCCCAGGCCGCGGTACGGCGCGTCGATGACCACCCGGTCGATGTACAGGAACTGCGCGCGCTCCCGGGCGAACCAGCGGTAGTTCTCGCTCTCATATCCCGCCACGCCCTCGCGGAGCGCGATCAGGAAGGCGGCGGTCTCACCGTCCACCTCCGTGACGAGCAGCAGGTCCGCGGTCTCCTCGAACCGGGCGAGCTTCGCCGCGTCCATCGGGGACAGGACCTCCACGTTCTCCTCGTTCATCCGCAGGATGGCGGCGCGGTCCCGCTCCTGCGCGGGGCGGAGCCTGACGTCCTTCCGTCCCATGCCGCGCCCCCTCAGGCCACGTGGTCGCTGGCGCGCATGGCGTGGATGGTCCGGTCGATCAGCTCGTCGAGGGACCAGCCCAGCAGCTCCGCGCCCCGCTCGATGGCCTCGCGGGAGCAGCCTGCGGCGAACTTCTTGTCCTTGTACTTCTTCTTCACGGACTTGACCTCCAGGTCCTGCACGCTCTTCGAGGGGCGCATGACCGCGACCGCCCCGATCAGGCCAGTCAGCTCGTCCGTGGCGAAGAGGACCTTCTCCATCTGGTGCTCCGGCGCGATGTCCACGCAGATGCCCCAGCCGTGGCTGGCCGTGGCGTGGATCAGCCGCTCGTCCAGGCCGCGCGCCCGCATGAGCTCCTGCGACTTGACGCAGTGCTCGTCCGGCCAGCGCTCGAAGTCGAGGTCGTGCAGCAGCCCGACGATCCGCCAGAACTCCCGCTCCTCACCGTAGCCAAGCTCGTCCGCGAACCAGGCCATCACGTCCGAGACGATGTGCGCGTGCTGCAGATGGAACGCGCCCTCGTTGTATTCCTCCAGCAGAGCCAGAGCTTCTTCATAGGTCGGCATCATATCGATCGGTCTCCTTTCGTATTTCTACCAGTTTCATTCCTTGCTGCCCAGATCGCGCCAGAACTCGTACTCCTCCTCCGCGTGGGGGTGGCCCATCTGGTCGGCGGTCAGGCCCATCGGCCCGTCGCGGAACAGGCGCGGATCCATGTACCGCACGTGCTCGGCCATCGCCGGGATGAAGTCCATCTGGTCGAGGATGTCGCGCTGGAGGTCCACCCCGTGGGCGATCTCGATGAGGGTGATCCCCTGCCGCTCCAGCCGGAAGACGGCGCGCTCGGTGATGTACAGGACCGTCTGGCCCTTGCGCAGGGCCTCGCGGCCGGAGAAGGTCACGGCCTCCAGCTCCTCGAGGAACTTCTTCTGCGGGCCCTGCTTGTGGATGACCAGCCCGTTGTCGCGCAGGCCGATCTCCTGCTTCCCGGCGGTGAAGGTGCCGATGAAGCAGAGCTTCTTCACGCGCTGGGTGATGTCGATGAACCCGCCCGCGCCGACGGTGCGGCCGTTGAAGCTGTGCGCGTTGACGTTGCCGAAGCGGTCCACCTCCGCGAAGCCGAGCACCGCCATGTCGAGCGCGCCGCCCGCGTACAGCAGGAGGGTGTCGGCCATGCGGTACATCGCCTCCGGATCGACGCAGGCGCCGAAGTCGATCCCGCCCAGCGGGACGCCGCCCAGCGGGCCGCACTCGACGGAGAGGGTGAAGAGGTCGGAGATGCCCTCCTCGTCGGCGACGGACCCGATGCCGCCGGGCATCCCGATGCCGAGGTTGATCAGGGCGTTGGGCGTGAGCTCCATGGCGGCGCGGCGGCAGCAGATCTTGCGCGGCCCCATGGGGAGCTTCTCGAAGCCCGCCGTCGGGACCTTGGCCAGGCCCGCCAGCTCCGGACGGAACCGGTCGGTGACGAAGGACTGGCAGCTGTACTCCGGACGGCCCTCAACGATGTAGTCCACCATGAACCCGTGCACGAGGACCTCCTTGGCGGGGATGGACCCGCGCTGGACGATCTTATCGACCTGGGCGATGACGATGCCGCCGGAGTTGTGGACGGCGGCAGCCAGCTCGAACTGCTCGACGCTCATGGCCTCGTTGGCGATGGAGAGGCACCCGGCCTCGTCGCCGTAGGTCGCGCGGATGAAGCAGACGTCGATGGGGAACGAGGGGTAGAACAGGACCTCCTGCCCGCCGATCTCCATGAGGGAGACGACCTCCTTGCCGAGGTCGTAGGTCTTCTGATTGGCCTTGCCGCCGCCCTGGCGGGGGTCGGCGAAGGTGCCCAGGCCGGTGGTGGAGATGGCCCCGGGCAGGCCGCCCGCGATGGCGCGGAAGAGCTGCATCAGGTTCCCGAGCGGGATCATGAAGCAGGCGGCCTTCTCCTCGGCCACGAGCTTGCGCACGCCGGGGTCGTAGCCCATGTGGGAGATGATCAGCTCCCGGATCATGCCCGGACGCTCGGCTAGATGGCTGATGCCGCGGCCCTTGCCGTCGCCCTGGCTGGTGCACTTGACGAGGGTGAGGTCCACGGGGTGGCCGGTCTCCTCATGGTGCTCGGCCAGGGTCATGATGAGGTCCTCGGGACAGCCGAAGCCGTTGAAGCCCATGGTCGCGAGGGTGCAGCCATCCTTGACCATGGCAGCCGCCTGCTTGGCGGTGATGATCTTGTTCATTGTCGCGTGTCTCCTTGCCTTCCAAAATGAACGGCCCCGCTATCATGGGCCGCGATCGTCATATCTCCCCATATTATAGCATGGTTCTCCGGAAGGGCAACCAGTTTTTCGCATTCCTTGGCGGTTGGGGCTTGCCGCGGCGGGCCGGGCGCGGTATACTGTGCCCAAAGAGGTGGTCCCTATGGAAGGATATCGTATGGCGCCGATCGCGACAGTGCGCAGCGCCTTGCCCGAGAAATTCGGCATCCCGCGCCAGAGCGGGCTGGTGCCCGAGCTGCGCGCGGAGATCGTCTTCGCCCCGGCCTACCGCGACCCGAGCGCACTGCGGGGGCTGGAGGGCTTCTCGCATCTGTGGCTGATCTGGGTCTTCTCGAAGGCCGCACGCTCCACCTGGTCCCCCACCGTCCGCCCGCCCCGGCTGGGTGGGAACGAGCGGATGGGCGTCTTCGCGACGCGCTCGCCGTTCCGGCCGAACCCCATCGGGCTCTCGTCGGTCCGGCTGGAGGGCATCGACCTGCACGGGCCGGACGGACCGATCCTGCACGTCTCCGGCGCGGACCTGCTCGACGGCACCCCGATCCTGGACATCAAGCCCTATCTCCCCTACACCGACGCGCACCCCGACGCCGCCGAGGGCTTCACGGCCCGGCATCGGGACTATACGCTGACGGTCGAGTGTCCCCCCGCCCTGCTCGCGCAGGTGCCGGAGGCGCTGCGCCCCGGCCTGCTCGGCGTGCTGGCGCAGGACCCGCGGCCGTCGTACCAGGACGATCCGGCCCGCGTCTACGGCATGGCCTTCGCCGGGCTGGACGTGCGCTTCACGGTCGCCGGGGACGTGCTGACCGTCGTGGCCGTCACGGCGAGCGCACCAGACGGGCGATGACCAAGTGAACAAGACCGACACAGCAAAAGAACCGGGACGTTTCGTCCCGGTTCTCAGCGTGTCAAAAAAGCCTCGCAGATGAGCGCCCGCAGGCGCCATGGAAGCGACTGACCGCCGAAGGCGGCTCTTG
>CAKTJM010000028.1 GCA_934567745.1 uncultured Eubacteriales bacterium | reverse complement strand
GCAGCTCGTGCGAGACGGAGGAGATGAACTCGGACTTCATGCTCTCGGCCTGCTTGATGCGCAGGGACATGTCGTTGATCGCGTCGGTGAGGTCGCCGACCTCGTCGTCGTATTTCTTCTCCACCTGGATGCCGTAGCTCCCGGCGGCGATGCGCTTGGCGATGCCGGTGATGTTCTCCACCGGCCCGACGATGGACCGCACGAAGTACATGTTCGAGGCGCACACGAGCACAAGGATGCCCGCGGCCAGGGCCACGGCCACCAGCGTGAGGACGACGACCTGCCGGTCCACCAGGCGCATGGCGGTGACGTAGCGCATGATGCCGACCAGCTCGCCGTTGTAGACGAGCGGGGCGGAGACGGTGCAGATCCGCTCGCCGGTCTGGGGCGCGGTGCCGGTCCACGGCTCGATCTTGCGATAGGTCTGGAGCCGGACGATGTCCCCCGTGCCGGGGGCGCTGCCGGAGAGGGTCAGGCCGTTGGAGGAGTAGAGCACGTGCCCGTCGGGCGAGAGGAACTGCAGCTCGATCCGGGCGCTCTCGTCGAAGGAGCTGACGTAGTCCTGCGCGGCGGCGAGGTAGTCCACGGAGTCGGTGTTCGAGGAGCTGGCGTAGCTGCTGAAATATCCGGCCGCCGTGCGGGCCTTCGTCTCCAGTCCGGACAGGACGGAGTTGTCGTAGTAGTTCTTCAGGATGAAGGAGAAGGACGCGACGACCACGACGAGGATCATGACGAGGATGGAGACGCTGTTGAGCATCCACCGGCGGCGGATGCCCTTGATGCCCGTCAGGTGCCGCACGGGCGTCCAGAGGACGCGGCCGATCCGCCGCAGCGGGGGCCAGCAGCGCTGGACCAGCGCGAGGACCGCCTCGCCGAGGCGTCCGGCGGCCGCCTGCAGCCAGCCGGGGATGGCTCGACCGCTCATCTCAGTGCTCCCACTTGTAGCCGTAGCCCCAGATGGTCGTGATGCAGGTGGGGCTGGTGGGGTCGTCCTCGATCTTCACGCGCAGACGGCGGATGTTCACATCGACGATCTTCAGCTCGCCGAGGTAGTCCTTGCCCCAGACGGCGTGGAGGATCTCCTCGCGGGAGAGGGCGCGGCTGGGGTTCTCCATGAAGAGCTTCATGATGCCGTACTCGACCTGGGTGAGCTTGATGCGCTGGCCGCGCTTCTCCAGGATCCGCTTGCGGGTGTTCAGGGTGAAGGGCGGCTGACGGATCTCGCCCTCGTCCATGCTCTCGCCGCCGATCCGGCGGTAGAGCGCGTCGATGCGGGCGGTCAGCTCCGCGGGGGAGAAGGGCTTGGTGACGTAGTCGTCGGCGCCGGTCATGAAGCCGGTGACCTTGTCCATCTCCTGGGTGCGGGCGGTGAGCATGATGATGCCGATGGTGGCGTTGGAGGCGCGGATGCGGCGGCAGACCTCGAACCCGTCCATATCGGGGAGCATGATGTCGAGGAGGGCGACGCGCACGTCGGGGTACTGGCGCAGGAGCTCCAGCGCCTCCTCGCCGGTGCCGGCCTCGATGGTCTCATACCCGGCGCGGTTGAGGTTGATGACGACGAAGCTGCGGATGTTGGCCTCGTCCTCGAGTACCAGGATCTTTTTCATCGTTCGGTCCTTCCTTTCGTTGGCGGTCGTGCCGCGGACGCAAATCGTCTGTCACGGGATCAGGAGGTCCACCCGGCCTCGTTTGGGTGGAAGCGCTGGACCAGCTCGCTCTCGGTCAGGCCGCAGTCCCAGCCGTCGAGGAACTCGCCGGTGTAGAGCGCGGTGCTGTTCGAGCAGAGCAGGAAGCGCCCGCCCTCGCGCGCGGTCTCGGCGCGGTCCGCGCCCACGAGACGGCAGATGGCGAGGAAGGGGACGGCTTCGGTCCCGGGCGACTCGTCGGTCGCCGCGTTCTCCACGCCGCGGGCGAAGGTGAGGCTGTAGATGCCTGCGGCGGCGTTCTCCTTGCGGGCCATGGAGAACTGGCCCGTCCAGCTCTCGGGGATATCGAGGTACCAGCCGCCGTCGGCCCCGTGGCAGGTGGTGCGGACCTTGGTGTCGGTCCCGTCGGCGCGATAGTGCCGCCACTCGATCCACCAGAAGGTGGACCCGGCGCTGTCCCCGAAGCCGGGGACGGCGACGGCGCGCGGGACCTCGATGCAGCCGTCGCCGGTGATGTCGGCGGGCCCGAGGACGGCGTAGTGCGGGAAGGTGTTGGGACTGCGCCCGGTCTCCGGGTCGAGGGAGATGTTGCGCAGGCTCCCCCCGCCGTCGAGGCAGAGGATGTCGGCGATCAGGACGTCGCGTCCGGAGTAGGAGGCGACGAAGAGCGCGGGGGCATCGCCCTCCAGGGTCCCGGCGGACCAGGTGGAGATGTCGGTCGCGCCCTCGGACAGCGGCGCGGAGGAGACCATCTCCATCACGCCGTCGCGGGCGTCGTAGTATTCGATGCGCCAGTGGGCGCTCTCGGACTGGGCGAGGAGGACCTCGTCGCAGCCGTCGGCGTCGAGGTCGGCGGTGAGGTAGCGGCTGAAGCCGCTGCGCATGATCTCGAGCGGCTGGCCGTTGGCGACGGTGTAGCCGACGAGGGTGTGGACGGAGGACCCGGCCTGCCAGCTGACGAGCAGGTCGCAGCCGTCGCCGAGGTCGGTGTATTCGATGGAGCCGATCTCGCTGCCCTGGCCCTGGATGCGGGCGTAGACGTGGTATTCGCCGGTCTCGTCCTGCTTGAAGAGGACGATGGTGAGCGGCTCGGGCGCGGAGGCGTCGCGGAAGAAGGCGACGGCCTCCTGGGTGCCGTCGCCGTCGATATCGACGAGCTGGATGGTCTGACGGTTGTCGCCCTGGAGCGGGGCGATGAACTCGGCGGCGCCCTTCTCTGCGTTGATGAGGCTCTGGAGGGCGACATAGGCCTCGGAGGAGCGCGGCAGGGCGTACATCTCATCGACGTTGCCGAAGACGCAGCCGGAGAGCGCGAGCGTGACCGCGAGCACGGCGGTGCACAGCAGGGGGCGGATGCGCAATGATGGGACCTCCTTTCATCATTCGGGTCGCCCCCTATCATATCACAGAAACGGGCGTTCTCCAATGGGGAAGTTTGAAATTTTGACAGAGAAAAAAGCTTGTGTTCTGGAGCGTGGTGTTGTATAATCGGGGACAGCGCACGGGCCGGTATGTCGGAATCGGTAGACGACCGCGACTCAAAATCGTGTGCTGCAAGGCGTGTGGGTTCGAGTCCCACTACCGGCACCAGCAAGAAGGACCCCTCGGCATCGATCGGCCGAGAGGCCCTTCCTTTTTATGAGCAGGGGCATGGGAGGGGCGGCGGCACGAGCGGCGCCCTCATCTCAGAAGGAACTGAAAGGAGATCTCGTGCAGATGCTTGCATCTTTCGTGCAGATGGCGTATACTGTCCATAGAAAGGAGCTGATCCTATGGCAGGCACCACGACGAACATCAGCATCCGCATGGATGCGGACCTGAAGGCCCAGGCCGACGCGCTGTTCGGCGAGCTCGGCATGAACCTCTCCACGGCGTTCAACATCTTCGTGCGCCAGTCGCTCCGCGAGGGGCGGATCCCCTTCGAGATCTCCCTGGATCGGCCCGACCGGGAGACGGTCGCCGCCATGCGGGAGGCGGAGCGGATCGCGCGGGACCCGTCGGTGAAGGGCTACACCGATTTGGATGAGCTGTTCGCGGACCTGCGGGCATGAGAGAGACGAAGTACACCGTCAAGACGACGGCGCAGTTCAAGAAGGACTTCAAGCTGGCGATGAAGCGCGGGCTGAGGATCGAGCTGTTGGAGGACGCGATCGCCGTGCTCGCGATGGGCGGCACGCTCCCTGACCGGAACCGGGACCATGCCCTGACCGGGGACTGGGTCGGACATCGGGAGTGCCACATCCTCCCGGGCAGGCTGCTGGTCTACCGGATCGAGGACGAGATCCTGGTGCTGACCCTGACCCGCACCGGGACGCACAGCGATCTGTTTGGGCGATGACGCCCGGATCTGTCCATGATGAAAGAACGAAGACCGCCCCAGGACCCGATACGGTCCTGGGGCGGAGACTGTCGAAAAACCCCTGCGGGGTTTTCCGACAGGGTGGATGCAGCCCCCTGCGCAAACGCACCGTCCGCCTGCGGCGGACGATTCGCACACTTGTGGGCTGAGAAGTATTTTCTCCGACGCACATGTCGCCGGAGAAAATGATTTGGCTTTATTTCGCGCTTCCGAGCGCGAAACTGGGACTCCCTAAGAGCCGCCTTCGGCGGTTGGTCGCTTCCATGGCGCCTGCGGGCGCTCATCTGCGAGGCTTTTTTGACACGCTGCGCACACCGTGCCAAGTGCACGGTGTGCGTTCCTTTATGGTTGCATATGCAACGGCGTTCTCCCCATACGCCGGAAAGCCCCGCCCCCGCAGGGAGCTCCCCCTCTGGGGGAGCTGTCACGGCAACGCCGTGACTGAGAGGGTGATCTTACGTGGCAGTCCCCCCGTGCGTCGTGTGCGGAAGGACCACGTTTCAGAGGGGCTGGCTCCCTCTGACGAGGGAGCTGTCCGCGGAGCGGACTGAGGGAGAGACCGGCAGAGCAGCGGCGCCCTAATGATCGGCCCGCGTATCTCCGGCCCGCTCACCCCCGCCGCCAGCGCCAGACGGCGTGGACGGTCCACGCCAGCACGTCGCCGATCACGCAGCCGGCGGCGTCCAGCAGCAGGACCACCGCCAGCAGGCTCGTCGGGAAGATCGTCCCCGGATGGTCGAACGCCCCCGATGCGAGCACCAGGATCCACGCCGCCAGGAGCACCAGCGCGTAGACGGGGATCAGCCGCACCGCCAGCCGCCGGACCTTACGGCACAGCAGCAGCTGCACGGCGAAGAAGAGCAGCCCGCCGAGCGCGGCGTCCTCCCACAGGCCCAGGAGCATCGCTCACACCCCTCTCTTTTTCTGCAAACGGATGTCCTCCCCGAAGAACGGCAGGGAGAGATAGGACCCCTCCAGCCGCGAGGCGATCGGCGCGCCGTAGCGCGCGCGGACCTGATCCAGGTTCAGGTTGGAGGAGATCACCGTCCGCCGCCCCGCCGCCAGACGGCCGTTGATCAGCTCATACAGCGCGGCCTGGACGAGGGGGGCGGTGAACTCGCTGCCCAGGTCGTCCAGGATCAGCAGGTCGCAGCTGAGATATCGCTGGGTGTCCTCCTCCGCGGCCTGGGCCTGCGCCCAGTCGCGCGCGAACTTGCGCGCCTCGAACCGCGCGAACACCGTCGGCGCGGAGTCGTACACCACGGACTCGCCCCGGCGGGACGCCTCCCCTGCGATGCACGCCGAGAGGAAGGTCTTGCCCAGCCCCGGCCCGCCGTTGAGGAAGAGGTCCTTCACCGGCGCGGTGCCCGCCGCATACTTGCGGCACACGTCCAGGATCGTCTCCATGTTCGTCCGCGGCGACCGCGGCAGGCCCGGCGTGATGGTACGGCTGTAATAGTCCAGCCGGAAGGTGTCGAAGGTCTGCCCGCCCAGGTCCAGCAGGCTGGACAGCTCCTTCGCCTGCTCCTCGCGGCACAGCACCGCCAGACAGTCGCACATCTTCGCCCCACGCCAGCCGGTGTCCCCGCACAGGGGGCACAGGGGCCCCTCTGCCATGTCCTCCGGCGCCCAGCCGTGCGCCCGCAGGAGGTCGGCCTCCTCCTTCTGCCGTGCCAGGTTCTCCTGCTTGAGGGCCTCCACGGCCGCCGCCCGGTCCGGTCCGCCCCGCAGGCTCACCGAGACGAGCCGCGCCGCCGTGCCGCTCAGCTCCCGTTCCAGCTCCGCGATCCGGGGCACCAGGCGGCAGATCTTCGTCCGCAGCGCCGCCTGTTCCCGGCGATGCGCCGCCTGCCGCTCCTCCAGCCGCGCCCGTGCGCGCGCGAGCACCGCTCCGCTGTAGCCCATGTCACTCGTCCTCCTTCCGCGCCGTCTGCGCCATCAGCCGCCCGATGTCGTCCGACGGCATCGCCGCCGCTGCGGCCGTGCCGCCGGTCCGTGCGCCGCCCTGCGGCGCGCGGCGGCGGCCCTCGCCCTGCGCCACGGCCTCGGCCGTGAACAGGCCCTTCTGCTGCCAGGCGCGCAGGATCTTGTCCATGTACGCCCAGCTGAGCTTCCCCGCGCCCATGAGCGTCTTCTCATACGCCAGCCGCAGCGCGTCGTCCGCGAAGCCCATCTCCGCCCAGGCGTCGAGATACCGCTGCTCCGCCCGGACCGGGGCGCGGCCCCGGATGTCCATGAGGTCGCAGATGGCCTGCGTGCGCTCGCTCAGGCGGCTCAGCCGCGCGACGTGGCGGTCCGCCGCGTCGAGGGAATCGACCCCCGCCCGCTGCCAGCGGAACGCCTCGCGCTTGATCTGGGTCAGGGTCGGCTTGCGGCCCGGACCGGCCCGCTGCGCCTCCTTTTGGACGCACCAGCCCACCAGGAGGAGGATCACCTCCGGCGGGAGCGCCAGGAAATCGTACAGCAGGTACAGCGTCTTCAGGTCCGACGGGGAGAGGGCCTTGCCGAGCTGCCGCTCCACCGCCGGGACTAGCCCCGCGAAGCCGCCGCCCTCCTGGCGCAGGGCCATGGTGATGTCCGCCGTGGTATAGTCCGGCGGGGCCTCCGGCTCCAGCTTCTGCGGGGCGGGGGCGGACACCGGCGCGGCGGGGTCGATCAGCCCCAGGCCCGCCAGCCGCCCGCGCGCGGTCTCCAGCCGGTCCAGCGGCCAGCCGAGCTTCGCCGTGTCCTCCTCCGCCAGCAGGCAGAGGTAGAGCAGGGCGGCGTCGCCGTCCCCCGCCCGCAGCAGCTTCTGCGCCGCCCTGCGGTGGAGGGACACGATCATACCGGGATAGAACAGATCGCTCGCCATCGGGTCCTCACCTCTCGTTCTCGTTCGTTTCCCCCTATCTTACCATAGATCGGCGGAAAGTACAAAGGCCGATCGGCCAGATGGGGGCTGTTTTTTCGACAGGGATCGTGGTATGATGATACGATAGTATATCAGATCCACGCGCGGAAGAGAGGAGAACCCCTATGCCCAACCGAGTCACCATCCGCATCCACCACAAGGACTACCGCATCCTCGCCGAGGAGGAGACGGCGTACATCCAGCGCTGCGCCGACCTGGTCGGGCGTCAGCTCGACGAGGCGATGGAGGGGACGACCCTCTCCCTCGTCGATGGGGCGGTCCTGGCCGCGCTGAACCTCGCGGACCAGTACCAGAAGGAGCGCCAGGTCTCCGACAACCTGCGTGCCCAGCTCAAGCAGGCCCTCGACGAGAACGGCCGTCTCGCCCACGAGATGGCCGAGCGCCGCCGGGAGGCCAAGCGCGCCGCCAAGAACGGCCGCAAGGCCAAGGGCGAGCCGTCCGCCGCGCCGGAGCAGGAGGAGCCATGATCGAGCTGCTCGCGCCCGCCGGGTCGCAGGAGGCCCTCGTCGCCGCCGTCCAGAGCGGGGCGGACGCCGTCTACCTCGGCGCGGGGCCGCTCAACGCGCGGCGCAACGCGAAGAACTTTTCCCGGGACGAGCTGCCGGGGGTCGTGCGCTACTGCCATCTGCGCGGGACGAAGGTCTATCTGACCCTCAACACCCTCCTCGCCCAGCGGGAGCTGCCGCTGGCCGTGGCCACCGCGCGGGACGCCTCCCGCGCCGGGGTGGACGCGATCCTGGTCCAGGACCTGGGCCTGGCGCGGCTCCTGCGGGCGGCGGTGCCGGACGTGCCCCTGCACGCCTCGACCCAAATGACCGTCTGCTCCCTCGACGGCGTGCGCGCCTGCGCGGACCTGGGCATGGAGCGGGTCGTCCTCTCCCGCGAGCTGCCGGAGACCGAGGTCCGCGCCCTGTGCGCGTCGTCGCCGGTCGAGCTGGAGGTCTTCGTCCACGGCGCGCTGTGCATGTGCTACAGCGGCCAGTGCTTCTTCTCCGCCGTCCTCGGCGGGCGCAGCGGCAACCGCGGCCTGTGCGCCCAGCCGTGCCGCCTGGCCTTCCGCGCGCCGGGACAGAAGAAGCCCGGCCATCCCCTGTCGCTCAAGGACCTCTGCCTGGCGGGGGACCTGGCGGCCATGGAGCGGATGGGCCTGGCCTGTCTCAAGCTGGAGGGCCGGATGAAGCGCCCGGAGTACGTCGCCGTCGTCACGGCGATCTACGCCGCCTGCCTGCGCGAAGGGCGCGGCCCCACGCCGCAGGAGCAGGAGGATCTCGCGGCGGCCTTCTCGCGGGAGGGCTTCACCCAGGGCTATTGGCGGGGCCGGACCGGTCCCGCGATGTTCGGCGCCCGCCCCGAGGGGACGCGCGAGCCGGAGGCGCTCTTCGCCGCCGCCCGGCAGCGGTACGGCCACGGGGAGCATCGGCTCGTCCCGGTCGCGCTCGACCTGACGGTCCGGGCGGAGGAGCCGCTGCGGCTGACCGTCTCCGACGGGGACGGCCACCGCGTGTCCGCCGACGGGGCGGTCCCGGAGGCCGCCCGCAGCCGCGCCGTCACGGCGGCGCAGCTCACGGCCCAGCTCGGCAAGACGGGCGGGACGGTCTACCGCGCGGAGGACGTCCGGGCGGACGTGGCGGACGGGCTGTCCGTCCCCCTCTCGGCGGTCAACGCCCTGCGGCGGGACGCCCTCGCCGCCCTCGACGCGGCCCGCACGGCCCCGCCGCCCCGGCGGGACCTGCCGCTGCCGGAGCCTGCGCCCCGCCGCCCCGGCTGGTCCGGCGACCCGGCGCTGAGCCTGTCCTTCCACCGGGCGGACCAGCTCTCGGCGGCGGTCCTCGACCAGGGACCGGCCTTCGTCTGGCTGCCCGTCGAGGAGCTGGCCGCGCACCGGGCGGACGTGGCCGCCTGGGCCGCGGCCTACCCGGCCGTCCGGTTCGGGGCGGTCCTGCCCCGCGTCGTGTGGGACGGGGAGCTGCCCCAGCTCGACGCGCTCCTGGACGCCGCCCGGGCGGGCGGCGCGACCGAGGCGCTGCTCGGGCACATCGGCCAGCTCCGGCTGGCCCGGGCGCACGGGCTGACGCCGCGCGGGGACTACGGCCTGGGCCTGATGAACGACGAGACCGCCCACGTCCTGGCGGACCTGGGCTTCCGATCCGTCACGGCGTCGTTCGAGGCGCGCTTCGCCCAGATCCGCGCCCTGGACAAGCCGGTGGACACGACCGTGCTCGTCTACGGCCGCTTGCCGCTCATGCTCACGCAGAACTGCCTGCAAAAGACGGCGGACGGCCGCTGTCTCTGCCGGACCGGGCCGCAGGCCCTGCGCGACCGGCGCGGCGAGGCCCTGCCCATCGAGCGGGCCTTCGGCTGCCGCAGCGAGCTGTTCAACGCGCGGGTCCTCTGGCTGGCCGACAAGCGGGCCGACTGGCAGGGGCTGGGCGCGCGCTACGCGCGGCTGAGCTTCCTGCGGGAGAGCGCGGCGGAGTGCGCCGCCGTCGTGCGGGCCTATCGCACGGGCGAGGGCGCGGCCCCGGAGGAGTTCACCCGCGGGCTGTATTACAAAGGCGTAGAATGAGGGCCATCGCCGGGCTTTTTTCCCGGCGGCGGCAGGATCCGATGGAAAAAACGGAGGGAATGGATGAAAATCATCTTAGCGTCCCGATCGCCGCGGCGGCGTGAGCTGCTCGGCCAGGTGGGACTGACGTTCGAGATCGTATCGCCCGAGGTGGATGAGGCGCAGTATGGCGGCCTGCCCCCGCGCGAGCTGGTGCAGACCCTCTCCCGGGCCAAGGCCCTGGACGCGGCACGGCAAGTGCCCGCCGGGTCCCTCGTCCTGGGGGCGGACACGGTGGTGGTGCTGGACGGACAGGCCCTCGGCAAGCCGGACGGCCCGGAGGGCGCCCGCGCGATGCTCACCGCCCTGTCCGGCCGGACGCACGAGGTGTGGACGGGCTTCACCCTCTGCCGGGACGGCGCGGTCCACACCGAGGCGGTGGCGACGGAGGTCACCTTCCGGGCATTGGCCCCGGAGGAGATCGACCGCTACGTCGCCACCGGCGAGCCGCTGGACAAGGCCGGGGCCTACGGCATCCAGGGGCGCGGCGCCCTGCTGGTCGCACAGATCCGCGGGGACTACAGCAACGTGGTCGGGCTGCCGCTGTGCGCGGTGGGCCAGGCCCTGCGCCGCTTCGGGGTCGATCCGTTGGGAGGGCTTTGATTGGAGCGGCTGTTCCGTCACAAGTGGATATCCATCGTTGCCGCGGCTGTTTCTCTCAGCCTGATCGCGGCGGCGCTGGCCGTGGCCCTGCCGGGCCGGGCGGCCGCGCTGCGCGGGGTCGGAGATGAGCTGTCGCGGCCCTTTTTGTCGCTTTTGGCCGGAGCGGGGCGTCAGGTGGACGCCCTGCGCGGCCGCTACGCCGACGGCGACGCGCTCCGGGCCGAGAACGACGCGCTGCGCGACCAGGTCGCCGCCCTGGCGCAGGCCGACGACCGCGCCGCCCTGGCCGAGGCGGAGAACGCCCGCCTGCGCGCCCTGCTGGACCTCGCCCCCGGCGGGCAGGAGCTGGACCTCCTCCCCGCCTGGCCGCTCGTGCGCGCGCCGGAGCTGTGGCGGGCGCAGGTCACGCTCGACCGGGGGACGGACAGCGGCGCGGCCGTGGGCCAGCTCGTCCTCGACGCCCGCGGGGCCGTCGTCGGGCGGATCGCCGCGGCGGGCGCGCGGTGGTCTACCCTCGCGCTGCTGACCGACCCCGATCTGGTCCTCGGCGGCCAGGGGGCCGCGTCGGGCGCGATCGGTGCCGTGACGGGCGGGCCGTGCTTCACCCGGCTCGGCGGGGACGGCGGCGCGGTGGTCGGCGAGCGGATCGTCACCTACGGCCCGGACGGGCCGCGCGGGCTGACGATCGGCACGGTCACGGCGCTGGAGGACGACCCCGGCGGACTGACGCGGACCGCGTCGCTCCGCCCGGCGGCGGACCTGGACCGGCTGGGTGAGGTCTTCCTCGTCACCGGCTGGCGGGAGGGGGGCTGAGATGCGCGGATCGGGGACGCTCCGGCTGCTCGTGGCCGGGGCGGTGTGTCTGTCCGTCCAGATCGCCGTGCTCGACCGGCTCGGGACGGTGCGGCCCGTGCTCCTGCCCGGTCTGGCCGTGGTCGCGGGGCTGGCGGGCGGCCCCGCCAAGGGGGCTGCGTGCGGGCTGGTCGTGGGCCTTTGTCAGCTCGTGCTGGGCGCGGGGCCGTGGTCCGTGGCGCTCTGGCCGGCGGTCGGGGCGTGGGCCGGGACGGGAGCGGACCGATCGGACCGGGCCGGACCCGGCCTGTGGCGGACCTGGGGCCGGACCGCCGTCGCCCTCGGGGCGGCGGAGGGCCTGCTGACCGTGCTGCACGGGGCGCTCGGCTGGCCGTGGGGGCTGGCCGCGCGGACCGGGGCGTGGTCGTGGGCGCTGTCCGCGGCGGCGGCCCCGCTCGTGTGGCTGAGCTGGCGGGCCACCGGCCCCCGGCGGGAAAGGAGGCGCAGGAGATGAAACGATCCGACAGGCTCCCGGTGCTCTCGGGGGCCTTTTTGGCGATGCTGGCGGGCTGCCTCGTCCTCCTGGGCGGGGCGCAGGTGGTCCACGGCGCGGCCTATCTCGACCGCGCCCAGCGGACCACCCTGTCCGTCGAGACCGTCCCCGCCGCGCGGGGGCGGCTGCTCGACCGCGACGGCCGGACCCTCGCCGAGGACCGCGCGTCGTGGTCGGTCGTGCTGGACGAGGGGACCACGGCCGCGGTCCGCGCCCGGCTGGTCCAGCTCTGCCGCGCGGCGGGACTCGCCTGGGACGGCACCGGCGGCCGGATCGACGGCGTGCCGGACACCGTGGCCGTCGCCCTGCGGACCGAGCCGCTCGACGGCGTGCGCTGCACCGTCCGGGCGGCGCGGGTCGGCCCCGGCACGCTGGCCCCCCATGCGGTGGGACGCGTCGGGGCCATGAGCCGGGAGGAATGGGCGGTCTACCGCGAGGAGGGCTATCCCATGGACGCTCTGGTCGGCAAGGACGGCGCGGAGGCCGCCTTCGAGGCCCTCCTCCACGGCACGCCCGGCCTGCGGGCCGTCGAGCGGGACCGCACGACCGGCGAGACGCGCACGAGCTGGCGCGTCACGCCCCAGCGGGGCCGGGACGTGACCCTCACCCTGGACCGCTCGATCCAACAGGCCGCGCAGGACGCGCTGGCGGCCTATCTGGCCGACCGCCCCGCGGCCGTCGGGGGCGCGGCGGTGGTGCTGGACGTCCACGACGGCGGCGTGCTCGCCCTGGTGAGCGAGCCGGGGTACGACACGGCGACCTTCTCGGCGGACTACGCCGCGCTGGCGGCCGACCCCGCCCGGCCCCTGCTCGACCGGGCCATCGGCGGGCTGTACGCCCCCGGCTCCACCTTCAAGCTCGTCACCGCCGCCGCGGCCCTCGGCGAGGGCGTCCTCACGCCGGAGACCGAGATCCTGGACACGGGGCGGTACACGTATTACAAAAGCCCCCAGCCCCAGTGCTGGCTCTACCGCCAGTCCGGCCGGACGCACGGGCGGGAGACCGTGGCGGACGCCATCGCCGACTCCTGCAACATCTTCTTCTACGACGCCGGGCGGCGCGTCGGCATCGACCGGCTGGGCGACTACGCCCGCGCCCTCGGCCTGGGGGCCGCGACGGGGATCGAGCTGGCGGGCGAGCGGGCCGGGTCCGTCGCCGGGCCGGAGACGACGGCGAAGCTCGGCGGGACCTGGTACGAGGGGAGCGTCCTCTCCGCCGCCATCGGGCAGGAGAACGACCGCGCCACCCCGCTCCAGCTCGCCCAGATGACCGCAGCCCTGGCCACCGGCGGCACCCGCTGGCGGCCGCATCTGCTGGCGCGCGTCGAGGGGGAGGGGGCCTACGTCCCCCGGCAGGCGGGGCGGCTGGACCTCGACCCGGCGGCCCTCGCGGCGATCCATGAGGGGATGGTCCGCGTGGTGGAGAGCGGCTCGCTGGCGGCGGCGTTCCGCGCGGTGCCGGTGACGGCCGCGGCGAAGACGGGGTCCGCCCAGGTGCAGGGTGCCGGGGAGTCGAACGCCGTCCTCGTCTGCTTCGCCCCGGCGGAGGACCCGCAGATCGCCGTGGCCCTGGTCGCCGAGCAGGGCGGCTCCGGCGCGGGCCTGGGGCCGGTGGCGGCGGCCATCGTCTCCGCCTGGGCGCAGGAGCGGTGAAAAAGAGGGGCGGGGACCGAAAGATGTGACCTTTGGTCACTACCGTTCCCGTTTTGGCGTGGTATGCTGATAAGGTATCGTGGCAGTTTTTTGCCCAAAAACGAAGGAAAGCTGGTGGTTGACGATGACAGGACCGCCCATCAAGGCCGTGACCGCGCAGAGGGACTACGTCCTGCGCGTGGTCTGGGCCAGCGGGAGCATCACGCTGGTGAACATGCGGCCGAGCCTGGAAGGAGCTCGGTTCGCGCCCTTACGGGACGAGGAGGTCTGGCGCTCCGTGACGACGGATGGACACACCATCCGCTGGACGGACGGGGCGGGCCGGACCTGCGACATGGCGGACCATGAGGTGTGCCGCTTCGCCAGCGGCCTGTGAACGAGAGAAGGAGGAACACCGATGAAGAAGAACCGATGCGCATTGGCATATGCCAATGCCCCATTGGGTACCCAATGGGGCAAAAGGATCCTGTCCACGCTCCTGGCGGTGGTGCTGTGCCTGGGCCTGCTGCCCGGCGCAGCGTTCGCGGCGGATACCTATACCCATGCCGACGTCAATGCCGTTTTGGACCGCGTCGTGAAAAATCAGACCACGGTCGGGGACGGGGACGGGGCGTATGACAGGGACAATGATGGCAAGCTCACGTCCTGGGACGCCAAGCGGATATTGGATGATGTACCCGCCATCAAGGTCAACGCTATGCAGATCGATGGGAACGCCATTGATCCCACGGAGAGACCCAGCTGGGTCAGTCTGGAGATCCAGGACGGCAAGCTGGTCGGAACCACCACCACCATCAACAAATTTGGGGGCACGCTGAACGAGTTCATAAGCGACCCAAGCAAATCCATTATCTATCCCGAGGCAGCTGCGCTGAACGGGGAGGATCTGGTCCTGCGTGCATCCCGTTCGGGCGACGATACCGGCGATATCCTGATCCAGGTGGACCCGGACAGCTTCGTGGCCCGCAAACAGCCGTGCCCGTCGGATTCGGTTTATTATATCACCACCTGGACGGACGCCACCACCCTCTCGAATGGGCAGCTGCTGGGCGTTTTCACCGACCCCACCGCGAACGGGGGCATTGCCTTCTTCCTGATGGATGGAGAGAATAATAAGAAGATCACCACCCCCAAAGATTTCCCCAAGCTGGTGGGCATCGTGGGCATCGCCGCTGCCGGGAAGGATACTGACGGCAATGAACTCCTCTATGGTATCACGAGTGGTCGTGAGCTTTACAGTTTCACCTTGAGCATGTCGAATGGAGAGCTCTCAGTCAGCAGTTTCAAGAAGCTCGGCGATGTCTCTATCCCCTACCTTCTTAACGGAAAGTATTTTTCCGGCGCTTCCCTGCTGTATGATACTGCCAGCGGATATCTGCTGGTAGCGGCCACTTACTTTTCCAAGGCCGAAGGCGAGCTTGGCAGGGACGATATCGGTTCCGCCCTGTACCTGATCGATCCCGCTCATCCGGGCAACTATGTGACTGTGACCCAGCGTGATAGCGTAGTGCTCAACTCGCTGTATCAGTACACGCAGAAGAGCACGGCGGGCGTGCAGGTTTACCTGACAGCGAATGAGACCTCTGTCATAGCCGGGAACACCATCTCGGCGACCGCCGAAGCGTATCAGTACCGTACGGACGCCGCTGGTCTGGTCACCAACAGCAAGCCCGGTGCCGATGATGTGGTATGGACGTGGACGTCCAGCGATCCGGGCGTTGCCGAAGTGGAAAATGGCACCATCACGGGCGTTGCCAAAGGCACCGCGACCATCACCGCGACAGCCACCGTCACCATCGATGACAAGAGCTATAAGGATAGCAAGTCCTTTGAAGTCACCGTCAGGCCCGATACCAGTCTGTCGGGCGAGGTGGGCGTGCTGATCGGCACGACGGACTACTCCACCGGATCCGTATGGGCGACGGTCAACCTGAAAGCTGAGAACAGCGGGGAACTCACGGTGTCCTCCGTGGAGAAAGTAATCGGGGCGGACTTCTTCGGCGGCGGTTACGCCCAGGACAAGCTTTGGGGGCAGTTTGGTCTGAAAAACTATTGTTTTGATTCCGAGTATTCGTACAACGAGGTCTCAACCGGTAATGACCATTGCATCGCTGATTTGACCGGCGCACCGGCATCTTCGGAAATCACGCATGGTGACCTGTCTGTAACAGACCCCGGTTATCCGGTCCTTGTGGACCGAAATAGCTTTATTTGCTACTTTAATGGCAAAAAACCGGTTGGTTTCGACCACGATACCACCAACAACCAATCCGAATGGATCAACGAATACTCTGCCATCACCTATGTGGGGGACCTGACGGTGGGAGAGGCCCTGGCGCTGGGCAAAACTAATAACGCGATTTCCATGGATTTCTCTGTCAATTGCGATTTGGATGTCACCTGCCATGTTTACTACGCCCTGACGCGGGATGATGAGGACACCGAAGCGGAGCTACAACAGATCATCCTGTTCCCCGAAGTAACGGAGAAGGACGAGACCGTGACGCTCACTTATCACCTCTGCCGGACCACCATCGGTACGGTGGCGGAGTTCAAGCAAAATTCTGAGAAATCCGTCACCTCGACTTCTATGGACTTCCTCAAAATGGAGAACGGCGGCTTTGGCCTCCTGGTGGCCCGGAGCAACCAGTATCAGAGTCTATATCAAGTATCCGGCTCCATCTGGTATATCGACCTCACGAATTTCACTTATGGCGATACCCTCTCCGCAACACCGGTGGGCAATTTGAACACCGTAACGGTCGATAACAACTCTTATACTGTGAAAAACATTTCCGCCCTTTACCACACGGGGAACATGACCATGGATAAGCCTGATCTCCTGAGGATCGTCGGCTGGGATAAGCAGCAGTCTCCCCAGTCCACCCCCATGGCGGCCCCTGCGATCAGTGTCCTGAGCGGCGAGGACGCGAGCGGTCCTGATGCGTCTACCTCGGTCGAGATCTCCATCACTGCCGACAAGCTCGCCACCAACGGCAAGTGGACTGTGACGTATAACAAGGACAAGCTGGCGTTCGTCAGCGCGACGCAGAATGATAGCATCGTGTATGCCAAGACGCATCATGATTCGGAAAAGGGCACCGTCACCC
>CAKTJM010000027.1 GCA_934567745.1 uncultured Eubacteriales bacterium | reverse complement strand
TTCGGTGATGCCGTCCACGCGGACGAACCAGCAGTCCTCGCCGTCGGTGACGGCCAGCTTGCCGTTCTTGGGCTGATAGGCGGGCTGGCAGAGCGCCATGTCGTCCGTGACCGGCTCGATGGTACAGGTGTCGCTCATGCTGATGTAGACCTGCTCGCCCGTCTCCGTGTTCGTGCCCAGGAGGACACGGCCGTCGGCGACGCGGGGGACGTCCTGGAGCAGCTCGCTCTTGCCGCCGCCGGAGGCGCCCTCGTGCATCATGACCATCTCGTTCTCATACGGGGTGATGATGTGGGCGGCGGAGGCGTGGGCGGTGACCCAGCCCTCCTGCTCGCCGATGTCGAGCAGGACGCTGTAGATGCCCTTCTTGGCGGAGGGGCCGGGGTAGAGGTTGTAGGCGAAGACCTCGTGCAGGTCCGGGTGACGGCTGTGGACGCAGACCTGGCGGCCCTTGAAGTGGGTGTGGCGGAACGGCGGCGCGACATAGACCACCGCCCGGGGCTGGAAGGGGGCCTCGATCTCCTTCACGTTCAGGAAGGCCTGGAGCAGTGCCAGCGCGAAGGCGAAGAAGGCCGTGTTGCGCGGGCAGACCAGCAGGGCGTCGTAGCCGTAGGCATAGCCGCCGGCCTTGAAGGGGACGAGGATCAGCTCCTGCCGGGTGAGCCAGCGGTAGGTCTCCTCCCGCAGCTCGTCGAACGCATAGCCGTAGACGTCCTCGAAGCGGGGCTTGTCGGTGGGGAGGTCGTCGGCGATGCGCATACAGTCGGGGTCGCGGCGGCGCATGTAGTCCTCGACGAAGTTGACCGAAGCGCCGTTCTTGCAGCGGACGACGGTCGCTTCCTTCACCAGGGTGCCGTCCACGTCATAGCAGACCTCGATCTTGTCGGTGTGCTCATTGCCGAAGATCAGCTCGTACAGGGTCTCCTTCGTGTCGGGGATGATGACGCTGGGACTGTTGGAGACGATACGGTCCAGCGCGGGGGTCAGGACGAATTTGTCCAGGAGCACGCTCATGTCGATTGCCTCTCTTTCTGTCCATGGCGCATCGGGCCATGGTCTTATTTTTTACGATCTTTGAAGGATATCTTATCTTATGATGCGATCGCTGTCAAGTGCCAGAGGTGCCCGTTGACCTTTTTGGGGCCAGCACGTATAATGGAGGAGGAACGAAACGAGGGAGGGCGAGACATGATCCGACTGGAATGTGATTACGCCGAGGGCGCGCACGAGCGTATCCTGCGGCGCCTGTTCGAGACGAACCTGGAGCAGACGCCCGGCTATGGGCACGACCGCTTCTGCGAGGAGGCCCGCGGCCTGATCTGCGACCTGTGCGAGGAGGAGGACCTGGACGTCCACTTCCTGGTGGGCGGGACGCAGGCGAACGCGACGGTCATCGACGCGGCCCTGCGGCCGTATCAGGGCGTGATCGCGGCGACGACCGCGCACATCGCCAACCGCGAGACGGGCGCGATCGAGGCGGCGGGCCACAAGGTCCTGGTCGTGCCGAGCGCGGACGGGACGATCTCGGCGCTGGACATCCGGCGCGTCTGGGAGGCGCACCGGAACGACCCGGCCCACGAGCACGCGGTGCAGCCCGCGATGGTCTACCTCTCGCAGCCGACGGAGAACGGGACCCTGTACTCCCTGGTGGCGCTGGAGGAGATCGCCCGGACCTGTCACGAGCTGGGGCTGATCCTGTACATCGACGGGGCGCGGATGGGCTACGGCCTGATGAGCGAGCGCAACGACGTCGGCCTGCCGGACCTGGCGCGGCTGTGCGACGCCTTCACGATCGGCGGCACGAAGCAGGGGATGCTCTTCGGCGAGGCGGTGGTGCTGCGCCACCCGGCCCTGCGGCGGGATTTCCGCTATCTCATCAAGCAGCACGGCGGCCTGCTGGCGAAGGGCCGGCTGCTGGGGGTGCAGTTCTGCGCGATGCTGGAGGACGGCCTGTACTTCGACCTGGCGCGGCAGGCGGACGATCTGGCGATGCTCCTGCGGCGCGGGCTGGAGGAGCGCGGCTATGAGATGCTGTACGACTCCTGGACGAACCAGCAGTACCCGATCCTGCCGGACGATCTGGTGGCGTACCTGGAGAAGAGCTTCGCCTTCAAGCGCTGGCGGAAGGTGAACGAGGACCACACGGCCCCGCGGCTGAGCACGAGCTGGGCGACGGAGCGCCGGGCGGTGGAGCGCCTGCTGGAGGCGGTGGACCGCTGGGCGGAAAAGGAGAGCGTGAGATGAAGCTGTACACGATCGAGCACGCGGGCCAGGCGCTGGTCTGCGTGGCGGGCACGGCGGGCCTGATGACGGCCCTGCCGTATGAGACGATGAACGACCTGCTGACGGACGACCCGGCGCACCGGGCGGAGGTCCTGGCCCGCCACGCGGCGGAGCCGGGGACGCTGACGCCCGACCGGATCCTCGCGCCGATCCCGCAGCCGCGGCAGGACATCATCTGCCTGGGGATGAACTACCGCAAGCACCAGGCGGAGGCGGAGCGCTATGACGCGGCGGCGTTCACGCGGGAGCAGGCGGTGTATTTCTCCAAGCGGGCGACCTGGTGCCCCGGACCGGGCGCGCCGCTGCCGGGCCATCTGGATCTGGTGGAGCGGCTGGACTATGAGACGGAGCTGGCGGTGGTCCTGGGCCGCGACGCGGTCGATGTCGCGGAGGAGGACGCCTACGACTACGTCTTCGGGTACACGATCGTCAACGACGTCTCCGCGCGGGACCTGCAAACGGGCCACAAGCAGTGGTACTTCGGCAAGGGGCTGGACGGCTTCGCGCCGATGGGCCCGTGCCTGGTCACGCGCGACGAGTTCGCGCAGCCCCCGGCGCAGGCGATCCGGACGTGGATCAACGGCGAGCTGCGGCAGGATGCGCGGACCGACGAGCTGATCTTCTCGATCCCCTACGTCCTGCATGAGCTCACGCGCGGGATGACGCTGAAGGCGGGCACGATCATCGCCACGGGCACCCCGGCGGGGGTGGGCATGGGCTTCGACCCGCCGCGCTTCCTCAAGCGCGGGGACGTGGTGACCTGCTCCATCGAGGGCATCGGCGTATTGGAGAACACGGTGGAATGAAAAAATGGCCCCCAGCCGCTACCACAGCGGCCGGGGGCCTTCGCCTGTCGAAAGGGAAGAAGAAAGGGACCCGGTCTATCGACCGGGTCCCTTTGGGTAAGCGTTGTGAAGATGGGGCTTCTAATTAGAAGATGCCCTGCTCCATCATAGCCTCAGCGACCTTCTTGAAGCCAGCGATGTTGCCGCCAGCGACCAGGTTGTAGCCCAGGCCATACTGCTCAGCAGCCTCAGCAGAGACCTTGTGGATGTTGATCATCATCTTCTGCAGCTGAGCGTCGACCTCTTCCTCGGTCCAGGACAGGCGCTCGGAGTTCTGGGACATCTCCATAGCGGAGACGCCGACACCACCGGCGTTGACGGCCTTGGAGGGAGCCACGATGATGTTGGGCTGCTCCATGAGGAACTTCAGAGCGTCGTTGGTGGTGGGCATGTTGGCGACCTCGATGTAGTACTTCGCGCCGCACTCAGCGATCTTCTTGGCCTGCTCCATGTTGACGTCGTTCTGCATAGCAGAAGGCATCACGATGTCGCACTTGGTGCCCCAAGGCTTCTGGCCGGGGAAGAACTCAACACCGAACTTGTCGGCATAATCCTTGACGACGTTGCGGCCGGAGGAACGCATCTCGAGCAGGTACTCGACCTTCTCTTCGGTGCAGACACCGTCGGGATCGTAGACATAGCCGTCGGGGCCGGACAGGGTGATGACCTTGGCGCCGAGCTGCATGGCCTTCTTGCAGATGCCCCAAGTGACGTTGCCGAAGCCGGCAGCGGCGATGGTCTTGCCCTTGATGGTCTCGCCCTCGTGCTTGAGGACTTCGACGGTGTAATACACAGCGCCGTAACCGGTGGCCTCGGGACGAGCCAGGGAGCCGCCATAGGACAGGCCCTTGCCGGTCAGGACGCCATTCTCGAAGACGCCCTTCAGGCGACGATACTGGCCATACAGGAAGCCGATCTCGCGGCCGCCGACGCCCATGTCACCAGCGGGAACGTCGATGTCGGGCCCGATGTAACGATACAGAGCGGTCATGAAGCTCTGGCAGAAGCGCATGATCTCAGCGTCGGACTTGCCGGCGGGATCGAAGTCAGCGCCGCCCTTGCCGCCGCCGATGGGCAGGCCGGTCAGGGAGTTCTTGAAAATCTGCTCGAAGCCGAGGAACTTGATGATGCCGGGATAGACGTTGGGCTGGAAGCGCAGGCCGCCCTTGTAGGGGCCGATGGCGCCGTTGAACTGGCAGCGATAACCAATGTTGGTGTGGGTCTTGCCAGCATCGTCGGTCCAGACGACACGGAAGGTGAACATACGCTCGGGCTCGACCATACGGCCGAGGAGGTCGACGGCCTCATACTCGGGATGGGCGCTGATGACGGGGTCCAGGGAGCTCAGGACTTCCTCGACGGTCTGCACGAACTCGGGCTCGCTGCCGTGCTTAGCCTTGACGTTGGCGATCACGCTTTCGATATAAGCATTCATGATATTTGCTCCTTCTTTGATATTTTATTCTCGTCTGTGTGCCGACAGCCGGGAATAAGACACTTGCCAGGGGGATCCTTCCCCTTCTTGCATCTGAAAGTATAGCACGGCTTCTCTGTAAATGCAACAATTATTTTGAAAAATCGCGCATAAAATTTGCGGCATCGCACAAAAATCATTTCCGCGAGAAAATGAATCGGAGCGTCGCCCTTCTTGCATGGACGACGCTCCGAATGGTGGTCTCTGGGAGGGAGACACGAGATATAGACCGTTTGGCTCAGTTCTTGCGCAGGATGGTATGCTCTGCGGCTGCACGCAGGGGGACGATGACGACGAGGACGATCGCGGCGGCCACGCCGATCTGCACGAGGTTGCCGGGGATGGAGGTGACAGGGGCGATCCAGTTGCCGTAGATGAAGCCCTCGGCGATGTAATAGCCGACGATCTTGATGACGCAGGCGAGGATCATCGCGACGATATAGCGGGCGTAGGACTTCTTCCCATAGCAGATGGTGCCGACGACGAAGCCCATGGCCCCGACGATGACGAGGGTGAACGGGGCCCACAGGGTCCAGCCGCTGAGCAGGTCGAAGAGGGCCATGCCGACGCCGCCCGCGATCATGCCGGTCTTACGGCCGAAGAGGATGGCGGCGATGAACAGGGGCACGTTGCCGAGATGGACGAGCCCGCCGTTGGCGGCGATGGGGAGGCGGATGTTGATGACGGAGGTGAAGACGTACACCAGCACCAGGCTGATGGCGGTGATGGCGAGCTCGCGGATCTTGTCCGACGAGTTGGTCTGTACGGCGGCGGTCTTGGCGGTCATAGGAAAGTCTCCTTTACGATGGTTTGTCGGTGAGGATACTGTACCATGCCGCTGGATATATCGAAAGTCCCAAAACGAAGGTTTTTTGTGAGGTCAGAACGGGCCGTCCCACACGAACTGACCTGTCGATCTGGTGATATCCGGCATGGCCAGACAGGCCAGATGCCGCCCTTGCGTTGGCCGGTGGGAGCTGATATACTATTCTAAATACTAGGACACGAAGGTGGGAGGAGAGACGATGGACCTGTTGGAACGCCTGCGGGCGCATCATGAGGAGGGCTATCTGTCCCTGCACATGCCGGGACACAAGGAGGCGGCCGGGCTGGCGCCCTATCTGGCGGCGCTGGGGGCGGAGCTGGACATCACGGAGCTGCCGGGCTTCGACGACCTGCACGACGCGGAGGGCATCCTGAAGGAGAGCATGGACCGCGCGGCGCGGCTGTGGCACAGCCGCGCGAGCCTGTTCCAGGTGAACGGCTCGACCGGGGCGCTGCTGGCGGCGGTCCGCGCGGCGACGCGGCGGGGCGACACGATCGTGATGGCGCGGCACTGCCACAAGGCGATCTACCACGCGGTGGAGCTGTGCGGATTGACGCCGGTGTACCTCCTGCCGCCGGTGGAGGAGGACTTCGGTGTGACCGGCTCGGTCACGCCGGAGCTGGTCGCGGCGGCGCTGGCGGCGCATCCGGAGGCGACGCTGGTGGTCTACCCCAGCCCGACCTACGACGGGGTGCTCAGCGACACGGCGGGCATCTGCGCGGCGGCGCACGCGCACGGCGCGGCGGTCCTGGTGGACGAGGCGCACGGGGCGCATCTGGGCCTCGCGCCGGAGTTCCCGTGGAACGCGATGCAGGCGGGCGCGGACCTGGCCGCGGCCAGCCTGCACAAGCTGCTGCCGAGCCTGACGCAGACGGCGATCCTCCACGTGAGCGGGCGCGGCCCGACCGTGGCGGAGGTCACGCGCCAGACGGGGATCTTCCAGTCGAGCAGCCCGTCGTACCTGCTGATGGCATCGATGGACGGCTGCGTGCGTCTGCTGGAGGAGCGCGGGGCGGCGCTCTTCGCCGCGTGGGCCGCGCGGCTGCGCGACTTCGACGAGCGGGCGCGGGGCCTGCGGCACCTGCGCCTGCTGGGCCACGGGGCCGAGGCGGGGCGGCGCTATGACGGCGTGTGGGGGCTGGACCCCTCCAAGATCCTGATCTCGACCCGAGGGAGCGCCCTGACGGGCGTGGCGCTGAGGGAGATCCTGCGCCGAGACCACAGGATCGAGCTGGAGATGGCGCTGGACCACTACGCGGTGGCGATGACGGGCCTGGGCACGGGCGACGACATGCCGCAGCGGCTGGCGGACGCCCTGCTGGCGATCGACGCGCAGTACGGCCCCGCGCCGGACGGCGCGCGGCCGATCCACGCGGTGGGACAGCTCCCGCCGCGTCGGTGCAGCATCGAGGAGGCGGCCATGGGCCGCAGCGGGCTGGGGCCCATGGCCGAGGCGGTCGGCGCGGTCGCGGCGGAGCATCTCTGGGCCTATCCGCCGGGGATCCCGCTGGTCACGCCGGGCGAGGAGGTCACGGAGGACCTGGTCCGGACGGTCGAGCGGCTCCACCGCGCGGGCGTGCGGCTCATCGGCACCCGAGGGAAGCCGCCCCGGACCATCGCGACGCTCCAAGGGGACTGAACCACGAAAAAACGAGCTGTGGCGATGCCACAGCTCGTTTTTCGTATCTTCGTGCGGGCTCACACCCCCGCCAGCGTCTCCTCCATGGTCTGGTAGCGCGCCAACAGGGCGGGCGTGCCCTGGGCCATCTTGTCCTTGTCGCCCGCGCGCCCGGCCATCTCCAGCTCCTCGGCCAGGTCGCCGAGCTTCGCCGCGCCGATCCAGCGCGCCGCGCTCTTGAGGCTGTGGACCTCGATGACGTAGTTCTCCAGATGGTCCTCATGGAGGGCCGTCTCGATGTTCCGGATCCGCCCGGGGATCTGCTCGCGGAACAGCGCCAGCGTCTTGCGGTAGATGTCCGCCGTCCCGCAGTAGGCCATGCCCTGGCCCGCGTCGATGCCGTAGAGGTGCAGCAGCTCCTCGGGCACCGGCTCCGGCTCGATCGGGCCGGTCTCGAACGGCCGCGCCTCCTGCTTGTCCTCCGGCAGCCAGGTGCGCAGCATCTCGTCCAGCCGGTCGATCTCGACCGGCTTGGCGATGAAGTCGTTGAAGCCCTGTTCGAGGAAGAACTCCCGCACGCCCTTCATGGCGTTCGCCGTCAGGGCGATGATCGGCACCACTGCGAAGTAGGGGTCCTTCTTGCCCATCTCGCGGATCCGCGCCGTGGTCTCCACGCCGTCCATGTCCGGCATCATGTGGTCCATGAACACCAGGTCCGGCCACACCTGCGTCATCTGGCGCAGGGCCTCCTCGCCCGAGCGGGCGGTGTACACCGCCATCTCGTACGGCCGCAGCAGGCCCTGACAGACCTTCAGGTTGATCGGCTGGTCGTCCACCACCAGCACCACCGCCTCCGGCGCGGTGAAGGTGTTGTAATGCAGGTCGCTCTCCTTCCGGACGCCGTCCTGATAGGCGCCGCCGGGGGTGGGATCGACGACCTTCTGCGGCAGGCGCACCCAGAAGTCGCTCCCGACGCCGTAGGTGCTGTCCACGCCAATCTGGCCGCCCATCAGCTCCGTGAGCTGGCGGCAGATGGTCAGGCCCAGGCCGGTGCCCTCGATGTGGCGGTTGGCCTTGCGGTCCAGCCGCCCGTAGCTCTCGAAGAGGAAGGGCATGTCCTCCTGGCGGATGCCGACGCCCGTGTCCTCCATGTGGATGACGAGCGCGCCGTCCTCCTCGCCCGGCTCCCAGTTGACCGTCATGGTCACGGTGCCCTCGGGCGTGTATTTCACGGCGTTGCTGCCCAGGTTCATGATGATGTGGCTGATGTTCACGTCGTCGCCGAACAGCACGGCGGGGATCGTCTCGTCCACCTGCGCCACGAAGGAGAGCTTCTTCTCCTGCGCCCGCATCCGCAGCACGGTGATCGTGTCGTGCAGGGTGGACAGGATCCGGTACTCCTGCGGGGTGATCTCCATCTTGCCCGCCTCGATCTTGGACAGGTCGAGGATGCTGTTGATGTTCTCCAGCAGGTTCCGTCCGCTCGTGCGGATGTCCCGGAAGCAGTTGTCCTTGGCCTCCTTGTGCTCCTCGCGCAGGCCCAGCTCCGACATGCCCAGGATCGCGTTGAGCGGCGTGCGGAACTCGTGGCTCATGTTCGCGAGGAACTGCGACTTGGCCTGGTTGGCGGCCTCGGCCGCGCGGGCCGTGACCTTCGCCCGCTCCTCCTCCTGACGCAGGCGGGCCGTGGTGGTCTCGTCCTCGAAGACCCACAGCGTCACCGGCCGCTCGTCGCAGTAGCCGGGCATCCGGAAGATCCGCATGCACAGCCAGGTGCGGTCGAGCTTCTCGAAGGTCAGCTCGACCTTCCGCCCACGGTCCAGCCTGCGGCGCAGGCCGTCGTAGCGGACCGTCTCCCGGAAGATCCGGGCGTACTCCGGGGCGACCAGCTCCCGGGCGTACCGGGCCATGGTCGCGGCGAGCTTCTGGTCCTCCTTCTCCAGCAGGGCCGAGAAATAGGCCGGGACCTTGATGCTGCGCGCCCGGTCCTCGTTCAGGTCCACCACGTAGATGCCCTGATAGAAGTCCGCGATCACCTGCACGAAGTCCAGCTCGTCCTCGGACTCCACCAGCTTCTTGGCCTGGAGGAAGAGGGCGTGCTCCTTCTCGGCCAGCCGCCGCTTCTCCTCCAGCTCCTGCCGCTTGGCCTCGGTGACCTGGCGCACGAGGAAGTTGCACTTGATCTCGCGGTTCATCGAGTCGCGGAAGAAGTACATGTCCGACGAGTGCCACTCATAGCCCGGCGCCTGGTCGGTCTTCACGCGGTAGTCGAAGGTGTGG
This sequence comes from uncultured Eubacteriales bacterium, assembly GCA_934567745.1. Lineage (GTDB taxonomy): Bacteria > Bacillota > Clostridia > Oscillospirales > Oscillospiraceae > Evtepia. The sequence goes on along the minus strand of CAKTJM010000027.1, from coordinate 7,077 downwards.
TGGGTCGTCCCGCTGAGGAAGAGGCTCAGCAGGTCCTTGCGCCCCATGGTGCGGCAGTATTCGTCCCGGTCCTTCGGGTGGATCGTCGGCGCGACGCGGTCGGAGAGGAAGCGGCTGTAGGTCTCCGGCACGTCCTCGCCGAGGAAGAGCTTCTCATAGGGCTTGCTGCCCCAGAGCATCCGCCAGGCGTCGGTCTCCAGCGAGACCTCCATCCCGGCGATGGTGCCGTCCATCATCCGGTCGAGGAGCTTGGCGGCGGCCTGGCTGCGGTGCCGGGCCTGGACCTGCTCCGTGACGTTGCGGATCGTGCCGATGGCGGTGGTCTCCTCGCTGTCCGGCAGCGGCTCGACGCGCAGCTCGATCCAGGTCTCCTCCTCGTCGAGGGTCTGGAACTCCAGCTCGCCGTCCTGGCCGAGGGCGGCCTGGTCGAGGGCCGCCTGGAAGGCCGGCTCCCATTGCAGGGAGCAGTTGAGGTAGGTCAGCAGCCGACGGGGCGTGCCGATGGTGGTCTTGAGCGGCTGGCCCTGCCCCCCGCCGGGGATGAGCAGCCGGATCATACCGTCCGGCAGCAGCTCGAAGATCTGGACATCCGCGCCGGGCAGGGCGGCGTTGATGAGCGAGTCGTTGCGGGCGGCCGCCCGGTCGAGCCGTTGGCGCACCGACCGGTCGCGGATCCGCTGGTAGAGCAGCACCGCCACGGCGGCGACGGCGTACAGCAGGATCAGCAGGGTGTAGACGAGGGACGGCGGGATCATCGAGGTCCCGCCGGGCCCGTCGAACGGCCCGATGGCGGCCCGGAGGATCGCCATCGTGGCCAGCAGGCAGCCGACCAGGATCGCCACGGTACGGATGAGGCTGGCGGCGCGCTTGGAGAGTTTTTTCTTCCTTCGGGCCATCACGTTCCCCTCCTCCGGCCCCGATCGGGGCTCATCTCGCGGCGACCAGCTTCTTCAGGCCGCGGGCCAGCCCCTCGACGGTGAGCTGGTACATGTCCACGGCGTTGCGGATCATCTCGATGGTCTGATAGCCGTAGTCGTATTCCCACATCGCCTCGGGGATGGGGTTGAACCACACCATCTTCTCAAAGCGGGCGTGGAACCGGTTGAGCCAGGTCAGACCGGTCTCCGCATTGTAGCGGTTGTAATAGCTGCTCCCGCCGATCCAGGTCATCTCGGACGGGGCCATGGACGCGTCGCCCACGACGATGACCTTGTACTCCCGGCTGAGGTTGTTGATGACCCACTGGGTGGGGACGCTCTCCCCATAGGCGCAGCGGGGATCGGTGAACAGCTCGGAGTACCAGATGTTGTGGAAGTAGTAGATCTTCAGGTCCTTGAAGTTGTTCGCGCGGTCGACGGCCTGGAAGAGCTGGCTGCACAGCCGGGCGTAGGGCGCCATCGACCCGCCGGAGTCGAAGAGCAGCATCACGCGGATGTCGTTCGTGCGCGGCCGGTCGAACTCCAGGTGGAGGTACCCGGCGTTGCTGCACGTCTCGTCGATCGTGCGGTCGAGGTTGAGCACGTCCATGGGGCCGTCCTGGCGGGTGGTCATCTGCCGCAGGCGGCGGAAGGCCAGCTGGAACGACCGCTGGTCGAGCACGTTGTCCTCGCGGAAGTCGCGGAACTCACGCTCCCCGGCGACCTGGAGGGCGTGGCGGTGGACGCTCTCGCCGCCCACGCGGATGCCGGTCTTGGCGTAGCCGGAGTGGCCCATGGCGGAGGTGCCGCCGGTGCCGATCCAGTACTGGCCGCCGTCGTGGCGCTCGTGCTGCTCGCGCAGACGCTCCTCGAGCATCTGGCGGAGCTTCTCCAGGTCGAAGTTGGTGCGGGCATCCACCTCGTCCTGGTCGTATTTCTTCATGTTCTTGGGGTCGTGGAGCCAGTCCATCAGCTCCTGGGGGATGTCCTCGATGTGCTGGATGCGGTCGAAGTACTCCAGGAAGATCTCGTCGAACTTGTCGAAGTCGGCCTCGGTCTTCACCAGGATCGCGCGGCTGACGTAGTAGAACTCCAAGAGGCTGTTGCGGCACAGGCCGCGCTCGAGCGCTTCCATCAGCGACAGCCACTCGTTCAGGGAGACCTCCAGCCCCCGTGCCCGCAGGAGGTAAAACAGGTCGGTAAACACGGTGTCTTCTCCTTCCTCAGGCGGCGGCGCGGCGCGCGCTCACCAGCGGTAGCCGTTCTTGACGCGCGTCTTGGCGGTCTTCACGGCGGTGAGGTCCTCGGTCTTCTTCAGCAGGATGCCGGAGTAGGGCAGCTCGGCCTCGATCTTCTCCGGATCGACCCCGCCCAGACGCAGCGCCTGGAGCCAGTCGAGCAGCTCGGAGGTAGAGGGCTTCTTCGCGACGGTCGGCAGGTCGCGGATCTGATAGAACGCCTGCATGGCCTTCGTCAGCAGATGGTCCTCGATGTCGGGGTAGTGCGCGTGGACGATCTGGCTCATCATGGCCTGGTCGGGGAAGGCGATGTAGTGGAAGATGCAGCGGCGCAGGAAGGCGTCGGGCAGCTCCTTCTCGGCGTTGGAGGTGATGATGACGATGGGGCGCTGCTTGGCGGAGATGGTCTCCTTGGTCTCGGGGATGTAGAACTCCATCTTGTCCAGCTCCCACAGCAGGTCGTTGGGGAACTCCAGGTCGGCCTTGTCGATCTCGTCGATCAGCAGGATGACCTGGTCCTCGGCGGAGAAGGCCTCGCCGAGCTTGCCGAGCTTGATGTACTTGCGGATGTCATCGACGCCCTCGCCGCCGAACTGGCTGTCGTAGAGACGCTGGACGGTGTCGTAGACGTACAGGCCGTCCTGGGCCTTGGTGGTGGACTTGATGTTCCAGATGATCAGCTTCTTGCCGAGGGCCTCGGAGATGGCCTCGGCGAGCATGGTCTTGCCGGTGCCCGGCTCGCCCTTGATGAGCAGGGGCTTCTGGAGAGCGATGGAGATGTTCACGATGCGCAGCAGGTCCTCGGAGACGACGTAGCTGCTGCTTCCCTTGAATTCTTTCATGGCGTTTTCCTTTCCTTCTATCAAAGACGCGGTGCGTCATAATTTATGCGGGGATATACGCCTTTCCATTTTACCACACGTTCGATAGGAAGTCATGCGTTTTCCGCGCGGCCCCGGTCCAATTCGCGCCGTGGCCGCGCGGGCGTTTTTGGAGGAAATGAACGATCGCCCCGGCCTTGGCCGGGGCGATCAGGGGGCGTATGATGGGTACGGTGGAGAGGGCCCTTTCGACCGTCTCAGTCGAGCACGGCGGGGGGCGGCTGGAGGATGGACCAGACCAGCGCCTTGTCCCGGGCGGCGATCTCGCGCACGTCGCGCAGGAGCTGCCCCGCGTAGCGCACGTCGGCGGCGGGCACGCCCCAGGCGTCCAGCCCGAGCGAGCGGGCGAGGTAGAGCGCTCGGTAGAGATGGTACCGCTGGGTGACGATGACGACCCGCCGCGCGCCGTAGACGTCCCGCGCGCGGTAGAGACTGTCGTAGGTGGACAGCCCGGCCCCGTCGCAGACGATGGCCTCCACCGGGACGCCGAGCCCCTCGGCGACGGTGCGCATGGTGCCGACCTCGTTGTAGTCCTCGGCGCGGTTGTCACCGCTCATGAGGACGGTGCCGGACCAGCCGTGCGCATAGAGCGCCGCGCCGGTATGGATGCGGTCGTTGAGCATCGGGGTGGGGGTGCCGTCGGCGTAGACGCCGCAGCCGAGCACCAGGATGCAGTCGAAGGGCGCGCCGGGCGCGTCCTCCTCCGAGAGCACGCGGTCGCGCCCCTGCCAGACGACCCAGCCGCTCCCGCCCAGGACCAGTCCGGCCAGCACGGCGCAGACGATCAGCAGGGCGAGCAGGGCACGGCGGAGCTTCCGCATCATTCGTCGTCGTCCTTCTGCTTCTTCTGGACGATCAGGACCGCTGCGATGAACACGATCCCCACGATCAGACCAAGTGCCATGGTGTGGCCTCCTTTCAGTCGTCGTCTTCCTCTTCTTCCTCCTCGGGGCCGCGGTAGTAGCTGACCTGGATGGTGGCGGAGCTGAGCATATCGACCTTGCCCTCGCGCCAGCCCTTGGCGGCCATCTTCTTCTCGGCCTCCTCCATGATGCGGGTCACGTCCTCGGTGTCCGCACCGGTGTAAAGGATCTGCTTGACTTCCATACGATCATGCCTCCTGAGTGTCCTGTCGGGCGACCTGCATCATGATGGCGCATTCGATGCGCTTCTTGAACAGCTCGCAGCCGTATTCGTAGACGCCGTTGATGTCGCCGCTGGCGTGGTAGGCGTTGGCCGCGCAGCCGCCGGCGCAGTAGAGCCGCGCCCAGCAGTCGTGACAGGCCGGATTGGCCACTACGTTGCAGCGGTGGAACTTCTTCCCCAGCTCCGGGGCGGTGATGCCGTCCCAGACGTTGCCCATGGAATAGGCGGGGTCGTTGACGAACTGGTGGCAGGGGAAGAGCTCGCCCCAGGGCGTGACGGCCAGGTATTCGGTGCCCGAGCCGCAGCCGGACATCCGCTTGTGCAGGCACGGTCCGCCGGAGAGGTCGAGCATGTAGTGGTAGAAGGTGATGGGCCTGCCCTCGCGCTCGCGGCGGAGCATGTCCAGAGCGAGGATCTCGTACTGCTCCATGAGCTTCGGCAGATCCTCCTCGGTCAGGGCCCAGGGGTCGGTGGGGGGACAGACGACCGGCTCCATGCTCAGCTCGGTGAAGCCGAGGTCGGCCATGTGGAAGATGTCGTTCGTGAAATCCACGTTGTCGTGGGTGAAGGTCCCCCGCATATAATACCCGCGATCGCCGCGCTGCTGCACGAACCGCTGGAACTTCGGCACGATGCGGTCATAGCTCCCGTGCCCGGCGTAGTCGCAGCGCAGGCGGTCGTGGACCTCCTTGCGGCCGTCGAGACTGAGCACGACGTTGTGCATCTCCCGGTTGCAGAACTCCGTGACCTCGTCGTCGAGGAGCATCCCGTTCGTGGTGAGGGTGAAGCGGAAATTCTTATGGTACAGCGGCTCCTGGGTGCGGGCGTAGCGCACGAGCTGCTTGACGACGTCCCAGTCCATCAGCGGCTCGCCGCCGAAGAAATCGACCTCCAGGTTGACGCGGCTGCCGGAGGAGCGGATCAGGAAATCGAGGGCCTGCTTGCCGACCTCGAAGGTCATGAGCGCCCGGTCGCCGTGGTAGCGGCCCTGGCTGGCGAAGCAGTAGTCGCAGGTCAGGTTGCAGGTGTGGGCGACGTGGAGACAGAGCGCCTTGAGGACGGGCTTGGTGTGCTCGAAGGCCTCCTGCTCGACGTCGGCCCAGAGGTCGCGGGAGAAGAGCTTCCCGTCGGCGACCAGGGCGGCGATGTCGTCGAGACAGGCGCGCAGCTCGGCCTCGTCGATGTCGGGGCGATCGCCGTATCTTGCGAGCATCCGCGCGACGATCTCGTCGTGGGGGGTGGACTCGTAGAGGGCGATCATGTCATAGGCGACCTCATCGACGACGTGGACGGCGCCGCTGTAGACATCGAGGACGATGTGATAGCCGTTGAGCTCATACTGATGGATCATGGACGATCCTCCTTCGTCTGGCCGCCGGGGGCCGGATGGATAGAAAAAAGCGCCGCCGGATCTGAGATCAGGCGGCGGCTCTCCTCGTTCAGGGCAGGCGGTCGCTCAGCGAGCGGCGTTCTCGCACTGCTGGTTGGCAAGGCCGCAGGAGGTCTTGCAGGCAGACTGGCAGGAGGTCTGGCACTCACCGCAGCCGCCGGTCTTGAGGCTCTTGGCCAGGTCGCGGGTCTCCAGGGTCTGGATCCTCTTCATGACGGAAAACAGCTCCTTTCCGGTTGGATCTTGATCGAAAGTATTATACAGTGCTTTCCGGGCGCTGTCAAGAGAAACGAAGGGAGGCAGCGCCGATCCTGTGCGGGATCAGTCCCGATCCAACAGCTGCCGGATCTCCCGGTCGAAATCAGAGGTGATCTTCTGCGTCTTGTTGAACACGTCATATTCCTCGCCGGCCCTTTTGGCGGCGGCCTTCATGGAGATACGGCCCTTGCCGCAGAGGATCTTGTATTCCCGGAACGCGAGGAACTTGTTGATGCTCTCGGCGAAGCCCTCCATGGAGAAGGTGTTCTCCCGTTCGATCAGGTCCTCGATGTAGTCGAAGTATCCGGAGACCGTGCGTTCCAGCTGCCGGATCTCCTTTTCCGACAGATAGTCCTTCGCGACGGTGACATCGGACCGCAGGACGCGCCCATCCGGCGCGTTCTTCCAGGTGGTCAGCCCCATGTGCTCCTTCGTGTGGTCGGCGTTGGTATAGACGATCTCCGCGGCGGTCTGACCTGTGATGGCATAGTGGAACTTGTTCTGCACCATCGCATAGAAGTCCCGAGTGACCTTGGGATCCCTGTCGTAGTCGATGCTGCACTCGGCGAAGATGTCCGTGATCTGCTGCCAGATCCGGCGTTCGCTGGCGCGGATCGAGCGGACACGCTCCAGCAGCTCCCGGAAGTAGTCCGTCCCGAAGGCGGCCTTCCCCTGCTTCAGGCGGGCATCGTCGAGAACGAAGCCCTTGATCATGTATTCCCTCAGGACGCCGGTCGCCCAGATGCGGAACCGGGTGGCACGATGGGAATTGACGCGGTAGCCGACGGAGATGATGGCATCGAGGTCATAGAACCTCGTCCTCCGGGTGACGTTCCGAGTCCCTTCCTTTTGAACCACCGAGAATTCCTCGGTGGTTGCGGATTCGGTCAGCTCGCCCTCTGCGTATATGTTCTTCAGGTGCAGGGAGATGTTGTCCGTTGAGCAGCCGAACAGCTCTGCCATGCCCCTTTGGCTCAGCCAGACGTCCTCGTCCTTGATGACGGCATTGACGGAAACGTCCTCCTCCGCAGATTCGTAGATCAAAAAACGAAAATCATTCGACATGGCAGGGCCCTCCTTCAAGAGCAGGTATCATCCTATCATAGCACCATCAAAAACTCAACCATCCGGCCCGGGCAAAAAGACCTCCCGACATACGGTCGGGAGGTCTCAGCGTGTCGAAAAAGTCCGGCTGGAGCTGGGCTTTTTCTGATAGATATGGTAGAATGGACAAGGGTGATGAAAGA
>CAKTJM010000026.1 GCA_934567745.1 uncultured Eubacteriales bacterium | reverse complement strand
TCCCGGGCTGCCGCGACCTCGATCAGGGCCGTGGCCTGGCCGCGGCCGATGCCCTTCGTCTCGCGGGTGATGCAGATGGACCCGCCGCCGATGCCGACCTTGACGAAGTCCGCTCCGGCCTCCGCCAGATAGCGGAAGCCCTCGCGGTCGACCACGTTGCCCGCGCCGATCTTGACGGTGTCGCCATAGGTCGCCCGGACGTAGTCGATGGTCCGCTTCTGCCAGATGGAGTAGCCCTCGGAGGAGTCGATGCACAGCACGTCGGCCCCGGCCTCGACGAGCGCGGGGATGCGCTCGGCGTAGTCCTTGGAGTTGATGCCCGCGCCGACCAGATAGCGCTTGTTCTCGTCCTGGAGCGCCAGGGGGTGCTCCTTGTGCTCGGCGTAGTCCTTGCGGAAGACGAAGTACAGCAGATGGTCCTCGTCGTCCACGATGGGCAGGGCGTTGAGCTTGTGGTCCCAGATGATGTCGTTGGCCTCCTTGAGCGTGGTGGCGGCGGGGGCCGTCACCAGCTTCGCACGGGGGGTCATGAACTCGCGCACGCACAGATCCTCGCTCATGCGGGTCACGCGGTAGTCGCGGCTGGTGACCAGGCCGAGGAGCTTGCCGTTGGGGGTGGCGTCCTCGGTGATGGCGATGGTGGAGAAGCCGTTGCGCTCCTTCAGCTCCAGCACGTCGCGCAGGGTCGCGTCGGGCGTGAGGTTCGAGGCGCTGACGACGAACCCGGCCTTGCTGCCCTTGACGCGGCGGACCATGGCGGCCTCGTCCTCGATGGACTGGGAGCCGTAGATGAAGGACATGCCGCCCTCCTTGGCCAGGGCGATGGCCAGGGTGTCGTTGGATACGGCCTGCATGATGGCGGAGACCATCGGGATGTTCAGGCTGATGGGGCACTCCTCCTCGCCCTTGCGGTACTTGACCAGGGGCGTCTTGAGGGAGACGTTGTCCGGGATGCATTCCTCGGAGGTGAACCCCGGCACCAGGAGATATTCACTGAAGGTGTGGGAGGGTTCGGTGTAGTAGTGAGCCATTGGGCGTTCCTCCTTCCTGTTTCGTTCGTGTCATTTGAAGTATTCCACCGCGGAGGTGAACAGGTGCATGTCATAGTCGCCGGGGACGTTCCGGTACAGACCGGCCCCGATGCGCTCGGTGTGGCCCATCTTGCCGAGGACGCGGCCGTCCGGCGAGGTGATGCCCTCGATGGCGCAGGCCGAGCCGTTCGGGTCGAAGCGGACGTCGGCGGTGGGGGCCCCGTCGAGATCGACGTACTGGGTGGCGATCTGGCCGTTGGCGGCCAGCTCGCGGATCAGCGCGTCGGAGGCGAGGAAGCGGCCCTCGCCGTGGGAGATGGGCACGGTGTAGATCTCACCGGGCTTGGTGTGCATGAGCCACGGGGACTTGTTCGAGGCCACCCGCGTGCGGACCAGGCGGGACTGGTGCCGCCCGATCAGGTTGAAGGTGAGGGTCGGGCAGGTCTCGTCGGTGTCGATGATCTCGCCGTACGGCACGAGGCCCAGCTTGATCAGGGCCTGGAAGCCGTTGCAGACGCCGAGCATCAGGCCGTCGCGGTCGTGCAGCAGCGCGTGGACGGCGTCCTTCATCCGCGGGTTGCGGAAGAAGGTCGTGATGAACTTGGCGGAGCCGTCCGGCTCGTCGCCGCCGGAGAAGCCGCCGGGGAGGAAGACCATCTGGCTCTCCCCCAGGCGCGCCGCCGCGTCGGCGACGGACTGGGCGATCTCCTCGGCCGTGCGGTTGCGCACGACGAAGATCTCCGGCTCGGCCCCGGCCGCGCGGACCGCGCGGGCCGCGTCGTACTCGCAGTTCGTGCCCGGGAAGACCGGGATCAGGACGCGGGGACGGGCGATCTGGATCCGCGGCTTCTTCCAGCCGTCGGCCTCATAGGTGAAGGTGGGCAGATCGCCGATGTCCTGCGTGATGTTGCAGGGGTAGATCGGCTCCAGCTTGCCCTCGTACGCCGCCAGGAGGTCGGCGCCCGCGACGGTCTGGTCGCGCCAGCTCAGGTCGGGCGTCTCCGTGGTCACGCCGAGGGGCAGACCGACGGTCTCCTTCTCGTCGGCCAGCTCCAGGACGAAGGAGCCGTAGGAATAGCCGAACAGCTCGTCGAGGGTGCAGCCGTCGTCGAAGCGCAGGCCGATCGCGTTGCCGAGGGACATCTTCAGCACGGCCTCCGCCACGCCGCCGAAGCCGGTGGTGTAGGCGGCGAGGACCTTGCCCTTCTTGCGCAGGCGGCTGACGGTCTGGAAGACCTTCTTCAGGGACTCCGCGTTGGGCAGGCCGTCGGGGCCGTACTCCGGGCAGAGCCACACGACGCGGTGGCCCGCGCCCTTGAACTCCGGCGAGAGGATGTCCCCGACGCGCTCGGTGGTCACGGCGAAGGAGACGAGGGTGGGCGGGACGTGGAGCTGCTCGAAGCTGCCGCTCATGGAGTCCTTGCCGCCGATGGCCGCGACCTCCAGCTCCTTCTGCGCGCGGAACGCGCCCAGCAGGGCGGCGAGGGGCTTGCCCCAGCGCGCCGGGTCCTGGCCGAGCTTCTCGAAGTACTCCTGGAAGCTCAGGTAGGTCTCCTTCAGGTCCGCGCCGGTGGCGACGAGCTTGGACAGGGACTCGACGACCGCCAGATAGGCCCCGTGATAGGGGCTGCGCTCGGTGATGTAGGGGTTATAGCCCCAGGCCATCAGCGAGCAGGTGTCGGTCTCGCCCTCCTCGCGGGAGATCTTGTTGACCATCGCCTGGATGGGGGTGAGCTGGTGCTTGCCGCCGAAGGGCATCAGGACGGTCCCGGCCCCGATGGTGGAGTCGAACCGCTCGGACAGGCCGCGCTTGGAGCAGACGTTCAGGTCCCCGGCCAGGTCCATCAGCCCCTTGGAGAAGCCGGTGACCTGATCCTTGAGGATGGACTCCGGCTGGACCGCGTGGGCGGTGACGTGCTTCTCGACGCCGTTCGTGTCGAGGAAGGCGCGGGAGATATCGACGATGGTGCTGCCGTTCCAGGTCATGGTCAGGCGGCCCTTGTCGGTGACGCGCGCCACGACGGTGCTCTCCAGGTTCTCGCGGTCGGCCAGCTCCTGGAAGCGGGCGGCATCCTGCTCGGCGACGACCACGGCCATGCGCTCCTGGGACTCGCTGATGGCCAGCTCGGTGCCGTCGAGGCCCTCGTACTTCTTCGGCACGCGGTCGAGGTCGATCATCAGGCCCTCGGCCAGCTCGCCGATCGCCACGGACACGCCGCCCGCGCCGAAATCGTTGCAGCGCTTGATGAGGCGGGAGGCCTCCGGATCGCGGAAGAGGCGCTGGAGCTTGCGCTCCTCGGGGGCGTTGCCCTTCTGCACCTCGGCCCCGCAGGTCTCCAGGGACTCCGTCGTGTGGGACTTGGAGGAGCCGGTCGCGCCGCCGCAGCCGTCGCGGCCGGTACGGCCGCCCAGGAGGATCACGACGTCGCCGGGCTGCGGGCGCTCCCGCCGGACGTTCGCCGCGGGGGCCGCGCCGACCACCGCGCCGATCTCCATGCGCTTGGCGGCATAGCCGGGGTGATAGATCTCATCGACCTGGCCCGTGGCCAGACCGATCTGGTTGCCGTAGGAGCTGTAGCCCGCGGCGGCCTTCGTCACGATGGTCCGCTGGGGCAGCTTGCCCGGCATGGTCTCCGCGATGGGCTGGAGCGGATCGGCCGCGCCGGTCACGCGCATCGCGCTGTAGACATAGGACCGCCCGGAGAGCGGATCGCGGATCGCGCCGCCCACGCAGGTCGCCGCGCCGCCGAACGGCTCGATCTCGGTCGGGTGGTTGTGGGTCTCGTTTTTGAACAGGAGGAGCCAGTCCTCCTTGCCCTGCTCGGTATGTACCTTGATCTTGACCGTGCAGGCGTTGATCTCCTCGGACTCGTCCAGCTTGGAGAGCTTGCCCTTCTTTTTGAGGTGCTTGGCCACGATCGTGCCGATGTCCATCAGGTTGATGGGCTTCGTGCGGCCCAGGTTCTTGCGGACGGCCAGATAGTCCTCATAGGTCTGCTGGAGGACGGGGCTGTCGAAGGTCGCCTCGTCGATGGTGGTCAGGAAGGTCGTGTGCCGGCAGTGGTCCGACCAATAGGTGTCGATGACGCGCAGCTCGGTGATCGTCGGGTCGCGGCCCTCCTCGGTGAAGTAGTCGCGGCAGAAGCGCAGATCGTCCCGGTCCATCGCCAGGCCGTAGTCCGCGATCATCTGCGCCAGACCGTCCTCGTCGAGTGCGCGGAACCCGGTCAGGGCCGCGACGGTCTCGGGGCGGTCATAGGCCACGGTGAGGGTCTCGACCGGGTCGAGCGAGGCCTCGCGGGACTCGACGGGGTTGATGAGGTACTTCTTGATCTTCGCGATCTCCTCCCCGGACAGGTCGCCCAGGAGCTGGTACACCCGCGCGGAGCGGACCAGGGGCCGCTCGCCCTGGGAGAGCATCTGGATACACTGGGCGGCGGAGTCGGCGCGCTGATCGAACTGGCCGGGCAGATACTCGACCGCGAAGGTCAGGCCGCCCTCGGGCAGGTCGGTGCGCACCAGGTCGAGCTGCGGCTCGGACAGGATCGTCTCGACGCTGCGGTCGAAGAGCGCCTTGTCGATGTGCTCTACGTCATAGCGGTTGAACAGCCGCAGGCCGTCCAACGATGCGATGCCCAGCAGGGTGCGGATGTCCGCTGCCAGAGCGTCGGCTTCTGCGGTGAGGCCGGGCCTCTTCTCTACATAGATCCGATATACCATTTTCGTTCTCTCACTCCACTTCTTTCTTCGCGCGCAGGGCCCGCTGGCCGATGTCCCGGCGGCAGTAGGCGCCCTGGAAGCTGATGCGGTCCGCGGCGGTGTAGGCCCGCGCGATCGCCTCCTCCAGCGTGTCGCCCAGGGCCGTCACGCCCAGTACGCGCCCGCCGGAGGTCACGAGCCGGTCCCCGTCCCGCTTCGCCCCGGCGACGTAGACCTCCGCGTCGAGGTCCGCCGGGATCGTGATGGGGAAGCCCTTCTCATACTGGACCGGATAGCCCTGGGAGGCCAGGACCACGCAGCAGGCGCTCCCACTGCGGAAGGAGACGTCCACCTGGTCGAGCGTGCCCTGTGCGGTGGCCTCCATGACGGTCAGCAGGTCGCTCTCGAGCAGCGGCAGGACCACCTGGGTCTCCGGGTCGCCGAAGCGGCAGTTGTACTCGATGACCTTCGGCCCGTTCGGGGTGAGCATCAGGCCGAAGTAGAGGCAGCCCTTGAAGGTCCGGCCCTCGGCGTTCATCGCGCGCATCGTCGGCAGGAAGATGGTCTCCATGCACTCCGCCGCGACGGCGTCGGTGTAATAGGGGTTGGGGGCCACGGTGCCCATGCCGCCGGTGTTCGGGCCGACGTCGCCGTCGCCGACGCGCTTGTGGTCCATCGAGGAGACCATGGGGACCATGGTCTTCCCGTCCGTGAAGGACAGGACCGACACCTCCGGCCCGGTGAGGAACTCCTCGATGACGATGTGCTCCCCGCTCGCGCCGAAGACCTTGTCCTCCATCGCGGCGCGGACGGCGGCCATGGCCTGCTCACGGGTCTCGGCCACGGTCACGCCCTTGCCGAGGGCCAGGCCGTCGGCCTTGACCACAGTGGGGATCGGGCAGGTCTCCAGATAGCGCAGCGCGGCCTCCATGTCGTCGAAGACCTCATACGCCGCGGTGGGGATGCCGTACTTCTTCATCAGGTCCTTGGAGAAGACCTTGCTCCCCTCCAGGATCGCGGCGGCCTTGTTCGGGCCGAAGCACGGGATGCCCTTCTCCTCCAGGCGGTCCACCGCCCCGAGGACGAGGGGGTCGTCCGGCGCGACGACCGCGAAGCCGATCTGCTTCTCCACGGCGAAGGCCGTGATGGCGTCGAGGTCCTTCGCCCCGATGTCCGTGCAGACGGCGTCGGCGGCGATGCCGCCGTTGCCGGGCGCGGCGTAGATGGTCCCGACGCGGGGGCTCTTCTTCAGGCACTTGATGATGGCGTGCTCCCGGCCGCCACCGCCTACGACTAAGATGTCCATAGATCCTTCCCTCCGCTCAGTGGTGGAACAGCCGCACGCCCGTGAAGGCCATGACCATGTGGTACTTGTCGGCCGTCGCGATGACGTGGTCGTCCCGGATGGAGCCGCCCGGCTCCACGATGTACTGCACGCCGGACTTGTGGGCGCGCTCGACGTTGTCCCCGAAGGGGAAGAAGGCGTCGCTGCCCACGGTCAGGCCGGACTGCTGCGCGATCCAGGCCTTCTTCTCCTCCGCGGTGAGCGGCTCGGGCCGGACCTTGTACTTGGTCTGCCAGACGCCGTCGGCGAGGTCGTCCTCGTACTCGTCGGAGAGGTAGATGTCGATCGCGTTGTCCCTGTCGGGGCGGCGGATGCCGTCGAGGAACGGCAGGGCCAGCGTCTTCGGGTGCTGGCGCAGCCACCAGTTGTCGGCCTTGGTCCCGGCCAGGCGGGTGCAGTGGATGCGGCTCTGCTGCCCGGCCCCGACGCCGATCGCCTGCCCATCCTTGACGTAGCAGACGGAGTTCGACTGGGTGTATTTCAGGGTGATGAGCGCCACGAGCATGTCGCGGCGGGCTTCGGCCGGGAGGTCCTTCTCCGCGGTCACGATATCCCCAAGCAGGCTCTCGTCGAGCACGATCTCATTGCGGCCCTGCTCGAAGGTGATGCCGAAGACGTCCTTGTGCTCCTGGGGGGCGGGGACGTAATCGGGGTCGATCTGGACGACGTTGTAGCCGCCCTTCTTCTTGCTCTTCAGGATCGCCAGCGCCTCGGGGGTGTAGCCGGGGGCGATGATGCCGTCGGAGACCTCCGGCTTGAGGTAGGCGGCCGTCGCGGCGTCACAGACGTCGCTCAGCGCCGCCCAGTCGCCGTAGGAGCACAGCCGGTCGGCCCCGCGCGCCCGGATGTAGGCGCAGGCCAGCGGGGTCAGCTCCGCGTCGGGCTCGACGAAGTACATCTGCCGGTCCACGTCGGACAGGGGCAGGCCCACGGCGGCCCCGGCGGGCGAGACGTGCTTGAAGCTCGCCGCGGCGGGCAGGCCGGTCGCGGCCTTCAGCTCCCGCACGAGCTGCCAGGAGTTGAGCGCATCGAGGAGGTTGATGTAGCCAGGGCGGCCGTTGAGCACGGTCAGCGGCAGGTCACGGCCGTCGCTGACGGAGATGCTGGCGGGCTTCTGGTTGGGGTTGCAGCCGTATTTCAGTTCCATCGTCTTCATATGCACACCTCACTCGTGTCCGTTGATGAGCTTCTCTTCATACCGGCCGGTCTCCCGGTCGGTCATGCGCACGTAGAGGGAGATGCGGTTGCTCGCGTCGAGGCTCTCCCAGATGCTCCGGGTCAGCTCCTCCAGCCCGCCCCGGATCGCCACGCGCTCCGGCTCGCCCCGGAAGGTCGGCAGCGGGTCGCCGTCGCCGACATAGGTGTGTAGGAAATGCCCCACGCCGGGCAGGGCAGGATATTCAAAGGTCTGGCGCGCGCAGGCCGTCCCGGCCGCGTCGGCGCTCTTGAGGATGGAGAGCTTATAGCTCCCGTCCGGGCTGAGGAGGCCGGAGATGCGCGGGGTCCAGTTCGGCCCGTCCGGCTCGAACTGCCGGGTGCGCAGGGCGTCCTCGAAGGTCAGGCCGCGCTCTAGGAAGTCGCGGACCGTTTCGGTCTGGTCGCCGTTCGTGACGATCAGCGCCCGCCCGATCTGGCGGACGGGGTGGTAGATGATGAGGCTGGGGTCGGCGAGCTTCGCCGGGTCGTAGGCCTCGGTGCGGATGCCGTCCGGCTCCTGCACGAAGATGCGGTTGCGGCTGTTCTCGCTGCGGCCCATGATGAAATAGGCCACGACGGACCGCTTGCCGTCCTCGCTCGTCCCGAGGACGATGCCGCGCCCCGGATAGGGGTCTGCGGAGAGGAGCTTGGTCAGCTCGTGCGTCTCGTATCCGTTCATCCTTCTTCTTTCTCCTTCCCGATCTCTTCCGCGATCTGCTGCACGGCCTGGGGGAGCAGCACCCACTCGGCCTGCTCCATCACCCGCCGTTGCAGGATCTCAGGGGTGTCGCCGGGCCGGACCTCGACTGCCTTTTGCAGCAGGATCTCGCCCCCGTCCGGCACCTCGTTGACGAAGTGTACCGTCGCGCCCGTTACCTTCACGCCGTACGCCAGCGCCGCCTCGTGGACCCGCAGGCCGTAATAGCCCTGTCCGCAGAAGGACGGGATCAGCGACGGGTGGACGTTCAGGATCCGGCGCGGCCACCGCCGCGTGAACGCCTCGCTCAGGATGCTCAAGAACCCGGCCAGGACGATCAGCTCGACCCCGTGCTCCGCCAGCGCCGCGTCGATCGCGGCCTCGAAGGCCGCCTGGGAGCCGAGCTCCTTCCGGCTGCACACCACGTGGTCGATCCCGGCCCGGGCCGCGCGCTCGAGCGCGTAGGCGCTGCGGTTGCTCGCGACGACGAGGACGATCTCGCCCGCGGCCAGCCGCCCGGCCGCCTGGGCGTCGAGTAGGGCCTGGAGGTTCGTGCCGCCGCCCGAGACCAGCACGGCGATCTTCGTCTTCACCACAGGATGACGCCCTCCTCACCGGGGACGATCTCCCCGAGCCGCACGGGGGCCTCCCCCGCTGCGCGCAGGGCATCCATGGCGCGGTCGGCCTCCTCGGCGGCGACCACCACGGTCATGCCGATGCCCATGTTGAAGGTGTTGAACATCTCCCGCTCCGGGATGTCGCCGCGCCGGGCGATCAGGTCGAAGATGGGCAGCACCGGCACGTCCGCGCGGCGGAGCTTCGCGGTCATCCCCTTCGGCAGACTGCGCGGGATGTTCTCATAGAACCCGCCGCCCGTCACGTGGGAGACGGACTTCACCGTGACGGCCTCGGCCAGGGCCAGGATGCTCTTGACGTAGATGCGCGTCGGGGTGAGCAGGGTCTCGCCGAGGCTCTTGCCGCCCAGCTCGTCCATCGGGGCGTGCAAGTCGGCGTGCGCAACGTCCAGGACCTTGCGCACCAGGGAGAAGCCGTTGGAGTGGACCCCGGAGGAGGGCAGGCCGATCACCACGTCGCCGGGGCGGATGGCGGACTTGTCGAAGACCTTGGCCTTATCGACCACACCGACGGAGAAGCCCGCCAGGTCGTACTCGTCCACGGGGTAGAAGCCGGGCATCTCGGCGGTCTCGCCGCCGATCAGCGCCGCGCCCGCCTGGACGCAGCCCTCGGCCACGCCGGAGACGATCTGGGCGATCTTCTCGGGGACGTTCTTCCCGCAGGCGATGTAGTCGAGGAAGAACAGCGGCTTCGCCCCGCAGCAGATGATGTCGTTCACGCACATGGCCACGCAGTCGATGCCCACCGTGTCGTGCCGGTCCATCAGGAAGGCCAGCTTGAGCTTGGTGCCCACGCCGTCGGTGCCGGAGACCAGCACCGGCTGGGTCAGCCCGGTCATGTCGAGCGCGAACAGGCCGCCGAAGCCGCCGATGTCGGAGAGCGCCCCGGCGGTCATGGTGCGGGCGATGTGGCTCTTCATCAGCTCCACGGCCCGGTATCCGGCGGTGATGTCCACACCGGCGGCGGCGTAGCTGTCGGATCTGGATCTCGTATCCATAGTTCTACCGTCCTATCTCAAAAGTTTTGTCGGGGCGCGGCCGCCCCGCAGCGGTCCCGGTCCACGCCGGGCGGCCCTGCGCCGCTGCCGACATGGTCACTTCGGAGCCCGTGGCGAAACGCGGGCTCCGAAGCTGGTCACATGATCATTCTTTCCCGTTCCAGCAATAGGTGCAGAGCTTGCGCTCCGGCAGCCCGATGGCCTCGACGAGGCCCTCGAGCGACTGGAACTCCAGAGAGGTGAAGTGCAGATCGTCGCAGATGGTCTGGCGCAGCTTCCTGCCGCGCTCCGTCTTGGCGTCTGCGTATTCGTCGATGTGCTGGAAGCCCTCGTCCCCCTCCAGGGCGAAGATGACCCGGCGGGCCAGCAGCTCCATCTCGGACTTGCTGCTGGAGAAGTTGAGGTACTTGCAGCCATACATGATCGGCGGGCAGGCGGACCGGATGTGGACCTCCTTCGCGCCGTTCTCATACAGGAACTCGACCGTCTCGCGCAGCTGGGTGCCGCGCACGATGCTGTCGTCCACGAGCAGGAGCTTCTGGTCCTCGATCAGCTCCTTGACGGGGATCTGCTTCATCTTGGCCACCATGTTGCGCTCCCGCTGGGTGGTGGGCATGAAGCTCCGCGGCCAGGTGGGGGTGTACTTGATGAACGGGCGGCCGAAGGGGACGTGGCTCTCGTTGGAGTAGCCGATCGCGTGGGGGGTGCCGGAGTCCGGCACGCCGCTGACCGTGTCGATGTCCTGCGCCACGCCGTTCTCGCGGTCGGTCCGCGCCAGGATCCGGCCGTTGCGATAGCGCATCTTCTCGACGTTCACGCCCTCGTAGTTGGAGTTGGGATAGCCGTAATAGGTCCACAGGAAGGAGCAGACACGCATCTCCTCCTCCGGCGGCAGCAGGACCTCCCAGCCCTTCGCCGTGATCTTCACGACCTCGGCCGGGCCGAGCTCATAGGTGTCGTGATAGCCCAGCTTCTGATAGGCGAAGGTCTCGAAGGACACGCAGCAGCCCTCCTCGTCCTGGCCGATGTGAATCGGCAGGCGGCCCATCAGATCGCGGCCCGCGATCAGGCAGTCCTTCTCCATGATGAGGACCGAGACGGTGCCCTCGACCTTCTGCTGGGCATAGCGGATGCCCTCCTCGATGGTCGCCTTCTGGCTGATCAGCGCGGCCACCAGCTCGTTGGAGTTGACGCGGCCGCCGCTCATGGCGTCGAAGTGGCCGTCCTCGGAGGCGAGCAGCTCGGTGATGAGCGCCTCCTCGTTGCGGATGATGCCAATCACGGAGATGGCATAGGTCCCGTGGATCGACCGCACCAGCAGCGGCTGGGGGTCGGTGTCGCTGATCGCGCCCATGGCGATCTTGCCCTTCATCTCGCCGACGGTCCGGTCGAACTTGGTCCGGAAGGGGGCGTTCTCGATGTTATGGATCTCCCGCTGGAAGCCCAGCTCAGGGTCCCACGCGGCCATACCGGCCCGGCTGGTACCGAGATGAGAATGATAATCGGTCCCAAAGAAAACGTCTACCACGATGTCGCGATCGGAGATCGCACCGCAAAATCCACCCATAGGTCATGCCCTCCCTTTCAATGCTGTGTGTTGAACTGTGCTTCGATCCGTGCGCTCTTCTCCAGGACCTGCGCGCTCTCCTCGGCGCGGGCCTGGGCCAGGCGCGCGGCTAGGCCGTCGTCGGAGATGGACAGCATCTCCATGGCCAGGAGCGCTGCGTTGGCGGCCCCGTCGATGGCGACCGTCGCCACGGGGATCCCGGTCGGCATCTGGACGGTGGACAGCAGGGCGTCCAGCCCGTCCAGCGTGGACGACTTCACGGGGATCCCGATGACCGGCAGCGTGGTGTTCGCGGCCAGGGCACCGGCCAGGTGCGCGGCCTTGCCCGCTGCGGCGATCAGCACACCGAAGCCCGCCTCTCTGGCCCCGGCGGAGAAGGCGCGGGCCTCCTCGGGGGTGCGGTGGGCGGAGTAGACATGGACCTCGAACGGCACGCCGAACGCGCGCAGCTTGTCCATGGCCTTCTCCACCACGGGCAGATCGCTGTCACTGCCCATGATGATCCCGACTTTTTTCATACGACCATCCCTTTCCTTTCTTTCCGTTTCTCTTTCCCTTGTTCTTTCCCGGGCTGCGGCCGCCGCCATAAAAACGAAAAACGGCAGTCCAACTCCTCCCTTTTGAAGTTAGAACTGCCCAGACGGTCGGCAACCGTATCCCTTTTGCTCCCTGTGGTCCATCCACTTCCGTCAGTAACAAAAAGCTCTCTTTTTTTCACCCTTAAAGCATACCATAGTCCGCCCCATCCCGCAAGGGCCATATCGTGGATATTCCTGGACTTTCCTGCGCCCCCTCTGTACATATTCCCCCTCTTTGGTCCCACGGGAAAAAGCACCATGAAAAAACCACGGACCGGGGACCGGTCCGTGGTTTTTAAGATGAGACAGGATGCGCGCTCGCAGGGAGCTCACTTGTCTTCGAGATGCTTGCCGGAGGCGAAGAACTCCTTGGTGGTCTTCACGACGACGCCGGACAGGCCGATGACACCGATCAGGTTCGGGATGGCCATCAGGCCGTTGAGGGTATCGGCGATGTCCCAGGCCAGGCCCAGATCCATGACCGCGCCGATGAAGACGACGACCACGAAGACGATCTGATAGGGCTTGATGGCCTTGGAGCCGAAGATGAACTCGCAGCAGCGGGAGCCGTACAGCGCCCAGCTCAGGACGGTGGAGAACGCGAAGAGCGCGATGCCGATCGCGATGACCAGCGAGCCGCCCTGCGGCGTGAACACCGTGCCGAGCGCGGTGGCGTTCATATCGGTGTAGCCCTGGGTGCCATAGTGCAGGTCGAGACCGGCGCCATAGAAGCCGCACAGGAGAGCCAGACCGGTGAGGGTGCAGATGACGATGGTGTCCATGAAGACCTCGAAGATGCCGTACAGGCCCTGGCGGACCGGCTCGGTCTCGGAGGTGGTGGCATGGGCGATGGGGGCGGAGCCGAGACCGGCCTCGTTGGAGAAGACGCCGCGCTTGACGCCCCAGGTGATGCAGAGCATCATGCCGCCGACCGCGCCGCCGGTGATGCCGGACGGAGTGAAGGCGCCGACGAAGATGTCATGGAAGACATCGCCGAGGGTACCGGCATAACGAACGATGACGACCAGGCAGGCCACGATGTAGACGACCGCCATGAAGGGGACGAGCTTCTCGGTGACGGCGCCCAGACGCTTGACGCCGCCGAAGAGGACGATGGCGACCAGGACGGCCAGGACGATGCCAAGGACGAAGTTGACGGTCTTCTGGCCCTCGAAGGAGGGGTCGAAGGACACGAACACGGTGTTGATGGCAGAGGTGATGTTGCCGACCTGGACGGCGTTGCCGATGCCGAAGGCGGCGAGAGCGGCGAAGATACAGAAGATGACGGACAGCCACTTCCAGTTCTTGCCAAGACCGTTGCGGATGTAGTACATGGGGCCGCCGACCCAGTCGCCGAGCTTGTTGCGCTCGCGGTACTTGACGGCGAGCATGACCTCGGAGTACTTGGTCATCATGCCCACGAGGGCGGTGATCCACAGCCAGAAGATAGAACCGGGGCCACCCAGGGTGACGGCCGCGGTGATGCCGGCGATGTTGCCGGTGCCGACGGTGCCCGCCAGAGCGGTGGTCATGGCCTGGAACGGGGTGATCTCACCCTCACCAGCTTCCTTCTTGTCGAAGATCTTGCCGATGGTGTTCTTCATGGCGTAGCCGAACTTCCGGAACTGGAAGCCCTTGTTCATGATAGTCAGCAGGATGCCCGCGCCCACCAGAAGGATGAGCATCGGAGGTCCCCAGACGACACCATTGATCGCACTGTTGATGCTTGCAATCATTTCCATGCTTTTCTCTCTCCTTTTCTCTTCTCTCCGATCCGCGGCGGCAGGACCCCGCTTGGTTCCCCTTCTTTCCAAGCATTGTCAATATCTGTCAACCGCAAACCATCGATTTCTACAGTTTTCAGTATACGGCATGGACCCCACACAGCGCAATGCACGATCGTGTTCGTTTTTTCGCCGCTCCCCCCGCCCTGTCTGTGCAATTCCGCCAGATTTTTGCTGCATTTTGTCACCACCTTCCAATTGTGCCAGATACTGTATGATAAAAAGGACCCGCGAGACCTATGGTCTCGCGGGTCCGATCTGGAAAATGGGGATGAGAGACAGCGACGGCGTCTCTTACTTGTCTTCGAGATGCTTGCCGGAGGCGAAGAACTCCTTGGTGGTCTTCACGACGACGCCGGACAGGCCGATGACACCGATCAGGTTCGGGATGGCCATCAGGCCGTTGAGGGTATCGGCGATGTCCCAGGCCAGGCCCAGATCCATGACCGCGCCGATGAAGACGACGACCACGAAGACGATCTGATAGGGCTTGATGGCCTTGGAGCCGAAGATGAACTCGCAGCAGCGGGAGCCGTACAGCGCCCAGCTCAGGACGGTGGAGAACGCGAAGAGCGCGATGCCGATCGCGATGACCAGCGAGCCGCCCTGCGGCGTGAACACCGTGCCGAGCGCGGTGGCGTTCATATCGGTGTAGCCCTGGGTGCCATAGTGCAGGTCGAGACCGGCGCCATAGAAGCCGCACAGGAGAGCCAGACCGGTGAGGGTGCAGATGACGATGGTGTCCATGAAGACCTCGAAGATGCCGTACAGGCCCTGGCGGACCGGCTCGGTCTCGGAGGTGGTGGCATGGGCGATGGGGGCGGAGCCGAGACCGGCCTCGTTGGAGAAGACGCCGCGCTTGACGCCCCAGGTGATGCAGAGCATCATGCCGCCGACCGCGCCGCCGGTGATGCCGGACGGAGTGAAGGCGCCGACGAAGATGTCATGGAAGACATCGCCGAGGGTACCGGCATAACGAACGATGACGACCAGGCAGGCCACGATGTAGACGACCGCCATGAAGGGGACGAGCTTCTCGGTGACGGCGCCCAGACGCTTGACGCCGCCGAAGAGGACGATGGCGACCAGGACGGCCAGGACGATGCCAAGGACGAAGTTGACGGTCTTCTGGCCCTCGAAGGAGGGGTCGAAGGACACGAACACGGTGTTGATGGCAGAGGTGATGTTGCCGACCTGGACGGCGTTGCCGATGCCGAAGGCGGCGAGAGCGGCGAAGATACAGAAGATGACGGACAGCCACTTCCAGTTCTTGCCAAGACCGTTGCGGATGTAGTACATGGGGCCGCCGACCCAGTCGCCGAGCTTGTTGCGCTCGCGGTACTTGACGGCGAGCATGACCTCGGAGTACTTGGTCATCATGCCCACGAGGGCGGTGATCCACAGCCAGAAGATAGAACCGGGGCCACCCAGGGTGACGGCCGCGGTGATGCCGGCGATGTTGCCGGTGCCGACGGTGCCCGCCAGAGCGGTGGTCATGGCCTGGAACGGGGTGATCTCACCCTCACCAGCTTCCTTCTTGTCGAAGATCTTGCCGATGGTGTTCTTCATGGCGTAGCCGAACTTCCGGAACTGGAAGCCCTTGTTCATGATGGTCAGCAGGATGCCTGCGCCCACCAGAAGGATGAGCATCGGAGGTCCCCAGACGACGCTGTTGATCGCGCTGTTGATGCTTGCGATGGTTTCCATGCGTATCTCTCCTTTTTTTCTCAATTTCTCCTTTTTCAGGAAGCTCTGGGTGAAAAAACGGAGCGCCACAGGTACTGCGGCGCTCCCTTTCACTGCGTCCGCTCACCTGCCCCCTTAGGCACTCGGTCTCGTCATCCATCTCCAGCCAGAAAAGGTAGGGTATTCCCTAATCTGGAAAGAACTGGCTTCCTTGGCTCCCATTTTAATCCATCCGGATGGAAAATGCAAGACAAAAAAAAGCGGAAAATTCATTTCATCCTACCGGGCGGTCCCGGCGGATCTGCCAAGATCTCGGCTCAGAGGGTCAGGGCCTGCTTGATGGCGAGGGCCGCACGGACCTTCTCGGCGATGCCCGCGGCGGTCAGGCCGTAGGCCTCCAGGACCTTCTGCGCGGCGCCGGAGCGGCCGAACTCGTCCTCGACGCCGTGCCGCACGACGGGCACGGGGCAGACTGCGGCCAGTGCCTCGGTGACGGCGCTGCCGAGGCCGCCGACGATGCTGGCCTCCTCGGTGGTGACGATGCAGCCGGTCTCGCGGGCCGCAGCGATCAGGATCTCGGTGTCGAGCGGCTTGATGGTGTGCATGTCGATGACGCGCACGTCGATGCCCTCCTCGGCCAGCAGCTCGGCGGCGGCCAGGGCCTGCTGGACCATCAGGCCCACGGCCACGACGGTGACGTCGCCGCCGTCGCGCAGGAGGACGCCCTTGCCCAGCTCGAACCGGTAGCCGGGCAGGCTGTCGGTGACGCTCTCGACGGCCAGGCGGCCGAGACGGAGGTAGGCGGGGCCGTCATAGGCCAGCAGGGCGCGGACGGCCTCGTGCATCTCGTTGGCGTCGCAGGGGCACAGGACGGTCATGCCGGGGATGGCGCGCATGATGGCCAGGTCCTCGATGCACTGGTGGGTCGCACCGTCCTCACCGACGGAGAGCCCGCCGTGGGAGCCGACGACCTTGACGTTCAGCCGGGGATAGGCGACGCTGTTGCGCACCTGCTCCCAGGCGCGCCCGGCGGCGAACATGGCGAAGGAATTCGCGAAGGGCTTCTTGCCGCAGGTCGCCAGACCGGCGGCGACGCCGACCATGTTGGCCTCGGCGATGCCCATGTCGAAGAAGCGCTCCGGCTGGGCCTTGGCGAAGTCCTTGGTCATCGTGGAGCCGGACAGGTCGGCGTCCAGGA